>VFZO01000067.1 GCA_016871155.1 Acidobacteriota bacterium | reverse complement strand
GCGAGAGGATTTTTCGTCTCGACCGTGGGCCGAGACGAAGCCGTCATCCGCAACTACATTCGCAGCCAAGAAGCCGAAGATACCAGATTGGACCAGTTGAAACTGGACTACTGATGCGCCACCTTTGAGGTGGTGCTAAACCACGGGGCCGCGCCAGCGACCCCAACCAGCCGCTTTGAGCGGCTCACGAACGAAGGCCCCCGGCTCTGCCGGGGGATCGTTACTAGCATGTCCAGTTGGAGTCTTGCAGTCGCGCATGGGGCGATTTTGAACCCTCTGGAGTCGCGTTTTCAAAACGAAGCCGTCCCATTCATGGCGGACGTCTATCGTGCCGCGGTGCGTATGACAAGGGACCGCACGAAGGCGCAGGATGTAACGCAAGAGGTCTTTCTGCAGGCGTGGAAGTCGTTTTCCCGGTTTGAATCCGGCACGAATTGCAAGGCGTGGCTTTTCAAGATTCTCTTTCATTGCGTGGATCATGAACGCCGGAGTTGGTGGCGGATTCGTCTGTTTCATACGGACGAGGAGTTCCTGGAAGAGCAACTGGCCGCGCCGGCTCCCATTCCGGAGCACCTCTCCGACGAAGGAATTCTCGCCGCTTTGGACGATCTGACGCCCGAACACCGGGCCGTGGTTCTGTTGACCGATGTACAGGAGTTGAGCTACAAGGAGACCGCCGAAATTCTCGGATTGCCGATAGGCACGGTGATGAGCCGTTTGAGCCGCGGCCGCGCGCAATTGCGCGAGAAATTGGACGGCGTCGCGAAAGAGTATGGAATTGGAGGACCGGCATGAGTAACCGGCTGCGACAAGCGTTCGACAGCGAACCGATCCCGCCGGGGATGGAGACGCGCATTGCCGCGCGTCCGGCGCCGCGGCGTTTGTGGATGTGGCCCGCAATGGCGGCGGCCGCGGCCGGGCTGATTTTTGGCGTGCTGTACATCAACAAGCTGCGAACCGTCGATGCGATACTTGCCGCGACCGAACCCGCGCTGCCGGAGATCCTGCGAGTTGGCCTGCGGGACCACGTTTATTGTGCGGTAATGCGCAAATACAATTCGGCGCCGAAGCCCGTCGCCAAGTTGGCGGAGGACCTTCCCGCGAAAATGACCGGCCTCGCCGAAGTTGTGACCGCGAAGGTCCCGCCCGCCTTCAAGCTGCACGTCAGCCACGTTTGCAAGTTCAAGGGGCGCTCGTTCGTTCACCTGGCGTTGCACGACGGTCAGCGGTTGCTATCGGTAATACTGACGAAGCGGGAGAACGCCGAGTCGATTCCCGCTCTGCTGGCGGCCGGGTCCAACGGGTATGAGGTCGCGGCGTTTGAAAAGGGCGAGTGGCTCGTCTACATCGCTTCGGATGCCAGCGGCGCGGAGAGTCGATCGCTCGTCGCCGCTATCGCACCCGCTGTTCGCGAGTTTTTGGATAGAGTATAAGTTCTTTCATGGGACTTTCACGCCGCGCGTTTGTTGCGGCCGGCTCCCTGGCGGCGCGGGCCGCCGCACGCCGGCCGAACATTCTCTTCCTCATGCCCGATCAGCATCGCTACCACAGCACCGGCTGCCTGGGGAACAAGGAGGTGCGCACGCCGCATCTGGACAAGCTGGCCAGCGAAGGCGTCGTGTTGGAACATACCTTCGCCAACACGCCGGTCTGCTGCCCGGCCCGCGCCGTGCTGCTCACCGGTCAGTACTGCCACTGGAACGGCATGGTGGCGAACGATCTGCGCCTGCGCGAGGATCACGTAACGTTCGCGAAGGTATTGCGCAAGGCCGGGTACCGCACGGGATTTATCGGCAAATGGCACCTGGACGGCGGGGCGCGCGAACCTGGATTTGTACCGCCGGGCGAACGGAGGCAGGGCTTTGAGTTCTGGGCCGCGCACCAGTGTTCGCACCGCCACTTCGACAATCACTACTTTCGCGACGAGCCCAAGCCCATCAAGCTTGGCAAGTTCGAGGCCGAAGGCTGGGCCGACATCGCGGTCGAGTTCCTTGATGCCGCCAAGAAAGACGATCGCCCCTTCTACCTGACCGTGCAATGGGGTCCGCCGCACGATCCTTACAAGGCGCCGCCGGAATACACGAAAAACTATCCAGCCGGGAACTTGACCATGCGCGCTAACTACCGGCCCGGCGAACGCGTACCCGCACGCGAGGCCATCGCCGAATACTACGGTATGGTGACAGCGATCGACGATCAGGTGGGGCGTTTGATGGCAAAGCTCGACGAACTGGGCCTGCGCGAGAACACCATCGTGTTGTACTCGAGCGACCACGGCGACATGCTCGGCTCCCACGGCGAGAGGCTGAAACGCAAGCCGTGGGAGGAGTCGATCCGCGTGCCCGGCATTCTTCGCTGGCCCGGTCATGTGAAGCCCAATACGCGCAGCGACGTGTTCTTCACGCACGTGGACTTCGCGCCGACGCTGCTGGGCATGGCCGGCCTGAAGCCTCCGGGCGCGATGCAGGGCCGCGATCTTTCGAGACCGATCGTAACCGGCCAGGGGCCGAAGCCGGACTCCGCGTTCTTTCAGATCTTTGGGCCTTTCTCCGGCGACGGCACGCCGGAGGGCTGGCGCGGCGTGCGCACGAAGACCCATATGTATGCCCGGTTCCAATCGAAGCCCTGGGTTCTCTACGATCTCCGGAAAGATCCGTTCCAACAGAACAATCTGGTTGGCAAGCCGGAGGCGGCGAAGGTGGAGGCCGCGCTGGAGCGGCGTCTGCAAAAGTGGATGCGCGATACCGAGGACTCCTGGGAATACAACTGGACGCACCCGGTGGAAGACGCCGGCCGGCTCTATAAGCACAAAACGTTCCGCACCGTGGAGGAGTATCTCGAGTGGGCAAAACAGCATCCCGAATTGGACAGAGCGTAGTTCTACTTTGCAGCGCCGGCCTAAGCGCCGAAGTACGTTTGCCGGCGATTATTAGCGACCGGATGGTTGTTCAATCCGGTACGCCGGTACGAATTTGGGGATGGGCGGCGGAGGGGGAGAAGGTCACGGCCACACTGGCGGCGAAGTCCGTATCCACTACGGCGGGCAAGACGGGGAAGTGGGTTCTGGACCTTCCCGCGGTCCGGCCCGGAGGCCCGTACACGCTCAAGGTCAATACGCTCGAAGTGAAGGATGTGCTGGCGGGAGAGGTATGGGTTGGCTCCGGCCAGTCCAATATGGCGATGTCGCTCGGCCGCAGCGCAGGCGGCAAGGAAGAAGCGGCCCAGGCCAACTGGCCGCGTATCCGCTTTTTCAAAGTGCCGAACCTAAAAGCGGAGACGCCGCAACAGGATCTGCAGGGTAGCTGGCAGTCGATCTCGCCGCAGAATGCCGAGCAGTACTCCGGCGTCGCCTACTTCTTCGCCAAGAGCCTCCATCTGGAGCGGAAGGTTCCCTTTGGCATTATTCAAACCGCGTGGGGCGGCACCGCGGCGCAGGCGTGGACGCGCCGGGAGGCGCTGGCCGGGAACTCCGATTTGCAGGAGTACATCACCCGGACGCCTCGCAGCCCGCAGAACGCCGCGAGTGTGCTTTGGAACGCGATGGTGCATCCCATCCGCGGCTACGGCATTCGCGGTTTCCTCTGGTATCAGGGCGAGGCCAACCGGCAAGGGAACGACGCGTACCTCTACCGGAAGCTGTTCGGCGCGATGATTCAGGATTGGCGCGCGCAATGGGGCCAGGGCGAACTTCCATTCCTTTGGGTCCTGCTGGCGCCGTTTACCTCGCCGATGCCGGCCGATCTGCCGTTGACGCGCGAGTCGCAATTGGAAACGCTCAAACTCGCAAACGTCGGATTCTCGAACACGCTGGGAATCGGCGATGCCAAGGATATCCATCCCACCAACAAGAAAGACGCCGGGGAACGATTGGCCAATGCCGCCAGGCGTGTGGCCTACGGCAGCGCCACGGCGCCGGTCAGCCCTCTGCTGCGCCAACTGACGGCGGAGGGCGCCGCGCTCCGGATGTGGTTCGACAATGCCGGCGCTGGACTGCAATTGAAGGGGCCGGCCGAAGCCGCTTTCGAAATTGCCGGGACCGATGAGAAGTATGTACCGGCGGCGGCGAAGGTGGAAGGCGCCAGCGTGCTGGTTAGCGCCGACTCAGTGTCCGAACCGGTCTTCGTGCGCTACGCCTACAAGGACGTCGCGCCGGACGTCCTCTACTCCCTGGCCGGCGTGCCCGCCGCTCCGGTCCGTGCGCGGCTCATCGCGCGTTAACAGCACTAGCCGGACGTAGAGCCGGATCAACTGCATCAGCGTATTCAGAAGGCTCTTCACGCGGAAGAACTGCGACCTTCCATGCAGCCTCGGGTAGTGGTTCACGCCGATCTCGACGATCTCGCAGTTGGAGAGTTCCAGCTTGCGCACCAGCTCGACGCAAATGGTTCCGCTGGTGGATGTCAATTCGATGTTGTTCAGCAGCGTGCGCCGGATCAGCCGATAGTCGCAGTCGATGTCTGTCAGGCGGATACGAAACAGCGCCCGTGCAAAGGCGTTGTAAGTTTTGCCGATCCATATGCGGTGCCAGGGATCGTTGCGGCTCAATTTGAATCCGTTCACCAGCCCCACGCCTGCGCGAACGCGGTGCAGGAAACCGGGTAATTCGTCGACATCGTACTGCGCGTCCCCGTCTGTATAGAACACCCATTCCTTCGTGGCCGTAGCGAACCCGGTGCGCAAGGCCCCGCCATAGCCCCTGTTCACCTCGTGGGTAACCACGCGCAACCTCGGTCCGAATTCGGTTTGGAGCCGTGCGAGGACTTCGCCTGTATCGTCGAAGCTTCCGTCGTTGACAACGATCACCTCAAAATCGCGGACCCACGTCTCAAGCACGTGGAAGGTCTTGCTAATCAACCCCGGTAGCGATGGCGCATCGTTGTAAGCGGGGAAGAAGACGCTCAGGCTGAAGTCGTACATTTTTTGGGGAATGCGTTACTATACTTTCCTTCATGTAAACTCCGCCATCACGCCGATGCTGTAGATGCGGCGCGAACCCGGCCAGGGGCCGGTGCCGGGATACCCGAGGAAAGGGATAGGAATTCTGGTCGCGAAAGATTAACCTTTTTGCATTCGTAACTGGGAATTGCCCGCTGTCACAGCAGTGCTGACGTTGTTTTGCCTTTCCGTCCTCGACCGCGCCTGGAACGGAGGCATTACCGCCGACGAGCCAAGCCATCTCGTGTCCGCCCATGTCTATTGGCATGGAGGGAGAACGCTCCCGCCACGCGACATGCCGGCCCTAATCCGGATCATCGGCGGCTGGCCCACCCGGTTTCTGTACACGCTGCCGCTCGCGCCAGACCTGGGTCACGCGGGAGACGAGCGGCATGAGTGGAATCAGGCGGTCCTGCTCATGGATAAACTGACGGACAAGGAATTTTGCCGAAAGGTTTTCTTTTGGCCCAGGGCTTCTCTGCTCGTCTTTCCGGCCGGCATCCTGGTATTCGTCTGGTTCTGGGGCCGGCAGTTGTTTAGCCCGTTTGCGGGCTTTGCTGCGATGACGGTGTTGGCACTGGAACCGGGCTTCCGAGCGCACAGCGGACTCTTCAAGAACGATCTGGCCGCGGCATTCGGTCATCTTCTGTTTTGGTTCTGCGCCTGGCGTTTCTGGCAGGAGGCCACGCTTCGAAACGCCCTTGTCTTGGGTCTTGCATTGGCCGTGGCGGTTCTATCGAAGCTGTCGCTATTGATCCTGGTTCCCATCGCCGCGGCACTCGCCGCTCTCCGGCGGATTCGAATCGGCGCGCATACGCTTGCCGTGCTCGTCCCTTCGTGGCTCCTTTCCATGGCCGCAACGCCGCTCGAGATTCGCCGGCTCTCGAGCTGGTTGTTGGCGCATCTCCGGGAGCAATACTCTGGCATCGTACCGGGCTGGTTCCTGGGCGCAGGGCAGGTTTTCACGTACATTCCGTTGTCCTGGCCGATGTGGGAGGGTGCCGTCTCGCTGTTTATTGGCGGCGGAGGGGAGCTTCCCGTATATTTCCTAGGGCAGTTCGCACCGAGAGGAGACTGGCGGTACTTTCTAGCGGGTCTTGCGGTCAAGCTCCCTCTTGCGTTTTCGGCGCTGGCGTTGACCGGTTGTTTCTCGCTCGTTCGACGGAAGGCCGCGACGGTGTTTCTCGCCGCCGGCTTTGGGATTTATTTCGTCGCCATTTCGGCGAGTGCCATGCAACTTGGCGTTCGTTTGGCGCTGCCGTGTTATCCGTTCCTGGCGATCGCCGCTGGAGCAGGGGCGGCCTTGCTGATCGAACGCCGCGGGGGAATCGTTGTGGCGGTACTCGGCCTCTGGCTGACGCTGATATCCATTCGCCACCATGATACGGGGCTCGCCTATTTCAACGAGGCTGCCGGCGGACCCGAAAATGGTTTGCGTTATCTGGCGGATAGCAATGTGGACTGGGGACAGTCGCTGCCGGAACTTCGGGAGTACCTCACTGCGAACGGAGGCAAGCCCCTCAAGCTTGCCTACTGGGGACTCGACAACCCATACCGGTTCTTCAAGGACGAAGAGATTGGACGGTTGCCGATTCCCTGGAACGCGAAGTTCGCTGAAGGACAGACGCGGCTGCGCACCCAACCTGGTCTGTATGCGATCAGCGCCAACCTGCTGACCGGACTTTATTTGCCTGCCGAGTACAGGGATTTCTTCGCCGAGTTCCGGGATCGCGCCCCCATCGCGCGGCCGGGTTATTCGATCTACGTGTACAAGATCGATCCGTAGCCGGTCTGCAAATTTGATCTGTATGAATTGTTGAACAACTGTGGCGTAACCCATTCAGGACAATGGAATTTCTCTGCCACCAGCGTGCCGGGTGGCCGATCGAGGGTATTGCGAGAGTTTTGGCTCCAGGGCATCCTGAGAAGAACGCCGCCGAGGTGGGTCCAACTTCCAAGGAGGATCCCATGGTTTCAATCGTCATTCCCGCATTGAACGAGTCGACGCGAATCGGATCGGTTGTGCAGTTCGCTCGTAATTCACCTTTGGTTTCCGAGGTCGTCGTTGTCGACGATGGCTCGGTGGACGGTACGCCCAAGGAGGCGCGTAACGCTGGCGCCCGGGTTATCACCAGTTCTCTGCTCGGTAAAGGGGCTTCGATGGAAGACGGCCTTCGGGCCACCTCGGGCTCCGTGATTGTCTATTTGGATGGCGACTTGGATGGTCTGAATCCAGCCTTGATTGAGAGCCTTGTAGCACCGATCCTCGCGGATCGCGCCGATTTGGTGAAGGCGAAATTCAGCCGAGAGGCTGGCCGGGTAACGGTTCTGACGGCGAAGCCTTTGCTGCGTGTCTTTTTTCCGGAACTCGCTCACTTCGCGCAACCGCTGGGCGGAATTGCCGCCATTCGCCGGTCGACGGCGGAACGGTTGCGCATAGAGACCGATTACGGAGCGGACCTCGGTCTTCTGATAGATGCGGTCATGCTCGGTTTCCGCGTGGAGGAGGCTGACATCGGCTACCTGGCTCACGAGAGCCAAACGCTCGATGCGCTTGGGCAGATGGCCATGCAGGTAGTCCGCACGCTGATCGATCGCGCGCGGCGCTTCGGGCGCCTCAACGGATCGCACGTCGAAGAGGTGGAAGAAGTGGAGCGTCACGCGAACGATGAGTTGGCCATCCAGCTTGAAACGGACGGAGAGATCCAAGGCTTGGCGCTGTTCGACATGGACGGCACACTGATTCAGGGCCGAACGGTATCAGAGGTGGCGGCGCTGGCCGGGAAGACAGGGCAACTGGTCGAGTTCCTCGACAATCCGCGCTTGCGTGACGAAGTGCGCGCGCAGTCCATTGCGGAAGCGCTCCGGGGCGTTCCAAAGCGCCTGTTCGAAACGGTGGCGCGCGAAATACCCCTCACGGCGGGGGCCGTGGAGACAATCCGCGCGCTCCGCAGGAACGGTTTTCGCGTTGGCATCGTTTCCGACAGCTATCGAGTGGCCACCGAGATTGTGCGCCGCCGTGTGTTCGCCGACTTTAGCGTCGCCAACCTGCTTCGCTTCTCCGGCGGAACGGCTACGGGCGGCCTTACGCTATCCGCGATGTTCACACACTCCGCGGGCTGCCCGGACCATGGGAGCTGCAAGAGTAATGTACTCCGCCACCTTCGCGAGCGGCTCGGCGTTCCGGCGAACGATGTGCTGGCCGTTGGAGACAACACCAACGACGCGTGCATGCTCCGGTTGGCCGGTACGAGCTTCGCCTTCGAGCCCAAGGGAAGCGTAGTGGCGGCCTGCGGCCAAGTCATCCGCCGCGACCTGCGGGCGTTGCTAACGCCTACTCTGCGGCGGCGGGCGGCGGCTTGACGGTGTTCCAATCCGGCGGCTCCTTGTCCAGGAGCGTTCGAACGAAGAAGTCCTGCCGCTTGCGATTCCAGTACTCGCCCAGGCCGTGATCGGCGCCGGGGATTACGAGCAGGTCGAAGACCTTGCCCGCCTTGATGAGAGCGTTGACGACCTGCATGGTAGACGCCGGATCGACGTTGGTGTCCAACTCGCCGACCGCCAGCAGAAGGCGGCCCTTCAGCTTGTGGGCGTTGTCAACGTTGGAACTAGCCGCGTACTCCTCGCCGACCGGCCAGCCCATCCACTGCTCGTTCCACCAGATCTTGTCCATTCGATTGTCGTGGCAGCCGGCCGAGGACGCGGCCGCTTTGTAGAAGTCCGGATACTGCAGCAGGCCGGCCAGCGAGCTTTGGCCGCCGGCGGAGTGGCCGTAGATGCCCAGGTGTGTCAGGTCGTAGTAGCTGTACTTGGCTGCCACGGCCTTGTGCCATAGGATGCGGTCCGGGAACCCCGCATCGCCTAGATGCTTCCAGGCGACATCGTGAAACGCTTTCGACCGGTTCGAGGTGCCCATGCCGTCCATCTGCACGACGATGAAACCCAGTTCGGCCATCTCCTGCATCGGGTGCGCGGCGCTGAAGGTTTTCGGGACGAAGGAGTCGTGCGGGCCGGCGTAGATGTATTCGAGCACCGGATACTTTTTCGATGCATCCCAGCGGGACGGACGATAGATGAGGCCCCAGACATCGGACCTGCCGTCGCGGCCTTTCGCAACGAAAGGCTCGGGCGCCCGGAAGCCCGCGGTTGCGAGCGGCGCCAACTCCACCCGCTCGATCTGCTTCACGAGTTCACCGGATCGCTTGTAGAGTTCTGTCACAGGCGGCAGGTCCGTGCGCGAATAGGTCAGTGTGAAATAGGCGAAGTCCTTGGACACGCTGGCGCTGTGATCGGCGTTGACCGTGCTGAGGCGCGTGAGTCCGCTGCCGTCGAATCCGATGCGGAACAGGTGGCGATAGTACGGATCCTTGCCTTCGTCGATGCCGCTGGCGAGGAAATAGATCTGGCGCTTCTCATCGTCCACCGCGACGACGGAGCGGACCGGCCACGCTCCCCGAGTGATCTGGTTTTTTACCTTGCCGGACGCGCCGTCGTAGAGATAGAGATGGTTCCAGCCGTCCCGTTCGCTCATCCAGATCGTTTCACGGCCATCGTCGATGTCGTGGCGGAACATTTTTCCGGAGTAGTGGAAAAATGTCGATGAGGTCTCCTCGATCACAGCCCTGGCCACTCCGGTCGAGGCGTCCACCTCAATCACACGAAAGACCTGATGCCCGCGTTCGTTATAGCCGAAGTGAAAGGCGCGGGAGTCTTTCCGCCAGGAGATGCGGCGCATATCGAACGGATTTGGAAACAGTCGATCGTCGATAAAGTGGACCTTGCGCGTGACAAGATCGAACAGGACGGGCCGCGGCAGGTCGAGCGCGTCGCCCGGCTTCACGTAGGGGATCGTCTTCAGCTTTGGTTGTACCTGGTCAGCCGGTGAGGACTCGACCATGTGGATTTGCCGTCGCTGGCCCGGCCGCACACGAAAGACCGCGAGCTTCTTCCCATTGGGAGACCAGCCGCCGGCCGGGAGCGTGTAGTAGTTTCCTTCCGAGCCATCGGACGAGAGCGGAACCTCCTTGCCGTCCACGCGAAGCCAGATGTTGTGGTTGCGAAGGAATACTTCGGCTTCGCCGGCCGGCGCCTTCAAGCGGCGCAAGGACTCGTCCACGCGGGGGCCGCTGCCGAAGTAGTTCGACTCACCGCGTCTGGAGACGGTATAGGTTTTCAGATCGAGATGCAGCCGGACGGTGCCCGCCGAAAAGCGGATCGCGTCCTCGTCCTCCTCGAATTCCAGACCCGCCAGATTCAACCGGTCCGCTTTCACCGGACGGCCCAGAGACTCCGTCAACGCCGCGGCCAGACGCGCATGGTCAAAGGCCGGGGATTTCGCTCCGGTGCGATCCGCCATCACGTATTGCAATCCCGTGGCCGTCGTGACCGGATACCAAAACTTGCCGGATTGTTTGAGCCAGGATACTTCGCCCGCGGTGCCCGCCGTCAGAGGACGCATGGTGTCGCGCAGTGCGGTGGCGCGGGTGTAGTCCTCCAGCGTTCCCTGCCCATACAATGCGGCGGTTAGCAACAGTCCGGAAAGGCGCATTCTTTAGACCTCCGTGGAAACAGCGTTTTCGAAGTTGTGCAACACCGAGAGAGCGGCCGGGTCGCAGAACGGCAGGAACTGCATCAGCACCACGGCGCAGCGTTCCCGCGCCGGATCGATCCAGAAAAACGTGTTCGCCAGGCCGGCCCAGGAGAGCTTCCCGGTTCTGGGATTCAGCAGGAACCCGAGGGTGTGGCGGTTGCTGCCGCTCAGGTGGAAGTCGACATCGCTGGAGCTGGCCGGGTTGGTGGACTGCAACCGGCCGGCGGAAAGGCCGCCGATGGCGTTGTCCGATAGCCATCGGATGACGCGGGGGCTGAGGATGCCGTCGCCGCCCCGGAGGATCATCTGAAGGAACCGGATGTAGTCCCCAGCGGTGGAGTAAAGGCCGCCTCCGCCGTTAAACGATTTGGGACCCTCCGGCAGTTTCCGGGGGTCTGCGGCCAATGCGCCGTCTGGTTTCCTTCGATGCAAATCTATGAGACGATGGAACTTATCGGGTTGAATTAGAAAGCTCGTATCGGCCATGCCCAAGGGGTCAAAAAACACCTCTTTGAAGTGGGTCTCTAGCGTTTGACCGGTAAGGGTTTCGACCAACCGGCCGGCCCAATCGATTCCAGTTCCGTATTGCCAGCGGGCGCCGGGTTCGAAGGCGAGCAGATTTTGTACCCTTCGGGCCTGGGCGCGTTTGACGTTCTCGTCCCAGGTCGCGTAGCTGAGGCCTGAAGTGTGCGTGAGCAGGTGGCGCAATGTGATGGCCCGGGCGGCAGGACGGGTTCGCGGGACGCCGCGCGGGGAGAAGCCGGTCAGCACGCTCATGGTACGCAGCGCAGGGAGGTACCGGGCCACCGGCTCATCGAGAGTGATCTTCCGTTGGTCGGCCAGGCGAAGAGCCGCGGCCGAGGTGATGGCCTTGGTCATCGACGCTATGCCGAATACCCCGTCGATGGGAGCGTCAAAGGCCCCTTGGTAAACGATGTTTTTCTTGTCCGCGACCATGGCCGCTACGCAGGGCACGTCGCCACGGTTCTGAAGAACAGCGTCCAAAGATGGGCGAGCCGACAGCCGTGCCGCTGTAAGGGCAATTGCTGCGCGTCGTGTCATTCGTTCGATGATACGAATTTTTACGCAGGCTGCGGGACCTTGCGGCGCAGGAGCAGGGCTCCGCACACACAGGCGGTGAGGACGACCAGGCACTGCGTGGCGAGAGTGTAGGTGTTGGCCCTGCGCAGTGCGGCCGTCTCCAGGGATTCAGCCTCGCTGACCAGACCGCGCACCTCGGCGCGTAGCCGCTCATCCACCGAATCATCGGGGTACGAAGCCAGAGCCGTCACCCTTCGTGAGCCGGCCCGCAGTTTCTCCTCGGTGCTTAAGCGGTCCACGTAGCCAGATACCTGCTGCGCCGCCCTCTGGCGTTCCGGTTCGTTGGCGGAACCAATCCTTAGCAGGAGCATTGAAAAATCGTTCAGCCGCTGGACGATAGTGTGGTGCCTGGCGGCCTCCGATTGCGCACTCAATCCGGCCCACTGCAAACCGGCCGACGATGCGAGCGTCAGGAAGAGTACCGGAAGCAGCCAGCGCGCGACGGAGGAGGGAAGTCCGGGCATCCTCTCTCTTATCGGCATCCTGCGGGCCGGACTATAGCCCGGTCTCGGTAATGTGAACCCGCCGGATAGCGACAGCCATTCCCGTGGTGGTGTCCGCTGTAACGATCACGCCGTGGAGTTCCACCATGCCTTTCGCGCCTTCCATTCGGACTGGAAGTGTGGTCTGGAAGCGCCTCAAAATAAGAGACTTTTCGACTCCAATGACGCCGGCGTAGCTGCCAGTCATTCCAGCGTCGGTCTGATACGCCGTCCCCCCGGGCAGGACCCGGGCGTCGGCGGTGGGAATGTGCGTGTGGGTCCCGATCACTGCGGTGACCCGCCCGTCCAGGAACCAGCCGAATGCCACTTTTTCCGAGGTCGCCTCTGCGTGGAAATCGACGAAGCGGATTTTGACATCGTCCGGAATTGCCGTCAGGATCTCATCCGCTTTGCGGAACGGATCGTCGATCGTGGCCATGAAAGTGCGCCCTTGGAGGTTGACGACTGCGTAGGGGGCGCCGTTGCGGGCCTTGCCGGTATAGACGCCGGAGCCTGGCAGCACGGGCGGGTAGTTGGCGGGCCGGAGCAGGCGCGGCTGCCGCGCGAAGTATTCGTGGACCTCGTTTTTGTCCCAGACGTGGTTGCCGGTAGTCATGACCTCGACGCCCATCGAGAGCATGTCTTCGGCGATCTGCGGGGTTACGCCAAAGCCGCCGGCCGAGTTCTCGACGTTCGCGATCACCAGATCGATCCGCTGCTCGCCGACGATACGGGCGAGGTTTTCGGAGACGATGCGCCTGCCGTGAGAGGCGTATACGTCACCGATAAAAAGAATGTTCATGAAACAAGATTGGAGCGCACCAGAACGACCGTACAACCCCCTGCCTTGACCCCTGATAATGACAAGGGTGGAATCCTCCGCGCGCCTGCAGGCTTCTCCCTGGACCGTTTCCGGTCAGGAGCTTGCTCAACGACGCTTTTGTGAACGAGATGGACCCCGATTCGAATGGCATCGGATCAAAATTAGGGGCAGCACCTGACTCCCAGGAACGCTCCAAGCCCAGGATAACACGCACCCTATTTCAGTAGGGCCCGCAGCGCGGCCGGGTCATCGGTGACGATGGCGTCCACACCGGCTTCGCGGAGGCGCTTCCAGTCCGCCGGGTCGTTTGCGGTTCCCGAAAACACACGGATAGCGGCGGCGTGAAGGGTCTGGACGATTTGTGCGTCCACGACGCGGACATTGACGACCTGCAGGGCCTTGGGACCCAGGGCGCGGGCCGGGCCGACGTAGTCGTCCAAACGCCGGGCTGGGTTCAGCAGCGCCAGCTCGACGGCGGGGTTCAGGTCCTTCATCACATGCAGCGTGCGATGATCGAAGCTCTGAAAGATTACGCGTTCGCTTAAGGCGTACTTGCGGATGAGCCGGTCGATGGCTTCGGTGAACCAGCGCGGATCGACGTTTGGATCCATCTTGGTTTCCACCATGAGTTTTTGCGGTTTGGCTTTGAGGAAGGCGAAAACCTCCTCCAGCCTTGGAATGCGCAGTCCGGGGAGAGCCGCCTGGCTTGGGAAGCCCTCGCTTCGCGTCGCGCCGCGGTCGAAGGCGAGCACCTCCTCGAGCGTCATGCTTCGCACGGCCCGGCCGTGCAGGGCCAGATCGTGGTGGACGACCAACTCGTTGTCTTTGGTGACGACACAGTCAAGTTCGATGACGTCCACGCCGAGCCGGGCGGCGTACTCGAACGCCGCCAAAGTATTTTCGGGCATAACAGCCCTGCCGCCCCGGTGGGCGATTATGAGCGGATCAGCCCAAAGGGCAGCAAAAACCAGGACTCCGCTCAGAAAGCGGACCATACAGCGCTACTGATGCCCCATCGCCTTCTTGCGCATAGCGATGTTCGCGAAGTGGTATTGGAAGAAGTAGACACCGAAGAAGAATGTGAGGACGGCACCGGCCGTATCCATGAGGTTGATGCCCATGGGCTCTACTGTCGTGTAGTAGTTGTGGATCGAGGTGCGCATCTCAAACATTCCCAAGATGAGGAATACCGCGCCGCCCAACGTCAGCAGCGAACCGAGCATCGAGAGCGAGGCGATAATCGAGCTTTCCATCATGGCGCCGATCATACCCATGCTGAAGGAGACCACGATTCCCACGACGTAGAGCAGGATGGCATTGATGAACTTCTTTTTGGCGCCGGAGTTCGGATCGATCTGCTGGACGAAGGTGACTTCCTTGAAGAGCCAGTAGAGGGTGAACAGACCGCAGGTGACCATGCCGATGAGCAGCACGATGTACCACTGCATATCCGGGGGCATGGGGCCAACTCCACCACCGCCGCCGTATCCAGATTGGGGCGCGCCAAAGCCGCTGGGTTGCGCGGGCTGGCCAAATCCGCCAAATCCTTGTTGCGGTTGTTGGGGTTGTTGTCCGAAGCCGCCGAACGCAGGTTGCTGCGGGGCCGGCTGGGAGGGTTGACCGAAACCACTCGCCGCCGCACCGCCGAAGCCTGCGGCCGCCGCTCCGCCGCCCCAAGAGGGTTCGGAAGGCGCAGGCGTGGAGCCGAATCCCTGCGCGCCGAAACCGCCCTGCGAGGGCGGGGTAGCAGGAGGAGGCGTATAAACCGGTTGCTGCGGCGGCGGACTGAACATCGGCGCAGGAGTGGGCGCCGGTGCGGGCGCTGCTGCGGGCGGGTTCAATACCTGTTGCCACGGCTCCCAGGTTTGGCTGTCCTCCTGGCGGATCGAATCGTTCGGGCCGATCCTGTTTTCGGCCTGATAACGCTTCAGATCCTCGAATGAATAGGGCCCGTATGTGCGGCCGTCGCGCTGGAGAAAATATTTCATAGCTCCCTCAAAATTTCGGAAGTGATACTGCAACCGCCCCACGACTGTACCACAACTCCGGGAGGGACGTTACGTGCGGTGCAAAATCTCGGCCAGGTCCTTTTCAGGGACAGCGCCTTCCTTGATAAGGCGCCAATAGGGTTCGGTTATGTCGACCGTGGTTGGGCCGGGCCCATCCGACGCACCGCCGTCCAGCACCAGGTCGATGCGGCCGTCCATTGTGCCGAAAACGTCGATTCCGCTGGCACAGGTTGGCTGGCCGCTAAGGTTCGCCGACGTTGCTATCAATGGCTGCCCGAGTCTTTCAATCAAGGCGGCCGCGACCTTCGAGCGAGACTGGCGCATGGCCAAACGGCCCGAATTCCCGGTGACCTTCAAAGGGACTTTGGCTGCGGCCGGCACGATGATGGTCAAGGGCCCCGGCCAGTAGTGGCGGGCGAGGATCCGGAACCGCGCGGAGACCTCGGAGGCCAACTCTTCGGCCATCATCAGACCGCCAACCAACAGGGGCAGCGAGCGAATTTCGTCCCGGCCCTTTGCCCTGAAAACGCGAGAGACGGCCCGCAGGTTAAACGGATCGGCCACGAGGGTGTACCGCGCCTCGGTTGGAATGGCGACGATTTTTCCGCGAGCGACGGCCAGGGCCGCCCGCTCGATCGCTTCGGGCGCCGGCGCGTCCGCTTGGATCTCAATGAGATCGGTCGCCAACTATTCGTCCCTCTCAATCACTTCGGCCACGTCGATCGCCATCTGATACCGGCCAAACGGCGCGGACAGTTGAATCCCTTGCACCATGGGCTGGACGCGGCGGGACATCTCCTGGGCGATCTTCACGCCTTCCAGGCGCGCTTTCTCCGGCGTGTCGGCACCCTGCATCCGGTTCATGTACTCCTCAGGAACCGGGACGCGCAATTCGTTGACCATGAACTCGGCGTTACGAAAGCTGGTGAGCGGCCAGATGCCGCATACGACCGGAATTCTTACGTGCTCGGTACGGCGCAGGAACTCTTCCAGCAGGCGAATATCGAAGACGGGCTGAGTGACGACGTACTCGGCGCCGGCCTGCACCTTCCACTCGAAGCGCCGGACTTCCTCGTCGAGATTCAGCGCACCGGGATTCGCGCCAACGCCCATCAGGAGAGCCGTTTGCGAGCCCATCGGCGTTCCGCCGATATCGAGACCGTGATTTAAATTATTGACGATGTTGCAGAGGCCGATTGCGTCGACATCGAACACGGCGGTGGCGCTTGGGTAGTTACCCATGCGGGGCGGATCGCCCGTGATGCAGATGAGGTTGCGGACCCCCGTGGAGTGCGCGCCCAAAAGTTCCGATTGAATGCCGAGAATGTTGCGGTCCCGGCAACAGAAGTGCAGCACCGCCTCAATTTCCGCGTCGCGCTGGAAGATCTGGCAGGTGACCTGTGCGCTGAGACGAGCGCTGGCACGAGGGCCATCGGGAACGTTTATGACATCAATGCCGGCGGCCTTGCAGAGCTTCGCCCCAGCGACTTCCTTGGTTGGATCGACGCCGCGCGGCGGAAGAATCTCGACGAAGGTGACAAACTTCCCGGCCGCGATTTTGGCGCCGAGCCTCGACTTCTGCTCGACGGGAACCTTGGCCATCGAATCGGCCTGCGCTTTCGGCTCATCCACCGTAACGGCCAACGAGCGCTGCGCGGGCTGCAGACTGCGCGCCTCGCCGCAAACCTGTTTGATGTGTTCCGGCGTGGTGCCGCAGCAACCGCCGACAATTTTCACGCCCGCCCATAGAAACCGCCGCGCGTACTGCGACATGTACTCGGGCGAGCAGAGGTAGATCTTGCGCCCCTCGACTTCGGCGGGGTGACCGGCGTTCGGCATCGCTGAAAGAGGCTTCTTGGAAAACGCCATGATTTTTTCAAGCGTTTCCAACGTCGCTTTGGGGCCAACCGAACAGTTCAGGCCGATAACGTCGCATGGCCATTCGTTCAGCCGCTTGGCGAAGGTCTCCGTATCGGTGCCGTCGAGCATGTTGCCATCGTCGTTGATGGTGACCTGGGCGACGACCGCCATGGAGCCGCCCACGACCTCGTGTGCGGCGAACAGGGCTTCGCGCAATTCGTTCAACTGATAGAACGTCTCGAAGACGAGCAGGTCGACACCGGCCTCGACCAGGGCTTGCACCTGTTCTTTAAAGACCTCGCGGGTTTCGGCGAAGCTGTGCGGGCCGAGCGGTTCGATGCGAACGCCCATTGGCCCGACTGCACCGGCCACGAAGGCCGCATCTTTGGCCGCTTCCCGGGCCAACTGCACGCCGGCGCGGTTGATTGCGCCGAGCTTGTCGGCCATGCCGTAGCTGGCCAGGCGGGTCCGGTTGGCGCCAAAGGTGTTGGTCTCAATAATCTGGGCGCCGGCCTTGACGTAGGCCTCGTGAACTTCCCGAACGATCGACGGCGACGAGAGGTTCAACTCGTCGTAGCATCGATTGATAAAGACGCCCTTTTCATACAGCATTGTGCCCATGGCGCCATCGGCGACCAGGACGCCTTTTGATAGAGCCTCGCGAAATTCCTGGGCTCTTGTAACAGTGGAAGTGCTCATTGCGGGGGATTAGGTTTGGCAGCCTGGGCAGAAGTATGTGGAACGCCCCGCTTGGACAATCCGGCGAATGGCACGCCCACAACTTCTACACGGCTCGCCTTCTCTTCCGTACACCTTTAACTGCTCCCCTTCCGCTGGCTCCAGCCGGCCGGGCGCGGTGTAGCCAGAATAAGCCGAGTGTACCGCATCGTTCAAGACGCGAACAATCGAGGAATGCAGCCGCTCGCGGCGCGCGCGCGTCAGCTTGGCCATCGGGCGCCGTGGATCGATGCCGGCGAGGAACAAGGCCTCCGCCACATAGATATTGCCGAGGCCGCAGACGTGGTGCTGATCGAGCAGAAACACCTTGGCGGATTGGCGGTTGGTGGTACGCAGAGAGTCCGGGGTGAAGTCCGGACTAAGAGGTTCCACGCCCAGACCGGTTACGGGCCGATTGGCGTGAAGCGTACCCAACGCTCTGGGGTCTTCGAAGACGATTCCGCGGCCATCGGCGAGGATGAAAACGGCCCGAATGGCGGTGGTGAGAAATCGCGCGTCGGGGATGACGTAGAGATTGCCGGTCATTCGCAGATGCACGTTTACGGTCTGACCGTCGTCCAAGCGGATTGCAATGTTCTTGCCTGCACGCTCCACGGCGGCGACGCGGCGGCCAGCGCAGAGGCGCTCCACATCGTGGGCGGGCTGGGGCCTGGTAATCGATGGACGCAGCACGCGCAACTCACGGATGACCGAACCCAGCGCCTGCTCGCACAGACGCCGGCAAACGGCTTCCACCTCTGGCAGTTCGGGCACTAGCTCTCCTTGGCCCAGCCCATCAGTTCGACGGGTGCGCCGGCGGCGACGCCCAACTTTTTACCGGCGTTCGCCTCGCGCAACACTATTTCCACATAGCCGCTGGAGCCGATGACGGCGTGAAAGTCTCCGTAGCCGCACTCGGCGTAGTGGGTGGCCAGCGAGGCCACGGGTTCGAAACCGATGGTGAAGACGAAGGGGTTTTCGCGGATCCAGGCGAAGTCCCGTTCATGAAAATTGGTGATGCAGTTGCCGAATCGGTCGATCCTGAGGATGGATCCGCTCCATTGGCGCTTGGATGTTTGAATCGGCTTGCCAATGCTTAAGCGGAGTGCATCTTTCACGAGGGGTCCAAACCAGGCGGCCGGTTTACCGGCGGCGCGGTGCGCGGCGGCGGGGGCGAACACGTCGCGCCCGTGGAAGGTGCCGCTGACCGCTTTCAGGAAGTATCTGGCGTTTGTGATTTCCCGAACCTTCACTTTGGGTTCGTTGAGCGCCGACGTGAGCAGCCCATTGTCGGGGCCGATGAGAGTCTGGCCTGCGGACTCCACAAGAATCGGTCTGCGCTGCGAGCCGACACCGGGATCGACGATGGCGATGTGGATGGTTCCTTTCGGAAACCAGCGCCAGGCCTCACCAAGCGTAAACGCCGCTTCGGTGACTTCGTACGGGGGCAGTTCGTGCGTGATGTCGAGGATTTCGGCAGCCGGACAGATGGTCTTGATGACGCCGCGCATGGCTCCGGCGAAATGGTCGGTTGTGCCGAAATCGGTGGTGAGGGTGATAAGGGGGCGTCGCGCCGGCATGTTCCTTATTTTCACCCGGCGCCGCCGGAATGAGTCAGAACACGAGTTTCAGTCCAAACTGAATCTGGCGCGCGGAGGTTGCCGTTTGGGAAATGACGCCCGCGGTCGGTTGATTAACAGCCGCGGCCGGGAAGAGGAACTGCGCCTCGTTGAGTAAGTTGAAGAACTCGGCGCGGAAATCGAGACGGACACGTTCGGTCAGCGCGAACGTGCGCGCGATATTGACGTCGAAATTGACGAGTCCCGGTCCGGTGAGGATGAAGTTCCCGGAGTTGCCGAAGCGGAACGGCGCCGGCACGGCGAACGCCTGAACGTCGAACCAGCGGTCCGGAGAGCGTTGGCCGCGCGGCAGGTTGCCGTCGGCCCGACGGTCCGGACGAATGCCCCCAGTTGTATTGGCGGGGTTGCCGACGACGCTCGGCGTGAACGGCAGGCCGGACTGCAGAGTTACGATGGGCGAAAGTTGCCAACCCGCGACAAGGTGCGTCAGCGGGCCCTGGGTCAAGAAGCGACGGCCTTTTCCGAATGGCAGGTCCCAGACCGAGGCGGTGAAGAAGCGATGGCGAAGGTCTTCCGGAGAGCGGGCCTTTTCCGGTGCCCATACGGTGTTGTCCTGCGAGATGTCGCCAGCCATCGTTTTGCTCCATGTGTAGCCACTTAGAATTGAGAAGCCGCGCGAGAAGCGCCGTTGGAATTTCAGTTCGAGGCCCTGGTAGTTGTTCGTTCCAATCGGAATATCCATGGAGATATCCGAGTAGTCAGGAAACATGCGGCGCGGGTTGAGCGCACCGGGGCCAGGGCGCGGCTGGTTGATGGACACCGCGCCCAGGCGGCGGTGAACCGTGTTTGTGCCGACGTAGGCCGCCGAGACCGTAGTGGCGGCGAAGATCGTCCGCTGCACGTTCATGTTCCATTGATGCGTGAGGCCTTCGGGAAACGCGTAGGGCCACACGGCGGCGATGGAGCGGCCCGTCAGCACGCGGGGGTTCAATGCGTCGGGCGCGAAGCCGTCGCGCACGCGGACGTTGGACGTGGACGCGCTATTCGCGGTGGGGATATCGACCTGCAGGTAGAACGGTGGATTCTGGATGGGGCGTGAACCGTAGGGGAGCTGCGAGACCGCGTCGTAGAACACACCGTAGCCTCCCCGCAGAACGGTCTTCGCGGTGGCTTGCCAGGCGAAGCCGACGCGCGGCGAAACGTTGTTGCGGTCCGGCCGCTGGAAGGCGCGTTCGAACAGGCTGGAGCCGCGCACGGGGATGAACTTCCCGAAATCGGGACTGGCCGGATCGACGCCGAAGTTCTGGACGCGGTTGTTCTGCTCCGTATATGGCTGCTGATACTCGTAGCGAACGCCAAGGTTGAGCGTGAGTTTCGAGTTCACTTTGAAGTTGTCTTGCAGATACACTTCATAAGCGATGGAAGGTTGGCGGGTATCGAGCGGAGTGGACAGGCGGGTTGTATTGGTGAGGCCCAAAAGAGCGTCGGCCAGAGCGTCACCGACGCCGGCGCCGGCGCGGGCCGACGTGAACTGGCCGTTGAAGTTGTAGACGCCACGGGCCTGGTTCGTGATGCCCGTGTATTGAACGAACTGCCGGATATTGCCTCCGAACCGGATTGCGTGGCGGCCGGCGTTGTAGTTCAAGGCTTCAACGATTTGGCGGATGTCGTTTTTCCGGGGGTCCGGAGCGAAGCTGCGATCGCCTACGGTGGCATAAGCCGCCGGGGAGAATGTGGGGAGACCGTTGATGTCCGGCCGGTCAAACGAACCGCGAAAGCCGAACTCCTTCCAGAGCTGCGTCCTGGTTGGCGTATCGATGCCGCCGACCAGACGCGAATACGAAACCCGAAATTCGTTGACCATGCGAGGTGTGAGGACGCGGGTCCAATTGAGGAGGCCGGTATGTGCGCGCGAAGTGCGAACGGCGGTGTCCCCTCCGCTGGCGGGGAGCGGGAGCGTGCCGGGTTCCAGGCGATAGTAGTCGGCGGAGGAGTAGCGGACGAAGAGAGAATCGGCGTCCGTGACCCGCCAGTCGAACCGCGTGTCGATCTGATGATCGTCCAGGTTGCGCGGCGTGTTGAATACAAAATTCTGCACGCCGGCGCGATTCGGTTCCGGATACAGGCGAATCATGCGGTGTGCCACCGGATCGAAGCGGGAGGCAGGGATGGCGTTGCCGGGAAAGGCGGTGCGCTGGCCGGCGGCGTCCTGCGTGGCGGGATCGAAGATCGCCGCTGGGCTCAAGTTTCCGTTGATCGCGGCGGGAGTGGGAACACGGCTGAGGCGGGTAAGCCGCTCTCGGATGAAGGTGCCCTGGTAGCTGCCGAAGTAGAACATGCGGTTTGGCAACACCGGGCCGCCGAGCGTTCCGCCAAACTGGTTTTGCCGGTACGGAGGCTTGGCCCGGCCGCTGTTGAAAAAGTTGTTTGCGTCGAGCTTGTCGTTGCGGAGGAATTCGAAAAGGGTCCCGTGCAGCTGGTTGGTGCCGCTCTTGGTTGTCACCTGAATCACCGCGCCGCCGCCACGGCCGAACTCGGCGCTGAAGTTGTGGGTCTCCATTTTGAATTCCTGGATCGCATCCACGGAAGGCTTCACCACCTGGTTGGAAGCTGTAACGACGCCGGTGAAGTAGTTCGTGTTGTCGGCGCCGTCCAGAACGAACTGGTTTTGCCACATGTTCGCACCGTTCACGGAAAACGCGTCCTCGACGAAGTTACGATTGCGCGACGGCAGAACGCCGGGCGCCAGTACGGCCAGGCGCTGGTAGTTGCGGCCGTTCAGCGGCATCTGCGTGATGGTGGTGTTTTCGATGACTTGGCCGAGCGAGGAGGTTTCGGATTCCAGAACAGGCAACTCCGATTTCACTTCGACAATTTCGTTGACGGCTCCCACCTGCAGCGTGGCATCGAGCCGGATGCGGGCGCCCGCGCTGAGATCGACGGCGGGAAAGCGCAGACTCTGAAACCCGTTTTGCGAGACGGCGACCTCATAGCGGCCAATGGGTAGCGCCGGCACCACGTATACGCCGGCGTCGCCGCTGGCGGCCTTGTAGGCCAGCCCGGTCGCGAGGTTTTTCGCCGTGATGGAGGCGCCTCCGACGGCCGCCCCGCTCGAGTCGGTGACGAGACCGGTGATGGCCGCCGTGTCGGTCTGGGCGATTGCGAGGAGGGCGCCGGCCGCGAAGAGTACAGGGAATCGCATGGCAGGCAACGTATCAGGTTGAAACGGGGGAACGCAAGCCTCCGATTCGATACGATGGTTAGAGCCTGCGTGGAACGTTTCTATTTCGATCACAACGCCACAACTCCGGTGGCCCCGGAAGTTATCGAAACGATGACGCCGTATCTTCGCGGCCAGTTCGGTAACGCCTCGAGCATTCACCAGGAAGGCCAGGCGGCGAAGCAGGCATTGGAGCGGGCGCGCCGGCAGGTGGCCGATTTTCTGGGCTGCTCACCAAAGGAAGTGGTGTTCACAAGCGGCGGTACGGAGGCCGATAATCTCGCGGTTTTCAGTTCGCCTGGGCACATCGTGACCTCGGCGATCGAGCATCCGGCGATCCTGGCCGCGGCCAAGGCGCACGGCAACGTCACATTTGTTGCGCCGGGCCGCGATGGCGCCGTTTCAGCCGATTCGATCGAGGCCGCCATCCGGCCCGATACCACGCTGGTTTCGGTGATGCACGTCAACAACGAGCTCGGCACGGTCAACGATATCGAGGCGATCGGTGCCGCCTCCCGTTCGCACGGAGCGATGTTTCATTCCGACGGAGTGCAGGCGGCGGGTAAGCTTTCCATCCCGCTCCGGCATGTGGACCTGTATTCGATTTCCGGACATAAGCTGAACGCGCCCAAGGGCATCGGGGCGCTCTATGTTCGACAAGGCGTCCCGGTGATGCCGCGGCAGTTCGGCGGCCGCCATGAGCACGGTGTCCGGGCGGGCACCGAATCGGTTCCGCTTGCTGTCGCGCTGGGCGCGGCGTGCGCGCTGGACCGCGAGAATTCCGGCGCGTTGCGCGACGAACTGGAGGCGGGCATTCTGGCCCAGGTCCCCAATGTTACGGTGAACGGCCGCGGGCCGCGGGTCCCGAACACAACCAACATTCGCTTCGAAAACGTGGAGGGCGAAGCGATGCTGATCGCGCTCGATCTCCGCGGGTTTGCCGTCTCCAGCGGCGCCGCGTGTTCGTCCGGCGCCGTCGAGCCGTCGCATGTGCTGACCGGCATCGGCCTCAGCAAGGAGCAGGCCAAGGCCTCTATCCGGTTCTCTCTGGGCGCGGGCAATACGCGGGAGCAGGTTCAGCGGCTTGTTGAGGCCGTGGCCGCATCGGCGGCACATCTGCGGCGTATTGCTCCGCGGGTCGCTCATGTCTAATCCGTTATGGGCCGTGGCGATGAGCGGCGGTGTCGACAGCTCCGTCGTCGCCGGACTGCTGAAGCGAGAAGGCCGCAATGTGATCGGCATGACGATGCAGTTGTGGAATCAGCGCCGGCTGCCGGAACTGGCCAGCGACGGTCCCACGGGGCGCTGCTGCTCGATCGACGATGTATACGACGCCCGGTACGTGGCGCAACTGCTGGGGATTCCTTACTACGTTGTGAACTTCGAGGACGATTTCGAAAAGCACGTGGTGCGGCCTTTCGTCGATAACTACTTGAAGGGACGCACGCCGATTCCCTGCACGCTCTGCAACAATTTCGTCAAGTTCGAAACGTTCATTCAGATGGCCGAGGGAATCGGCGCGGAGAAGGTCGCCACGGGCCACTATGCGCGGATCACGCACAACCAGGCGAATCAGCGCTGGGAGTTGCGCCGCGCCGTGGACGCCAGCAAGGATCAGACGTATTTTTTGTTCGGACTTACGCAGGAGCAGTTGAGCCGCAGCCTGTTTCCGCTCGGTGAGATGGCGAAGGCCGATGTGCGCGCGCTGGCGCGGGAATTGAATCTTCCGGTTGCGGAGAAGGGCGATAGCCAGGAGATCTGCTTTGTCCCGAACGGAGACTACAAGGCGTTTATCGAAGCCTATTGCCGGGAGCAGAATCTGCCGCTGGACGACCGGACGGGCGACATTGTGACGCGCGATGGCGAGGTGCTGGGCGAACATGGCGGCTATCACAGTTACACGGTCGGGCAGCGGCGCGGGCTGGGCGTGGCGGCCGGTGAGCCGCTGTACGTCATCGCTACCGAGCCCGAAACGCGGCGCGTTGTTGTAGGCCGCGGCGACGATCTGTTGACCACTCAATTCATCGCGGGCGATGTGAACTGGATCTCGATTCCTCCAATCACGCATCCGCACCGCGCGCACGTGCGCATTCGAAACAAGCACCTGCCCGCGCCCGCCACGCTGACACCCACCGAGAGTCCCGCGCGCGTCGCCGTGCGGTTCGACGAGCCCCAGCGCGCCGTTACGCCAGGGCAGGGGGCCGTCTTCTACGCCGAGGATCTGGTTCTCGGCGGCGGCTGGATCGAGTAGCACAGTGGCGGACCGCGGCCCCGTTCGCAATCGCGTGGAGTACGTGCTGACCCGCGTGCTGCTCGCCACGCTGCAGGTCGGGCCGCGGTTCTTGAGTGAAGCGATCGCGACGGTCTATGTGGGACTGTTGCGCATTCTGGTTCCGAAGCTTTCGCGCGTGGCCAGGCGCAACGCTGAACTCACTGAAATGCCTCGCCGGACGGTGAATGGCGTTTGGCGGTCCATCGCCCGGCAGATGGTGGCGTTTGCGCGGCTGGAGTCGGTCCGGGCGACGAACGTTGGCGATTGGATCCGCTACGAGGGTTTCGAGCATTTCGAGCAAGCGCGGCGCCAAGGCAAGGGCGTGCTGTTCGCGACCCTGCATTTGGGGGCGTGGGAGCTCTCCGCGTATAGCCACGCGCTGATGGCGGAGCCGATGTATGTCGTCGTGCGGCCATTGGACAACCCGCTGTTGGACGCGTTTGTGACCCGGCGGCGAGCGGCGAGCGGCAACATCATACTCGGCAAGAAGGAGGCCACGCGTGCGATCTTCCAGGCGTTGAAGGAAAACAAGGCCGTCGGAATTCTGGTGGATCAGAACGTCGGACTGGACGACGGGATTTTCGTCAACTTCTTCGGGCACAAGGTGTGCGTGAGTCCGGTATTCGCCAAACTCGCGGCGCGCACGAACGCGGTGGTGATTCCCGGATATGCTATCTGGAGCCCAGCTGAGGCGAAGTTCGTTTTGAAGTTCGATGAGCCGGTCGGAATTACCGGCAACACGCTCATCGATACCCAACGGATCCAGGCCTCGCTGGAGCGCGCGATTCGCGCTTATCCCGATCAATGGTTATGGATTCACCGACGATGGAAAACAAGACCTCCTGGCGAAGAGCCGCTCTATTAGCCCTCTTGGCTGCTACGCTGCACGCACAGCCGGACCGCCCAGTGCCTCCGCCAGGCGTGAACGTACCGGATGCGGATCGCAAGGAACTGGAAGCTGGTGTGGCGCGCTTAACCGAGGCGATCCATGGGCTTGGCAATCACGCGTTGCGGTCCGACGTGCAAGTGTTCCGCGACGCCGTTCACTTCGCGCTGCAGTACAACGAATTTTTCGATGCGCCGGATATTGGAAAAGCGAAGACGCTGGTTGCCGAGGGCTTGAAGCGCGCGGTTGAATTGCAGCGGGGCGAGGCATCGTGGCAGAAGGCGCCGGGGCTGATTGTGCGCGGGTACACGTCGAAGATCGACGGCTCGGTGCAGCCGTACGGACTGGTGGTGCCGGCGTCCTACGATCCGCGGCTGCCGCGAAAGTGGCGTTTGGATTTTTGGTTTCACGGCCGTAACGAGAAGCTGAGCGAGGTGAATTTTCTCAGCG
>VFZO01000066.1 GCA_016871155.1 Acidobacteriota bacterium | reverse complement strand
TCGGATAGACCTACGACGCGAACGGAAACACGACGGCGATGCCAGTACTGGACGGTCGTTTCCAAGGATTACTATCCGTATGGAGACGAGATTGGCGGCTCGACGGCTGGGAACGCGGATAAGTTCGTTAAGGCGACACAAACTTCAAACGCGTGCTTCAAATGGAATCGGCACTCCTAACTGCTGCCGGGCCATTATATCGTCGCGGGAATGACCGTCGAAAAATAAACATCGTTCAGTGAGCCATTCGGCGATTTTTTTCCGCTTGTATTGGTAACGGTAGCTGTCACACCGACACTATCCATACGAGACATTTACACAAAGTGATTGTCGGTTATACGAAGTACGAAATACCATCCTGCGCCCCGCCGGTCAGGAGCATTGCTCCTAGCCGGCGGTAGTCCTTTTACCGGCTCGTAAGACGTTGAAATAAAGCCTCATATTGGCTTGTCACGGCGTCCCAGCTATAGCGTTCTTCGACTCGGGCGACCGCGCGGGCCGAGAGCGCGGCCCGCTCCCCGGCCGGCATCCGAAGTGCTTCGGCGATGGCCGCCGGCAAGGTTGACTCGGTAAACGGAATTCCACAACCGCCTGCGACCTCTGCGTTTTCTTTCGTTTCGAGGTAGAGAACCAGGGCGCCGCGGCCCATCGCTTCAATCAACGCCGGGTGGGTTCCGCCGACTTCGGTGGCGTGGATGTAGGCAAAACAATGCGAGCCTAGCTCCTTGTAACCTTGGCCAAAGACATAGCCCGGCATCACGATCCTCGGATTATTCGTGTCTCGGACCTTGGCGATGTAGGCGTCCGCGTACGGTGCATCGCCAATCAGAGCCAGCTTTTTCGTCGTGGCGATCTCTTCAAACGCTGCGCGCACCAGTAGCGCGTTGTTCTCCGGTTCCCAGCGCGAAACATAAAGGAAGTACTCTCCGACGGCCAATCCCAGGGAGTGAAGCGTCTCAGTGGTTTGGGTTTTGGTGGTTTCGGCGCCATACGGAATAAAGGTCGTCTCGCAGCCGTACTCCGCCAGATAGTAGTCTTGAATCGCCTTCGCGTCGGAGACCGCCTCGGTCGCGCAAAACGTGGCCAGCCACTCAGAAAGCCGGTACCAGGCCTTCGCTGCTCGATTCCATTTTTTCCGCAGCCGCTCCAGGCCATCGACGTTCAGCGCGACGGGGGTTCCGAACGGCCGGGGCCACCAGCAGAAAATCGCGTTTGCCGCGTTGCAGCACAGGACGACATCGTAGCCCGCCAAAGTCGCATGGAACATAGAGATGGCAGTATGCGCCAGCGTGTCGGTGTACTTGTGGCGAATGGTCGGCAACGTCTTTAGCCGGACACCCAGATACGACGGCTCCGAGTGGCGTTCGCGGCAGTAGACAGTGACGTCGTGACCTCGTTCCACGAGCCGGCGGGCCAGTTCTTCGGCAAACGTCTCGAACCCTCCGTAGCGGGCCGGAATACCTCGGGTTCCGAGGATCGCGATCCGCATGAGCGGTTAGCCGCGCGCGGCGCGAACCTTCGCGGCTACGCGCGCATTCGGCTTCGGCGCCGGCCGGCTGACAGGCTGCGGGCGGAACCAGGACGCCATGTACTCTTCGCTGACCTTGCGCCGCCGCATAATCTCGGCCCGCTTCTCCAGGTTCCGGCGCCAGTTCTGGACGACGAACCAAAAGGCCTTCAGTGACGTCTGCTCACGGAGCAAGCAGCCGCCCACCACGACGACGTCCCGCAGCGTGATGCTCACCCAGTTCCGCAGGTACAGATCCCACGTCATGTTCTTCAGGCGCATCAGGAACCGGTTTTTCACCGAGTGCATGTTGATTTCTGCGGGCAGTGCCCGCCGGTTGCCCGGAAGAACGTTTCGAACGTGATAACCGCGCGCGTACGGTGTGTACAGGCATCGCCAGCCCAGCAACTGGTGCCGCCACGCCACGTCGGCGTCTTCGCGATAGACGAAGAAGTCGGAATCGAAAAATTCGCCTTGAATGGCGATGTCGTCGATCATTTCCCGCCGGTAGAGCGCAGCCGCGGCCGTGGCCCCGAAAACGTACTCGAAGTTCGAATACTCGCCGTTGTCGGGCATTTGGCTACCCCGGTCCAGATGGCGGAGCATCGGCGTGAAGAACATTCCCGTCGAATCGATGACCGGCTTGTCGGGGAGCTCAAAGGTCGATTTAATCGCCAGCAGTTTTCCGCACACCGCTCCGATCTTCGGATGAATCTGGCCTGCTTCCACGAGTTGCTGGATAAAACCGGGCATCAAAAGGACATCCGGGTTTAAGGTGAGCACCCATTCGCCCCGAGATTTGGCGATTGCCTGATTCTGAGCGGCCGCGAACCCTACGTTGCAGTCGTTGTAGGTAATCCGGCAGCGGTCCTCGAGCTGTTCCAGGATATCCACTGTACCGTCGGTGGAGGCGTTGTCGATCACAACGACTTCCAGACTCGAGTACTTCTGGGCCAGCACGGACTCCAGGCATTTCTTGATGAATCGCCCGCTGTTGTACGTCACGAGTGTGACAGAGACAAGTTCAAGTTGAGCCATTGGATCGGGAAAGAGTTCGGCGACTGCTACAGCGCGGACCAGAAGGTGCGCCAAGCCTGACTCCAGACGGATTTTGTGATTTTTACTGCTGACTGCTGGGAACCCCGCCCGCTACTGAGAAGAACGCGAGGAAAGATGACAATTCCGACGGTTACCGCCACGATTCGCGCCGCCCTTTTCGAGAAGTGCTTCGCGGCGTATCTAAGCAGGCTACCATACCAAATCCGGTTTCGCTCGCCAAATTCCACATTTTGAACGGAATGCCCACCGAAATGCCGCGCGCGAACCGAAGGATCGTACCAGGTGGTACCGCCACTGTTCGCGATCCGCTTGCAGAAATCGACATCCTCGAACCAAACAGGATAGAAGCCCTCATCGAATCCACCCAGCCGTTCCCAGTCCGAGCGCCGGAACAGCAGGAAAGCGCCCGCCGGCTGCTCAACCGTCTGGGGCCGGGAGTGATCCACGTCCAGGCAGCGATACCACCGGTTTACCGGATTGCCCGGCCAGATTCGGTTAATTCCGAGCACTTCAAGTGCCAATGCCGTGGGAGTCGGAAAACGACGGAAAGAAAAGCCTTTCTGCACCGCGCCGTCCGAGGATACGAGTTGGCCTGTTGCGGCGGTGTGTCCATTCTGCTCAACCGCCGCAACTAAATCGTCAATTGGGTTGAGCAACTCCGCATCCGGATTCAAGAGCAGGCAGTATTCTGTATCTACTAATATAGTTGCTTGGTTCGCTGCGCCCGCAAATCCATTATTATTGTAGTTATTAATGGCTCGTATTCGCGCGTCCTGACGCAGATACTGCGCCGTGCCATCGGTCGAAGCATTATCGACTACAATAATAGACAAATTTTGGCGATGACAGGATTCGATGCAGACTTCGATGTGGCCGACCGAATTGCAGGTCACAATAATCGCCGTAGTCCCAGTCATCGGATTAAACGCTCATACCACTGCCAAGTTGTGTCGTATCCTGTAAACTTTTGTAGGGAAAAGAGTTCCTGCTCCATTTCGAGAAGGGCGCGCCGGTGAACCGGGGACCGAGGCTTTAGCGCGACCTCCTCATCCGGAACGCCGGGCCATCGCCCACGACTCAGCACGCTGGCCCGCAGCAATGTTCTTGCAACCTGGTATTCCCGCTGATACTCCGGCAACAGGTACTGCCGCGCGAACCGCCGGTGATTTCGGAGTAACTGCCGGGCGGGAAACGCTCCGAGTGACCTAGCTGTCGCGCTTCCTTCGTGTACTCCGGTCGCTTCCGGTTCAAACCAGCCCTGCCCACCCGCGCGGAACCCCCATTCGACATCCTCGTAGAACGTCCCGTAGGTCTCATCCAGCAGACCGGCGGAGTCGAAGGCGTTTTTATTTACTACACATGCAGTAAAAGAACACATCCAAACATTTCTGCCGGACCGGAATGGCTCGCTATCCGTCCGTCCGTGACCGGCTTGCCAGGCCATGCCACCCCGGACGACCAGATTCCAGGTCCCGTCGATGCGGCCGTCGGGCCGGTAAAGTTTTCCGCATGCGAACGGGACATCCCGGTAATTTATCGCGGTGGCCAGCCGTTCCAGAAATTCCGGATGCAGGGTGACATCGTTGTTCAGGATCGCCACCAAGCTGGTCTGGCTGGCGCGGATGCCGGTGTTGACCGCGCAGGCAAACCCGCGGTTTGTCTCGTGGCGGAGAATCCGGGCCGGCAGGCCGCTCAAGGGAACCGCCGAGCCGTCGTCGACCACCACGATCTCATCCGGAACCCTGGATTGCCGCCGCAGACCGGCTACGGCGGCTGCCGTCAAATCCGGGCGGTTAAATGCGGGGATGATCGCCGTCAGCGTCGCCATGGCGAAAATCGTTTCTTCACCAGGAACCAGAGATTGTGAATGCCGTCCCGCCACGGATTCAGCTTGATTTCGCCAAGCCGGGACGAATAGAGAATCGAAATTTCGGCGAACCGGACCTTGGAATGCCGCAGCGCCTCGATCTTGATCTCCTCGGAAAACGCCATGCCGTCGCTCTCCAGCGAAAAATCGTCGAGGATCGACCGCCGGAAGACCCACATGCCGGACTGGGAGTCCCGCACCCAGCGAAAGTACAGCAAGCTCATCGCCAGCGAGAGCACGAAGTTGCCGAACTTGTGTTTAAAGCTCATGGCGTGGCGGTCCCGCACAGGGAAGCGGGAGGCGTTCAGAAAATCCACCTCCAGGTGCAAGAACGCTTCGATCAGATAGGAGATGGCGTCAGGCGGGTAGGAGTGGTCCCCGTCCAGCGTAACAATCAGGTCGCCGGCCGCCACCGAGAATCCGCGTTTGTAGGCCCGTCCATACCCGCGAACGTGCTCTCGAATGACCTGCGCTCCAAAGCCCGCGGCCACCTCGGCGGTGCGATCGGTGGAGCCGTTATCGACCACGATCACGTCGTCAACAAAAGCGGGCATCCGGCGTAGAACCTTTTCAATCCCCTGTTCCTCGTTCAAGCACGGGATGATGACCGTGATCCGCTGGTCCTTGTACAAATCAACATTGTAGTAAAGTTCGACGGCGTCAGAATCGCAGACGCAACACCAATCGAACCGGGGCCAACCTGGAAGATTGTGGATGCAGGTTCTTCACCGCACCCTGCGCGGCTAATGCCCGGGTTTTGAAATCTACCGGAAATCATGCGAGGCCACGGCTACCCTTGCCGCCCGCACCGGGTCCACCTTGCGGGCCTTTACCGATACCGCGCCCCGCTCATTCTGCAACACACCGCCCACCACCAGATACGGATGCCGGAGGATGTCCGCCTTGGTCTCCGCGAATAGTTTGGGCGGCACGATGATGTTCGAAATGCCGGTCTCGTCCTCCAGGCTGAGAAATACAAAGCCCTTTGCCGTCTCCGGCTGTTGGCGGCAGATCACCATGCCCGCCACGCGCACGTAGCGGTTGTTGGGGTAGCGCGGCAGGTCGCTCGAACGCAGCACGCCGCCGGCCTGGAGCCGCTCACGCACATAGTACATCGGGTGCGGTCCGATCGACAGGCCGCTGACGCGCACGTCGGCCTGCAGACGTTCCACGGCGTCCATCGGCGCCAGCGGCGCCGGCGCATCGCCCTCGTCCAGAAACAACGGCCCGGCCGGGCGCATAGCGAGGCTCGACTGCCACACCGCCTCGCGGCGGTGCCGCTGTTGGGACCCTCCGATCTTATTGAGCGCGCCGATCTCGGAGAGCCGGAACAGCTCCTCCCGCGTGATACCCGGCACGCGGCGCTTCAAATCGTCGATACTGCCGAAGGGCCGCGCCGCGAGAATCGCCTGACCCGTCGCCTCGCGAAGCCCCTTCACATAGTTCAAGCCCAGCCGCAGACAGAAATTTTCCAGCGTGCAGCGCCAATCGGAGATCGTCACATCCACCGGCAAAACGCGCAGGCCGTGGCGTTGCGCGTCCTTGATCAGCGACAGCGGATTGTAGAAACCCATCGGCTGATTGTTCAGCAGCGCGGCGGTGAAGGCGGCCAGGTAATGGCACTTCAAATAGGCGCTGGCGTAGGTGATGAGCGCGAAACTGGCGGCGTGGGACTCCGGGAATCCATATAACGCGAATGCCGTGATGGATTGCACGATCGCATCCTGCGCCGCGCCGGTAATGCCGTTGGCGGTCATGCCGGACCGGAGCCGGGTTTCCACTTCCGCCATCCGTTTCTGCGAACGCTTGAATCCCATGGCGCGGCGCAGATCCTCCGCCTCGCCGCCGGTGAAGTTGGCGGCGATCATCGCCATTTTCAACAACTGTTCCTGAAACAAGGGCACGCCCAGCGTACGCCGCAACACGGCTTCCAGGGACGGGTGCAGGCACTCGGCTGGCTCCAGGCCCTGCCGCCGGCGCAGATAGGGATGCAGCATGTTGCCGACAATGGGACCCGGCCGGATGATAGCCACCTCCACCACGATGTCGTAGAAATTTTCCGGCCGCATCCGGGGCAGGCAGGACATCTGCGCGCGGCTCTCCACTTGAAACAGGCCCACGGTGTCGGCGCGCTGGAGCGCGTCGTAGACAGCCGGATCGTCCTGCGGAAGATGCGCCAGATCGACTTCCTCCTTGTGATGCACACGGATGAGGTCGATCGTCTCCTTCAGCGCGGCCATCATACCCAGGCCGAGCAGATCCACCTTGATGATGCCCATGTCCGCGCAGTCTTCCTTGTCCCATTGCACGATCACGCGGTTGGGCATGGCGGCGGGTTGCAGCGGGACCACCATGTCCAGCGCGTCCTCGCAAATCACCATTCCGCCGGAGTGCTGGCCCAGGTGGCGCGGAAGATCGAGAATTTGTTCGATCATCTCCGCCGTGTGCGCATTGCCCATCGCCTTGGCGACATCGCGAACCGCCGAACGTTTTCGATAGCTGATGACATTGGCCGTCATGGCCGCGCCCCGTTCGCCGTAACGCTGGTAAACGTATTGAATGGCCTGTTCGCGCTGGTCTCCGCTGGCCAGGTCCAGATCGATGTCGGGCCACTCGCCGCGCTCCTCGGAGAGGAAACGCTCAAACAACAGATCCATCCCGACCGGGTCGACGGCCGTGATGCCCAGCGAGTAGCAGACCGCGCTGTTGGCCGCCGAGCCGCGCCCCTGCACCAGAATGTTCGATCGGCGGCAGAACTCGACGATGTCCCAGACGATCAGGAAATAGCCGGCCAGTTGGAGCTTGGCGATGAGCTTTAACTCGCGCTCCAACTGCAACCGGGCGCGGCCGTGCAGAGGGCGGTAGCGGCGCTCAGCCCCCTCGAACGTCCGCTTCCACAGAAAGCTATCCATGCTCTCGCCGGATGGCACGGGGTAGCGCGGAAACCGGTAGCCCAGATCCTGGAGCGTGAATTCCAGCGTTTCGGCCAGCGCGCGGGCGTTGGCGATCGCATGGGGAATATCGGCGAAGATCCGTTCCATCTGCCGCGCCGGTTTAAAGTAGCGCTCGGAGTTGCGGGCCAGCAGGCGGCCGGCCTCCTGAATATTCGTGTGATGCCGGATGCAGGTGAGTACATCCATCAGCGGGCGCGCCTCCCGCGTGGCGTGGCTGACTCCGTTGGCCGCGGCCACGGGAAGGCCGGTGGCGAGAAAGGCCTGGTTCCGCGCCTCTTCGTCGCGCAGGAAGTGGCGCTGAATGTCGATCGCCACGCGGCCGTTGGGAAAGACGCCGCGGAGCCGGTCGATCATCTCCGGCGCCGATCCGTTGTCCATCGCCCAGGCCACCGGGCCGGACGCCAGGCAGACCAATCCGTCCGCGTATTCCTCGATATCCGAAAACCGCGCGTTGCGGCGTTCGAGCCGTGTGCGCGTAATCAAGCGGCAAAGATTCTGATAGCCCTGGCGCGTCGCGGCGATCAGCGGGTACCGGAACCCTTCCTCGGCGGAGACCTCCGCGCCGATCCAGGCGCGCACCCCCTTCTTCACCGCCTGTTTGTGAAAACGGACGGCGCCGGAAACCGTGTCGCGATCCAGAAGCGCGACGCCTTCGATGCCCAATTCGGCGGCGCGGTCGATCATATCCTCGGGAAGCGACGCGCCTTCCAAAAAACTGAACGCGGAGCGGCTGCGGAGTTCGACCATCAGTCGTAAATCCCTTCCAGGAACCAGGTGTTGGTGCTGTGCTCGCGGTAGATGCGGCACATCACACCGCCGTCCAGGCCGATGTCCCACTCGTCGCGCGCCCAGGCATCGGCGGTCCACCATTCGCCGGTGCTGCGCCAGGGGCCGGCGGCGGCGCGGATGGCGTGCGCGTCGAGGCGCTGCGGGCGGTGCTCCCGGTTGGTGGTGACGTGCGCGGGCAGCGCGGGCCGGAAGTAGCGAAAGCCGGTGTGTGTGCCGGCCCTCTTCGTCTCTCCGGGCAAGCCGCCGTGAAACAGCGTGGAGGTTCGCAGCCGCCATGCATCGGGCCGGTGCGTGTCGAGGATCTCCGGCGCTCCGGCGCTGTCGCCGCCGAGGATCGCCCGCAGCCGGGCGAGTAACGTCTGCAGCGCCTCCGGCTCGGCGGCGGGCGGCGTGAATAAACCGTGCTGGGTGGCGCGCGGCGGCGCCGGCTTCAGCGCCACGGTCACCGAATGAATGGCGCGGCGCGGCGGACGCGCCTCCAAATCGAGTTGCACCTGCTTGAGGATGGTGCGCGGTTCTTCGACCGGGAGCGGAAATCCGATGCGGATCTCGTGATGGGGCGCGAGCGTGGCGTGTATCTCACCGGCGGCGAGCCCGTGGGAGGAGAGCCGCTTGAGGATGCCGTGGATCAGGCCGGAGACGGCGAACAGCAGCGGCTCGACCGTGTGCAGGGGCTCGTCGAGATGGGTATGCGCCGTGTAGTCCTCCGGCGGACGCGCGATGCGCAACGGCCGGCTGCCCCGGCCTTCCACCAGCGCCTGCAGCCGGCCGCCTTCCTCGCCCAGGCGTTCAATGACGCCGAGCGGAGGCAGGCCGGCAAAATCGGAAAGCGTCTCCACACCCCAGCGGGTGAGCGTATCCAGCGTATCGAGCGATGCGGGCAGAATGTCGACCGGCAGCGGGCCCAGCACATCGACCTCCGCGCCGGGGGCGATGACGGTTACGCCGCCGATGTGGAGCGCGGCCAGCAGGGCCGTGTCCGGATGCGAGGCGATGGCCACGGAAATCTCCAGTTGTTCCGCGGCGGCTTCGGCGGCGATCCGGTCCGCGATTTCGGTGTAGCCGCCGAACAGACGTTCCAGTCCACACACAGCCAGCAGGGCGGTCTGTTCCGACGGGCGTTCGATGTGCGGGGAGAAGCGGGCGGCCAAATCGACGAACCCGTCGAGGGAACCCTGTTGAAGGACGAGGCAGGCGTGCATGTTTTCGCCGTTTATTCGCCTTTTATTTTGCCGAGGAAGGGCCGGCGTGTCAAGGTGCCGAGTTTTTTCCGGCGCGCCGCGAGATCGGCTTCCTCCCTCGCGCCCTTAATAGCCAATCGCCTTCCCGCCGCGTCTTCCGTCGGACCAGCCTAGGCGCATGCCGGTGCCGGGTTCCACGGCGACGGCATGGACGTCGCCCTGCGCGCGCGGCGCCGTCGAGATCTTGTGGCCCATGGCCCGCAACCGCTCGGCGACATCGACAACCAGAGCGCCTGGTTCGACGTCGATGCGGTCCGGGGTGTTTTGGTGATGGATGCGCGGATAATCGACCGCATCGCGCAGCGACATCTTGAAATCGATCAGGTTTTGGATGACCTGCACCACTGTGTTGGGAATCGTCTGGGAGCCTGGCGAGCCCAGGGCCACCCAGGCGGAGCGGTCGCGGTTCAGCACGATGACAGGGCTCATCGACGACACCGGCCGTTTGCCCGGCGCGATGATGTTCCGCCCGCGCGTGCCGAAGCCGGACATGATGTCGTTCAGCAACACGCCGGTTCCCTTGGCGATGACTTGCGAACCGTAGAAACCGTTCAACGTGTACGTATTCGACACGATGTTGCCGGCCGCGTCGATGACGCTGAAGTGGGTGGTATCGTCCGACTCGGCCGATTCGTCGTGCGGCGAGGCGGGCAGCGGCGAGGCGGCGTCCAGACGGATGGAATTGCCGAGCGCGGCGGCGTGGTCCTTCGAAGTCAGCCGTTCGGCGGGAATCTCGAAGAACGCCGGATCCCCGGCGAACTCCGCGCGATCCCGAAAGGCGCGGCGGGCGGCCTCCACGTGCAGGTGGCGCGCCTTCGAAGAGCCCTCCTCGCCGAGGCCCAGCGGGAAGCGTTCGAGAATATTGAGCATTTGAATCACCGCCATGCCGCCCGAACTGGACGGGCCCATGGCGAGGATCGGATGGCCGCGATACTCCGAACCGAGCGGCGTGCGTTCGTAGGCTCTGTACGATTTCAGATCGTTCAGGAAAATGGTGCCGCCGTTGGCCCGCATATCGGCGTCGATTCGCTGCGCCGTCAACCCTTCATAGAACTCGCGCGCGCCGCCTTTTTGCATCCGGGCGATGGTGGCGGCCAAGTCCGGCTGTTTGACAAGCTCGCCCTGCTTCAACGGCTGTGCGCCGCCGTGCAGAAAGACCTTGGCGGTTTCGGGGAATTGTTTCATCACCGGCACCTGCAGCGCGAGAATAATCTCCATTCGCTGCGAGGCCGGAAAGCCGTCCCGCGCCAACCGGCGAGCGGGTTCCAGGACATCGGCCCAGCGCAGCTTGCCGAACTTTTTGTGGGCCATCTCCATGCCGGCGGGCATGCCGGGCACGGCGGAGGCCTTGTAGCCGACGCGGGCCTCGGACTCGTTCTTATACATTCCGGGCGACGCGGCGGCCGGGGCCTGTTCCTTGTAGTCGATGGCGACGGCCCGGCCATCGGCCATGCGCAGCAGCATGTACCCGCCGCCGCCGATGTTGCCCGCCTCCGGATGAACCACGGCCAGGGCAAAAGCCACGGCCACGGCGGCGTCCACGGCGTTGCCGCCGCGCTTCATCACATCGACACCCGCCTGGCTGGCCAACTCGTGCACGCTCGCCACCATGCCGTTGCGCGCCCGCTCGGCCTGGGCCACCAGCGGACGCTCCGCATTCAGGCGGAGGCCGCTCTGCGAGACCTCCTGTGCGAACGCGGAACCAAGGGCGAAAACCAGTGCAAGGCGCATGAGGAGATTATCCTCCCGCGGCGGTGCTAAAAATAGATCTTCAAACCCAATTGCAAAGCTCTGGAGTTGGTGTTCGTGGCGAGTCCGGTGATGGTCCCGAAGTTGCCGGCATCGATGTTGCCGGCCGGGTTTCCGAACGTTGGGGTATTGGTGAAGTTGAACGCCTCGGCGCGGAACTGCGCCTTCACCCGCTCTACAATACGGAACGATTTCATCAACGACAGATCCACGTTGTTGTGGCCGTCGCTGCGGGTGCGGGGCAGGTTGCGCGCTACATTCCCGAATGTGAAAGGCGGCGAGTTTGCGAAGGCGGCGCGGTTCAGCCACCGGTCGATGTTCGGAGTTTCCAGCGACGGATCGCCGGCCGCGTTGGGCCGAGAACTTCCAAACACAGTGCCGTTCTGAAACACTGCGATCACATTGCCGCTTTGGAAGCTGGCGATAGCGTTGATCTGCCATCCTCCCGCCAAGCCGCGATAGAGCAGAGGGCCGGTCTTTCCGAAGGGCAACTCATAGCTGCCGGAAAGAACGAGCCGCTGGGGCAGGTCGTTAGACGATACCGACCGTTCGGCGGCGAGGTTGTCCCAGTTGCGAACGCTATTGTCTCCGCTCTCGGCGAAGTTGTTGCCGCCGTCGCCGGTGTTGTTGTCGATCAGCTTCGAGAACGTGTAACCCAGCAAGAGGCTCAGCCCGTTGGTGAACCGGCGCTCCACGCGCAGCGTCGCCGCATGATAGACCGAATCGGCGAGCGTGGCGTAGCCGGAGGCGCTGGCGAATTGCGGGTACGTGTCGAGCAGCGTCGCACGCGCCACCTGCCGCTGCCCCGGCGCCAGGTTCGATGGAATAATCCCGAAGAACGGGTTGTCGACGAGCTGCTGCAACTGGGTCCCGAGAGACCGGAATTGCGACGGCAGGAAATCGAAGGTGCGGCGGCCCGGCAGGCGGACGCCGCGATTGCCCATGTACCCGGCCTCCACCAGCCAACCGCCGGCCAGTTCCCGCTGCAGCGAATAGCTCCACTGCTGCGAATAGCCGCGCGCCAGATCGCGCAGGTTCCCTGTTATGCCCTGGCCCAGCAGGCTCAGCGCGCCTTGCGAACTGCCGATGGGGTCGAGCTTGCCGTTGGGGAAGGGATTGGCCAGCGTCTCGTTCGGCGTGAATCCGCCGTCGATCGACGAAACCAGAGGCGTGTTCAACGAGAAACCTGCGCGGTCCAGGCCGACGTAGATGCCGGACGTCGGCAGGTAGACGATGCCGTAGCCGCCCCGCATGACCGTTTTCGTCAGCAGTTGCCAGGCGAAGCCGATGCGCGGTTGAAAGTTCGTCAATTCAGCGTCGCGATGGCCACGGGACAGCCCGCCAACGCCTGGAAAGCGGAGCCCGCCGGTCAACGTCTGGCCGCGAACGGTGGATTGGACGTTCGGGTCGAAATTGCTGATGGCGCCGTAGCGGTCCGTGATGCCGCCTTCGTACTCCCAGCGCAGGCCGAGGTTCAGCGTGAGCTTCGGCGTCAACTTCCAATCGTCCTGCGCGTAGAGGCCGAAGTTCTTTACGGTCTCGGTAACGGGAGCGCCGAATCCCACCGTGCCGCTGGCCGGTGTGCCGAGCAGGAAACTGGCGTAGCTGAAACCCGACGTGGCGCCGGCCGCGTTCGGGTTCGGGCCCTGCGTGAAGCCGCGGTTGAAATTGAACGACATGCCCGCGGCTCCCTGCGTGTTGTTGAACTGATAGACGCGATTGTCGCTGCCGAATTTGAAATTGTGCGAACCGCGAATCCAGGTGAGCGTGCCGGTGTAGCTGAACGCCTTATTCGATTGCACGAGTTGATCGCCCTGGTCCGCGCCTATGGCCGTCATGTCCGCCATGTCGAAGCGCGGGAAGCCTGGTACCTGCATCAGCGGGTTCAGGCGGGCCTGCATGTTGATTTTCGTGACGTCGAAGCCGAAGCTGCGCGTGACGCGATTCGGCAGATAGAAGTTCAAACCGCCGCGAATGTCGAACAGGAGGTCGGGCCGGATGGCGTCGGAAAAGCTTACGAAGCCGCTATGCCGGCGCAACGGAAGATCGGAGGTTTGGATCTCGGCGACGTTTCCGTAGAAGTTCGCGATACCGGAGATCGTGTCGTCCCAGGTATAGCGGCCCGCCACGCGGCGGGTGGCGGAGAGATAGTGATCCAAGCGCAGACCGTAGATGTCCTTGTCGAGCGGCGACGACGCTTGGCCGAAGAAGTTGTTCGCGTTCGTGATGGCGACGCCGGCGGCGTTCGGCGCGGGGTAGAATTCGTTCACCGCGCGGGCCGTCGTGGAGAGGCGGTTGGCCGGAATTCGATTTCCGGGGAACGAATCGCGGATACGATTCGCCGGATTTGCCGGGTCCAGCCGCGTGGAAAGCGGGTCGAACACCTGAATCAGCGCGTTGGCCGCCGTGCGGGTTTCGCTGAAGTCGCCGTTGCGTTGCAGAGACGTTGGCACGGAGCGAATCGTGGTCGCCGCGGTTCGCTGCGCGAACTGCTCCCAGTTGAAGAAGAAGAAAGTTCTGTCTTTCTTGATTGGCCCGCCCACCGTCGCGCCCCATTGGTTGAAGACCAACGCCGGACGCGCCCGGCCTGCGCGGTTTGAGAAGAAATCGTTCGCGCGCAAACTCTTGTTGCGATGAAATTCATAAAGGCTGCCGTGAAACTCGTTGGTGCCCGCCTTGCTGATCAGGTTGATCACGCCGCCGCCGGTGCGGCCGTACTCGGCGCTCGGGTTGCGAACGATTAGGCGGAACTCCTCGGTGGCATCCACCGAAAGCGGGGTCTGCAGGCCGCCCGAGGAGAAGTTTTCCGCAGCGATGCCATCCACCATGTAGTTGTTGACGCTGGTTCCGCCGCCTCCGATGGACGCCCGGCCGCCGCCGAACGCAGACACGGGCAGATCCCCGTAGGAACCCGTCGCGCGCACTCCCGGTACCAGCAGCGCGAATTGCAAAGGATTGCGGCCGAAGGTGGGCATGTCGAGGATTCGCTGATTTGTGACCACCGTGGAAAGCGTTGGCCCTTCGGTCTCCAACAGCGGCGCGGCGCCGGTGACCTCAATCTTTTCGCTGACTTGACCTACTTCCAGAGCGAAGTCGATACGCAGGGTCTGGCCTTCGTCGAGCGTCAGGCCGCTGCGAACAATTTCCTTGAACCCGGTTTGTTGCGCGCGAACGCTATAGGTTCCCCGGGCCAGCAGAGGCGCGGCGTAATAGCCCTCGGAGTTTGTTTGCAGTTCGCGGGCGACGCCGGTCCCGGTGTTCGTGACATACACTCTCGCACCGCCGACAATCGCACCCGACGAATCGGCCACGCGGCCCGTAATCTGCGCCGTCTGTGCCAGTGCGGCCAACGAGGCCGCGAGAAACAAAAGGGTTTTCATGAACGGATTCCTTATGCGTACAGGTCCGCGATTTCGCGGAAATTGACAACTTTCGTGCCCGCGGCGGGATCGACGTAGAGAAAATCCCGGCCGGAAGGCGTGTGGGTGATGCGCTTGGACGAATCGATCCCCAACGCCGAGTAGATGGTGGCGCAGACATCCTCCACATAGATGGGACGCTTACCCGACCACCCAAAATTCGTGATGTGCGCGGCCTGCGGGTCTGTGGCGCCGATCGCGCGCCCGCCTTTCACGCCGGCGCCCGCGAAGACCATGAACATCGTGCCGGCATAGTGCTCGCGGCCCGCCACAGGCGTCAAATCTCCGGGCGTCCGGCCGAATTCTCCCATCACGATAACCAGCGTGCGCTCCAACAGGCGAAGGCGTTTTAGGTCGGCCATCAATCCCGCGAAGGCAGAGTCGAAGACCGGGCAGGTCTTATAGAGACCGCCGTCCAGGTTCTTTCCGTAGATGGACGAGTGGTGGTCCCATCCCGGCTGCGTCACCATCAAGAACCGCGCGCCGGCGTCGGCGGCCACCATGTTGCGCGCGATCAGGCAGGCGTCGCCGAAGGGAGAAGCCCCATAGGTTTTCCGTTCTTCCGGGGTCATTTGCAGGACACCGCTCATCTTCGGATGGTTCATCATCTTGAAGACCGAGCGTGAGAAGCTATCGAAGCGGCGCATCACGGCGGGCGAAGCGTCGCCGAGATTGAGGCGTGACGTGTCGGCCTCCTGCAGCATCCGCCAGCGGCGCAACAGGCGCTCGCGGTCTTTTTCGTCGACAAAGAACGGCAGATTTCCCTGCGCTAAATCGAGCGTGAGCGGAGAGCAATCCGGCGGCAAGCAGCCTTCGCCTTGCAGCGGGCCGTACATCGTCGTGGGTTCGTAGTTCATCGCGACAAATGGCGGCAGGAAATCCGAAGCGCGCATACGGTCCCGGTATTCGTGGGCGACCACCGAGCCAATCGACGGACTCTCCTTGATGCGCGCCGGGCTCACGGCGTGGCCGGTTTGCAGATAGTATTGGCCGCGGGAGTGCACTGTTTCCCAAGCCTGGCCGGAACGCACGATGGCCAGATCCGCCAGATGGTCCGCCGTGCGCGGCAGGAATCCGTAGGGGAATTCGAAGCCAAATTTCGTCGTTCGCACGTCGCGGTTTTCCGGAGCCCATTTTCCGTGCTTCACGTCGAACATGTCCATTTGCGACGGGCCGCCCTGCAGGTTCAGCAGGATTACGGCGTCGGCTGAGGCGCGTGTTTTCACGCGCGATTGCGCCTGGACATTGGCAGGTTGAAAGGCCTCGCTCAGTTCGTAGCCGGCGACCGAGAGCGCACCGAGTCGCAGGAGTTGGCGGCGTGTAGGCGTCATGGTTAGTAAAAGAGGAAGTCCAATCGGTTGATTAAAAGCCAGAGAACGTCTTCCACGCCTTGCTCGCGGTTTTCGGAAAACGCTGCAAGGGCCTGGGCCTTTTCGTTCTCGCTCGGGAAGCGGGAGAGTGCGGCCAGGAAGAGCTCGTCGACGATTTCGGAGTCTGGCTTCTGTTTGAGCAACTCGAGCAGGTCCGGATTCTTGGCCACCACCAGCCGTTCGCGAATCAGCTTATCGTTCAGCAGGATCGCGGCTTGGATCATCGACGGCTTGCGATCCGCCTCAATCGCATACCGGTCGCATTGACCGAACGCCTGCAGCGCGCGAAACAGAGGCTTGTCGGTCTTGTCTAGGTCTTGCGGCGAGCGCGTCTGCAGAATGGACGCCGCCTTCTTCTCGGAGAACGTGATTTTAATCGATTGCCGGATCTTCGCCGTTCGCGCGATGCCATCGAAAAGCTGTTCGGCCGAGAGGCGCCGCGCGATGCGCCGCGTGAAGGCGTCCTCGTGATTCGTGTTCCACCCCTTTGGCGGCGCCATGGAGCGTTGGTAGGTGTTCGAGGAGACGATCAGACGGATCAGGCGGCGCAGATCGTGGTTGTTCTCGCGGAAATCGGCCGCCAAAGCTTCGAGCAGTTCCGGATGCGAGGGCTGCACGGTCCAAGGGGCGGGCGGCGGATTCTTCGGATCCTGGCGGGCCAGGTCGAAATCAAACGGGCCATCGACGATGCCTTGGCCCATGAGTTCGGCCCAAATGAGATTTACGGCGGCCCGCGCGAACTGCGGATGCGAGGTAAGCATGCGCGCGTAGGCCTGGCGTGGTTTTTCGCCCGCTGGAATCTTTTCGCCTGTAAGGAGGAAGGCCGCCGTCGCGTCCATCGTTTTATCTCGCGGCGGACGCAGGCCGCTGCGCGTTGTCAGGTCATAGCCGGGCCGCGTGTCCTTCACCGTAAACTGCGGCGAACGGCCGAAGACGGGCGAGATGTAGGTCTTGCCAAAGAAGCTCGCCTGGCGGATCATTTCGGCGCGCTTTCGTTGGCTCAGCCAGAGGTTGACCTTTTCCAGGTGATTGGCGCCGTCGTGGCAACTGACGCACTCCAGGCTCACGCCGAGGAAGAGGCGCGTGGTGTTAATCGCAATTTCGTCGGCTGTATCCTCATGGTTCATCTGATAGCCGTCGCCTTCGAAGACGTGGCTTCGGGCTATGAAATTCGCGGAACCGTCGCTCCAGGTGGAGACCGCCGTCGCAGTGATGAGGTTTCGTACGAACTCGTCGTAGGGCAGGTTCAGCGTGAACGACTTATAAATATGGTCGTAGAAGGTGTTGATTCCCTCTTCGAGGAGTTCGCCGTTCCGGAACAGATCGTTGAAAAAGTAAGTCCAACGATCCAGAAAGGGCGCTTCCTTAATGGAGCGCATGCCAGGCACGGGCAGCGGAGGGAAGAGGGAGTCGATGTAGGTCTCGCGTTTGTCCGGGGCGGTGGATCCGAGAAAATCGCGGACCGTTTTCGTATCCGGCAGTTGACCCGTCACATCGAGCGTGACACGGCGAAGGAATTCGGAATCGCCTGCGATGGCGGCATACGGTACTCGACCGGCGGCAGCATTGGCGTCGACATATTTGTCGATCAGGTTTGGTTCGGCGGCCTGAGCCGCCAGAGCGAGAAGCAATGAGATCTTGCGAAGCACCTCAGAAGATTACTTCATCGAAACAGGGGTTTGGTGAAGTATTAAGGAGTCATTAACGAGGTGTAGCGCCGGTGTAACGCTAATTTATCAACAGCTTACGGCTCCACCGGCCGTGCGGCGACGGTCCGCGCGTCCATCACTCTGCCGCCGTCGATCTCGTACCGGACAACCGCCTCGAAGTACCGGGCCGCGTCATGTGCCGCCAGGAATTGGCGGAACGGCTCGATCTCGGCCGGTTCAGTGAGCACCCGGGCCAGGGCCGGCGTGTGCACCGATGCGACGATGAGGACCGACGTGTCCGGCGCCTTCCCAGGCAATCGGGCTATCAATCCGTGGCCCGTGGTCCGCGTGGTGGAGTGCTGCGTGACCGGGTAGTCCGTCCCGGCCGCCCGGTCGATCAACCCGCTATTCACGCCGGATTGGGTTCGCCGGAATTGAAAGGTCAGGCGGTTCATCAGGTCGCTCAGATTGCCGCTGGAACCAGGGCCCACCACCAGGATCGTGTCCTGGGACGGCAACAAGTTGATGGTCGCCGCCGGCGTTCCGGTGATGGGCGCGGAGACACCATGCGCCTCCAGGTACCGGGCAATTTCGCCGGCGGCCAACGAATCGGAGGCGATTGTATAAAGATGACTGACCTCCGGATTGCCGAATTGATTCCTTAGCGCCGAAAGTTGGGGCGACTGTTCCAACTGCTCTGGGCGCGAAATTCGAAAGTCGCGGACTACGAAAGGCTGCTGCTCCCAGCGAAAAAAGAGCGGCGCCGGAAGCAGGATGGCGACGGGTTTCCCAGGGCGTGCCATGGGCGACCAGAACGGGTCGATGCCCGGCCGGGCGGAACTCCAGCGAAGCCGGATGTTGTCGACGGCAAGAACACCCACGGCCGCCAGGGCCGCCGCGAGTCCGAAACGCCGGCGGCTCACCGGCATTCCGGCCTGCTGCACTTTCACCCGGTACTCTCCGGGAGGCAGAACTAGGCGTTCCGCAGCGCCGGCGCCCGCCGTCTCATAGTATTCCTTCAAGCGCGTCCGCAGCCGCGACATGTGGACGCGAACGGCCGAATCCACTTTGGGGTCGAAATCAGGCTTGCGGCCCAGAACGTCAATGCCAATAGAGTATTCAGTCACACTGGCGGCGCGGTGTTTCCAAAGATACAGCAGCAATTCCCGGAGTACCGGCGCTTTTCGAAATTGTGGGCTTCCGGCAACCGCCTCCACGGCGGGACCGATCGCTTCGTATTGTTCGATTTCGGGCATTCCCGTGGGGCCGCTATACTGAAAGTAGCACCCTCCGCAGTCCGTTTTGTTCCCCAGCAATCCTAGATGATCTCCGTTAACAACGTCTCCATGCGCTTCGGCGCCAAAATTCTGTTCGAAGATGTTTCCACCACCTTTGCCGCCGGCCGGCGGTTTGGGTTGACCGGTCCGAACGGCGCCGGCAAGTCTACCTTCATGAAGTTGTTGAGCGGTGAGTCTGAACCGCAAAAGGGTGCCGTGGTCCGCCCAAAAAAGCTTGGGACCCTCAGTCAAAACCAGTTCGCCTTCGACGACAAACGCGTGGTCGACACCGTCATCATGGGCAACCGCCGATTGTGGGACGCGCTGACCGAACGGGAGGTCCTATACGCAAAGGCCGACCTGTCCGATGACGAGGGCATCCGGCTGGGAGAGCTGGAAGGAATTGTCGGCGAGGAGGACGGGTACTCGGCCGAATCCGACGCCGCCATCCTGCTGGATGGCTTAGGTATTCCGGAACCGGTGCATGAGCGGCTCATGGGCGAGTTGCAGGGCGGCCAGAAGGTCCGAGTGCTGCTGGCGCAGGCGCTGTTCGGTAATCCAGAGGCGCTGCTGCTGGACGAACCGACGAACCATTTGGATCTGGACTCGGTCCACTGGCTGGAAAACTTCCTGAACGCGTACAAGGGCACGCTGATCGTCATTTCGCACGATCGCCACTTCCTGAACAGCGTTTGCACCCACACCGCCGATATCGATTACGAAACGATCATCACCTACACCGGCGGCTACGACGACATGGTGCTGGCCAAAACGCAGGTCCGGGCGCGCGTGGAGTCAGAAATCGCGCAGCGCCAGAAGAAAATCGCGCAGTTGCAGGACTTTGTTTCGCGGTTTAGCGCCGGCACCCGCGCGAGTCAGGTTCAATCGCGCAAGAAAGAGATGGAGCGCCTCCAGACCTCCGATCTAGCCAAATCCAACATTCAGCGGCCGTTTATCCGCTTTCAAATGAAGCGCCCCAGTGGACGTATCCCCTTGGAAGTGAAGGGTTTGCACCGAGCATACGGCGAAGCGAAGGTCTTCGAGGGCTTCGGCGGCATGTTTGAGCGCGGCGAGAAGATCGCCGTGCTGGGCCGCAATGGCGCCGGGAAAACGACGCTGGTGAAGTCGCTGCTCGCCACCGGTACGGGACCCTACGAAAAGGAACCGGACCTGGCCCAGGGCGGCGGCGACATCACTTGGGGCCATGAGGTACAGATCGGTTACTTCGCGCAGGATCATCGGGAGTCGATCACCAAGGGCATGACCGCCTTTGAGTGGCTTCACCAGTTCGACCCGCAGGCTAGCCGCGACGAGATTCGCGGTCTGCTGGGCCAGATGCTGTTTAGCGGCGAGGAAGGCATGAAACCGACCGAAGCGCTCAGCGGCGGCGAGGCGGCCCGGCTGATCTTCTGCCGGCTGATGCTCGAGAAGCCGAACTTTCTGGTGATGGACGAGCCGACGAATCACTTGGATCTGGAGTCGATCAACGCACTGAACTGGGCGATTCGAAAATTTGAAGGCACCGTGATTCTGGTGACCCACGACGAGGATCTGATCGCCGATGTGGCGACGAGGATCTGGCAGTTCGACGGCAACAAGCTCGTCGACTTTAAGGGCGCCTACGAAGAGTTCCAGGCGGCCGCAACCCCGTAACCGTTGGGGAAGTGCTACGCTGTCGGTGGAGGATTGGGTGTCCATGTCCCAACGCTGTTTACTCCTGTTGGCCGGTATGGGGATACTGCCAGTGGGGTTGTTGGCGCAAGAGCCGTTGCATGTCTCCGGTGAGAATTGCACGTTTCAACGCGATCCCGAAGAGTTCCTTACGAAAGAGGAGCGGACGATCCACGACGTCAACGCGCGGGCGGTTGCCTACGCGGCAAAGGCGGGAATGCGCTTTGCGGGCACCGTCCGGAGCGTAAATCCGTGGGACGTTCCGTGGCGCAACCTGATCGACGAGGAGATTTTCTCCCGCTTGGAGAAAGATCGCATTCAGGTGGCGCCGCTTTCGACGGACGCCGAATTTGTTCGCCGTATCTATTTGGACCTGACGGGCCGCCTGCCGCAGCCGGCGGAATATCGCGCATTTGTCGAGGACAAAAGCCCCGGAAAGCGCGACGCGCTGATCGACCGGCTGCTGAATACCGAGGAGTACATGAATCGCTGGGCCACATGGCTGGGCGATCTGGTGGGCAACAACCGTACCGCCTTCAATGCCAATCAGAACGTCAGCGGCCGCAACGCGATGTACGACTACCTGCGGAACGCGGTGAACACGGATAAGAGTTTCCGAGACCTGGCTTGGGAGCTGATCGCCGCATCGGGAAACAACTATGACACCGGACCCGCAAACTGGTCGGTCCGCACCATCACTCCGGGCGGCCCGGTTCAGGACCGCTATGACACCGGCTACATCCGGCCGGCAACGATCTTCCTTGGGCTTGGCCACTATGACTGTTTAGCCTGTCACGATGGCCGCGGGCACCTGGACCAATTGAGCTTGTGGGGCCGGTCCGTCGCGCGAGTCGAGACGTACCGAATGGCTGCGCATTTTGCCAGGCTCAATATCGCCGGCCGCGCCGTGCCGGGCACCGATCCATACTCCGGCAGCTTCGACATCAGCGACCGGACGGCGGGCACGTACGATTTGAACACCAATTTTGGCAACCGGCCAAACCGCGTTCGAATTGGGACGATGCTGAACGTTATGCCCGAATACCGCGATGGCAAAACGCCAAAGGCCGGGCAGACGTGGCGGGAAGGGTTCGCAGACAACCTGACGGCCGATCCGATGTTCGCCGCCAACACCGTGAATCGCGTGTGGAAACAGTTGTTCCAATTGGCACTCGCCGAACCCGTCGATTCGCTGGACCCTGCCCGGCTGGATCCGGACAAGCCGCCGGCCGCGCCTTGGACCTACCAGACGGCGCACCCAGCACTGTTGAAGAGATTAGCCGGCCAATTCGTGGGGACGAACTACAGCCTTCGCGAACTCATCCGGACGATCGTCTCGTCGAATGCGTATCAGCTCAGCTCCCAGTACGACGGGACGTGGAAACTGGACTACGTTCCCCTGTTCGCGCGCCACTATCCGAGCCGTCTGGATGCCGAAGCCGTTCACGACGCGATTGCGCAAGCGTCCGGCAACTGGGCGAATTATATGCCGCAGGGATTTGCCGGGCCGGTGCGCAGCGCGTGGGAACTGCCGGATACGACGGAACCGGGAGGCGGCACGGGCAACCTTCTCAACACGTTCCTTCGCGGGAATCGCGATACCCAGACGCGCCGTGGCGACGGATCGATTCTGCAATCGCTGACGCTGATGAACGACGCCTTTGTGCGGGACCGCATCCGCGCAGCCTCGTCGCCCAATGTGAGAGCGGCGGTTGCGATGACCGACAATAACGCCGCTGTCGAGGAGCTCTTTCTCTGGTATCTCGGCCGCGTTCCGAACGACGCGGAGCGATCGAAAGCTGTGGCCGCGCTTCGCCGGGCCACTACGCCCGCGCTGCGCACGCAGACCGTCGAAGACCTTGCGTGGGCTTTGATCAACAAAGTCGACTTCCTGATCAACTACTAACGGAGCCACCTATGTCGACATCCGCTAAAGACCGTTTCGGATTTGATTGGACCCGCATTCCGGGCCAGAAGTTCTGGCGCGCGCCCCACCTGAATCGCCGCGTGATCTTCCGCCACATGGCGGCGGGCGTGGGCGGCTACTTCTTGTTGCCGCAGCGGCCAGGCGAACGCATCGCGCACGCCGCGGCCACCACCAAGGCCACGGCCGACTCCTGCATCTTTGTCATGATGAACGGCGGCCCCAGCCACATCGACACCTTCGATTTGAAGGTGGGCCCGTGGCTTCCGGCCAACTATCAGGCGACGACGATGGACGGCGTCTCCTGGGCTCCCGGCCTGCTGCCAAAGCTGACCGAGCAGTTCGACAACATCGCTCTGATGCGGTCGGTAAAGCCGTGGAATACAGCGCACGGACTGGCGCAGACCTGGCTACAGATCGGCCGCAATCCGATATCGGGCCTGGCGCGGATAGCGCCGCACATCGGTTCGGTTGTGTCGCTGGAACTGGGTCCCAAGTCGGCGGACCAGACGTTGCCCGGGTTCCTGTCCTTGAACGCAGGGGGAGGTCCGGGCCAAGGCTACTTATCGCCGGAGCACGCGCCGTTCTATGTGAGTCCGGGCGGGGGCGGCCTTGGCAATACCAATCATTTCGACCCGCAGGCAACGTTTGAGCGCCGCTACAACCTTTTGATGGATCTCGACGCGGAGACGAGGGCGGCGCAGGCGCCCAGCGCCGCGGCCGCCGAGACGGCCAGATGGAACGATAGCGCCCGGCGCCTGATGTACAACGCCGAAGTGAACCGTATCTTTACATTCGATGCCGCCGAGCGGCTGCGGTATGGCAACACGGGCTTCGGTAACGCCTGCATCACTGCGCGGAATCTATTGAAGGCGAAGAAGGGAACGCGATTCATTCAGATCACCGCCGGCGGCTGGGACATGCACGCTAATATCTACGGCGGCGGGTTAAACGCGGGCAACGTGAACTCGGTTGGGCGGCAGTTCGACTCCGCTCTTGGGACCCTCCTCGCGGACTTGAAGGCCGACGGCCTGCTGGACCGGACGCTGGTGCTGGCAATGGGTGAATTTGGCCGGACGCTGGGCACCCCGAACGCCCAGGCGGGCCGCGATCACTTCATGCAGCAGGCCGCCCTGGTGGCCGGCGCGGGAGTTCGCGGGCGGCGAGCTATCGGATCCACCGATGAGCGCGGTGCGAACACCGCCGAACCCGGTTGGTACCGCGACCGAGATATTCGCGCCGAGGACATTGAAGCGACGATTTACTCGGCGCTTGGTATCGATTGGACGACAATTCGCCGCGACGATCCTACGGGACGCGGGTTTGAGTATGTACCGTTTGCCGACCGCGACCTTTACGGGCCGGTCCACGAGCTTTGGGGCTAGCGCATCCGGGCGCGGCTAAGGGCGCCGAGTACCGTAGCGGCGACGCCGGAGAGGAAGAACAGCGCCCATTTGAAATCAGACTCTCCGTCAAAGGTGTAGCCCGACAGGAAGATGCCGCGCACCACCAGTCCCGTGGCCACAAGAGTCCAAGCGACAAACAGGTATTTCATCGTCCCCCGGTACGCCAGGACGACGGAGACCAGGCCCAGAAGCCCCAGTCCGATCAGCCAGTTCCGCAGCTCCGCGCCCGACCAAGGCAGGAAGTCAAATTGGAAGGTCGTGTTATCGCTGAGCGCGGCAACGGTTCCGGCCGCCAGTGCGCCGAGAGAGATAAGAAGTTGGAAAACGTAGCTGAAGAGACGAAGTACGGCTTGTACCATGGGTTCGAAGGCGAATGGGTATTGTACCAAGGCTTTGGCTGGTAAGCTGACCAAGGAGACCGACATTGAGAACACCGCGGGCCGCGGCCCTGCTTTTTTGCTTGCTGACGCCTGCCATGGCGCAATTGACGCCGGATCAAAAGGCTCTGGATTTTCAGACCATCGCGAGCCTCTATGCGAAACAGTACGCCCCGTATGAGTGGAAGCGGGATCAACTGGGTTTCGATCTGATGGATCTGCGTCCCTGGCTGGAGCGGGTGCGGGCTTCGAAAGACGACATCGAGTATCTGGAAATCGTCGCGGAATACACGGCTAAGCTGAACGATGTCCATAGCTATTCGGTGGTGAACTCGAACTTCGTTGCGGATCTGCACCTGTTCACGGATATTTATGACGGCAAGGTTCTAATCGAGTCCATTTCGCGCACCTTCCTTCCAGCCGCGCGCTATGACTTCGCCGTAGGCGACGAGCTTGTGCAAATCGACGGCCGGCCGGCGATGGAAGTGGTGCGGGAGATTGCGAAATGGAATGCCTTTGGCAACGAGCGTTCGACGCTGCGCTGGGCGGCGGATCAGTTGGTGTTTCGCACGCAATCGTCGGTGCCTCGCGCCCATTTGCTGGGCGAACAGGCGCAGTTGCTGATTCGCCGCGCTGACGGGTCGGAGCGGACGTACGCGATTCCTTGGGACAAGGACGGCACGCCGATTACAAAACTTGGGCCCGGACCCAATTTCCGCTTCGCCCGCGCGGCCCGGGAACAGGAAGAAGCACCCTCCGATGAGCCCGCCTGGAGAAAGCCCTGGATGCAGTTGCAACGCCACCGGGACCTGCGCGGCAAGCACCTTCGCGGATACGCCGAACGCGACCCGGTCTTCCGTTTTCCCCCAAATTTTCAGCAACGGCTGGGCCGCAACCGGTCCGACTTTTTCAACTCGGGAACCTGGCAGGAGGGCGGAAAGCGCCTGGGCTACATCCGGATCGGCACATTTGAACCGGTGAATTTCAGTATTCTCAACGTTCCGATTCGCCAGTTCGCGGCCGAGATCGCGTTCCTGCAAGCTAACACCGACGTGCTGGTCGTCGACATCACACGCAATCCCGGCGGGTATGGATGTTACGCCGAGTGGCTGCTGCAGTACCTGATGCCGGGCACGTTTCAAACCTTTGGCGAGGAGGTGCGGCCTTCGCTGGCGCGTCTGCAGGATTGGCGCTTCGCGGCAGCCGACGCCGAGGAATTCGCCGAGCCTTGGGAGACGGCGATTATCAAAAATATTCTGAAAGATCTGGAGACCGCTTATTCGGAGAATCGCGGCCGGACCGGCACGCTGCACATGTGCAACCTGGGCCCGACCGTGGAGCCGATTCGCGACAACGCCGGGCGTCTGCTGGCCTATACAAAGCCAATTTTGCTGTTGACCGACGAATTCACCGTTTCGGCCGGCGACATCTTCGCCGCGATTGCACAGGACAACCGGCGAGCGAAAGTGTTCGGATTCCGGACGGCCGGGGCCGGCGGCAGCACGGAACGGTTCCAAGCCGGTTTCTACTCGGAGGGATTTGCGTCCGTGACACCTTCGCTGGTGGTCCGGCCGGAGATTCGCGGCGCGGCGGGCTTTCCGGCCACACGATATCTCGAGAATACTGGCGTGCGCCCGGATATCGAGTACGACTACCAGACCCGCGACAATCTGATCAACGCCGGGCGGGACTTCGTCTCCGCGTTCACGAAGGCGGCGCTGGAACTTGTGCCCTAGCCTAACGTAAGAGGCCCCCCGGCTGTGCCGGGGTGGCAGTAGCAGTTTGACATTTCCGGGAGTCCATCAGAGAAACTCCAAACGTGAGCCGCCAAGCACACGAAAGGAGAATCCTGATGGACGAAAACCAAAGTCTAAACCATAGTAAGTGGGACTGCAAATATCACGTGGTGTTCATTCCGAAGTGCCGTCGAAAGACCCTATACTCGGGCCTTCGGGCACATTTGGGTCCGGTCTTCCGCGCCTTGGCTCTGCAGAAA
>VFZO01000065.1 GCA_016871155.1 Acidobacteriota bacterium | reverse complement strand
AAAATGCTTCGGATCTCCAATTGGCTCACCCAACGGGTGAGCCGTTTTCCGTCGCTCGATTGCGCTCATCCCGTTCAGTATCCATCACTTCCGGCCAGCTGGCCGGGGGCCAACTGCCGGATTTGGGCTGAATGGTCGCCAGCGACAGCCCGCCGAAGATCGCGCTTCCGATCCGGCTGCTCGAGAGCCATTTCTTGCCCTTGCCGAACGGCAGGTCGTAGTCGACCGTGGCAATCAGCCGGTGGTTGCGGTCGTATCCAGCGCGCGCTTTCTCCAGGTTGCGGTTCTGGATAGGAGCGACGCCGCCGCCGCCGTTGTCGTTGTCTGCACTCGCAAGTGTCTTCGACAGCGTGTAGAACGTGGAGAAGAACAGTCCGCGCGACATGCGCTTTTCGAGCTTCACGGTTCCGGAGTGGAACGTGGAGTGGCCGAAATTCGAGCGCATGGCGATGTTGCCGAACTGCGGGAACGGGCGGAAGTTCTGCGCCGCGGCGAAAACGCGGTCGCGCTCCGCCGGATTGTTCGCCAGGAAGTCCACCGGGAAGGTATTCAGCTCCCAGCGTTCGACCAGGCCTACGCCGCCCGAACCCTGGTAGCTCACTTCGATCGTGTAATCCCGCGCGATCTCGTTCTGAATCGAGAAGTTCCAATTCATCACGTAAGGATTGCGGAGGTTCGGATCCCACATGGCCACGTTGCGGCCGCCGAAGTTACTTCCGCGGAACGGGCTGGAGCCGTCCGGCAGCACGACCGGGGCCGCAGGAGCCACGCCCCGGCTGATTTGATAGACGGGAGTCGGATTGCCGGGCACGGCCTCCTGCACGGCGGTGCCGACGAATTCGTCGTATTGGTCGCGGCCGGCGGGGAACTTGATGTCCACCGTGTAAAAGCCGAACCCGCCGCGGAACACCCATTTTTCCAGCGGGTGCCAGGCAAGGCCCACGCGCGGATTAAAGTTGTTGTTATCGCCGTTCGTCAGGGCGTTCTTGGGGTGGATTACCGCACCGGTCCGGCCCGTTAGCGGGTCCCTGCCGTTGGGGTCGAACTGGCTCATCAGGCCGTACTTGGTCGTGAACGCGCTCTCGTTGGAATAGCGCAATCCGATGTTGGCGGTCAGAGTGGGAGTGATTTTCCAATCGTCCTGAATGTAGAAGCTGTGGATGCTGGAGCGGGGCAGCCAGCTTGTCAGCTCCGTCAGGAACGTGGCGGACGTTACATAACCGGTCAGGAAGCCGGCGAACGGGCTGCCGGTGTTGGGAATCGCGGCGCCTCCGGGTTGCACGCCGGTGGTCGAGTTCGAAAAATCGAAGCGGACCGGGTTGGCCAGCGTAGCTGAGTTCAGTCGAAAGCGGAGGATCTCGTAGCCAGCCTTATAGGCATGCTTGCCCTTGATGATCGACAGGTCGTTGCGGAACGAGATCGTCTCATTCACGGTCCGGCCAGGCGTTGTGCCCGTCAGGCCGTAGATGGAGTTCGGACTGTTCCGGTCGCCGCTGCCAAAGGCCGGCATCAGGTCCCCGTTGATGTTCGGGATTCCGAGTTGCTGACCCCAGTTCTGTTGAAAGGACGGCACGATGCGTTGGGACAGGCGGCGGTTGTAACCGACGCGCGCGTCGTTGACGAGGGTCGGCGAGATGATCCATGTCTTGCCCAGCGACATGTTCTGATTCCGCGAGGGCGCCCGGCCACCGGCGGATCCATCGAATTCGCCACGGTCGGGGCGGATGTTCCAGGGGCGCAGAAGGCCCGGCATGTACTTGTTGTCCGTCCAGGAGTAGTACGTCTTGAACGCCGTGCTGAACTGATGGTCGAAGCGATAGTTGTAGTCGTTGAGGTAGACCTGCGCGAGTTCGTTGGCAAGGTAGTTGCCGGCGGCCCCGGTGGCGATGAAGCTGCCCGCGCGGCTCGGCAACTGCCAGGGATCGAACTCCAGCACCTTGCGGGCTACGGGGTCGATGCGGTTCTGCGGGATGATGTTGCCTGGAAAGATATCCCGCTGCCAGTTGCCGTTGACCTGGCGGGTGCTGGCGGGATCGTAAATCGGGTTGGCGCTCTGGAAGTTGAAGTCGCCGCGGCGCATGCCAAGGCTGGGAACGGAGCTATCCACTTGCGCCACCTTCTTTTCATGCAGGCGCTGGAATCCGAAGAAGAAAAACGTCTTGTTCCGGCCGTCGTAGACTTTCGGAATCAGGATGGGTCCGGAGACGCTCGTGTCCGGCATCATGAAGAACGACGGTACGCCTTGTTGCGATGTGCGGTCGCGGTCGAAGAACAGCCGGTGCTGCATGCGGCGCGTGCGGCCGTACCAGGAACCCATCATGTGCAGCTCGTTGGTGCCGGTCTTCTTAACGGCGTTGATCACGCCGCCCGCGGAGTGGCCGTACTCGGCCGGAGGAAGGGTCGTGATGACTTTCACTTCGGCGATGGAGTTCAGAATCGGCTTCGTGGTTTCTGTGCCGCCCTGCTGATCGTTTCCGTTCACGCCGTCTTCAAAGATGCCGATAGCGCCCGCGCGCTGGCCCGCCAGATGATACGCACCGAGCGATCCGCCGTAGGCGTAGCCTTGCGTGGTCATACCAGGTACCAGGTTCATGGTCGAATTGACGAAGCGCTGATACATCGGAAGATCGTAGAGCACCTCACCGGTGACGATCGCGCCCGTGGCGGACGTCTCAGTTTCCAGCGCGGCGACGGCGCCCGTGACTTCGACCGATTCGGTAACCTGGCCCACCTGCATCACGGAGTCGACGGCGAGCGTGTCGCCTGTACGAAGCTCCACATTGTCACGAATGATCTTCTTGAAACCGGACGACTCGAACGTTATCCGGTACACGCTCGGTTGCAGGGACAGCACACGGTAGATGCCCTCCCCGTTTGTGGTGGCGGTTGATGTGAAATTCGTGCTGGTCTGCACGACGGTTATGTTGACGTTGGGGACAACCGCGCCGGTTGAGTCCGTGACGCGGCCTGTAATCGTAGATGTACCAATTTGCCCGAAGGCGGCAGCGCTGGAGAGCGCCGCGGCCAGTATCCAATGGGCGCGAGACTTCATTTCGATCCTCCCGGGAGTACGAGACTTAACGTGAACGTGTTGCCGCGTGCACGGAGGGATTATATGCAATGGACGGCACACGAGCAAGCGGGGGCGCGGCCGGGCGTGGCCCGGCCGGCGGCAGTCCGCCCGGGGCCCGCTTACAGGTGAAGCCAGGATTCCGTTCGGATGCGCTCGAGGTCCGTTTCGGTATCGATATCGAACCACGTTTCGCCGGTTTCGACGGCGAGGCCGCAGGCGCGGCACGCGGTCACGGTCTGTTCGAGAGCACGGGCGGTGGACCACTCGACTCCGGCGAACATGTCTGGATGGGTGCGCCGGGCGTGGATGGCGTAGTATCCGCCGTCGGTGGTGGGGCCCAACGCGATGTCGGCCGGGGATTCGAGCAGTTGTTTCAGAAATGGCAGCGGAACCGTTGGCGCATCGCCACCGACGATCAAGATGCGGCCGCGCTGGAGCGCGTGGTACATCCGCTCGCCCAGGTTTCCCTTCGTTTGCAAGTGTTGCGTAACGTTAAAGGCAGACCAAGCATCTGTCGAAATGTCAGTATGGAGTTCGAGGTCCGCTTCCAAGGTGCGGTCGGCCAGGAGGCGGGTGAGCAGATGCGACACCATTTTGTGGTGGATCTCGGCGGCGCGTTCGGCGCCGCAGGTCCGGGCGAGGCGGGTTTTGACCAGGCCGGGCCTGGGAGCCTTCGCAAAAACGAGGATGGCGGGACGCATCGCCGCAATTGTAGAATGGTTTGAACTAGGAGAGAGATTCCAATGAAGTTTGCTCAACGCGTATTCGCCTTTGGCTGCGCCGCCATGATTGCCGGAACTCTGGTAGTTGGCGCGGATAAAAAGGGCGACGCCAAGAAGGGCCAGGAAGTTTTCGAGAACTCGGCCTGTATGGGTTGCCATAATACGGACACCGATGAAAAGCGCGGCAATGCGCCCTCGCTCAAGGGTCTGTTCAAGAAAGATGGCGTAACGGAAGCCAAGGTGATCGACAAGGTCAACAAGGGCGGAAACGGCATGCCTCCCTACGAGGAGCAACTGGAAGCCGCGCAAAAGACCGATCTGGTCGCCTACCTGAAGACCCTGTAGGAATTTGACGGCGTAACCAGCCGTTCGCTATTCTAGTACCGTGTGGCGGCCACAAGCGCCGCCACACGCGTGTTCACGCGTCCCCATCGTCTAGCCCGGCCTAGGACACCGCCCTTTCACGGCGATAACGGGGGTTCGAATCCCCCTGGGGACGCCATAAACTTCTAGACCCTCCGTTGCACTAAGGTTTTTCCCCAATGGCGTTTCCACGCCCTGGCGTCGATCATCGGAGAAGTGCGCTTTGCATTCGTATTCAGAATCCTCACTATTGGTGTAGGACTTGCCACCGAACCGGTGCCGCAGGTTCTGTTGCTCAAGAACGGCTCGAAGATCAACTACGACACCCTCTCGAAAGAGGGGGACATGGTGATTCTGCGTAGCGGCGGTTCCACGGTGTTCCTGAGCGCCTCCGAGGTTCAGCCGGCCGAAGACCCCAAACCCGCGAAGGATGCCGCGTGGGAGGCGAAAGCCGCGCAGAACAAGGCATTTCGCTGGATCGGCGAATCGGCGGACAAGCACAACGTCCGGCCAGAGCTGGTGCAGGCGATCGTCGAGGTGGAATCCGCGTTCAAAACCGACGCCCGCAGCCATGCCGGCGCAATTGGACTGATGCAGCTAATGCCCCAAACCGCCCGCCACCTTCGGGCGAATCCGCACGATCCGGAACAGAATGTCGAGGCGGGAACCCGGTACCTGGACATGCTGCTGAAGAAATACGAGAGCCGACCGAACGGGCTGGCGCTGGCGCTGGCCGCCTACAACGCCGGGCCGGGAGCCGTGGATCGCTGGCGGGGCATCCCTCCCTACAAGGAGACGCGAGACTACGTCCGCAAGGTCATTCGCCGGTATAAACAACTGGTCCAGAACTAAGCCGCAGCGCTTTTTCCCGGATATCGGCGGGCCAGCGCTCCATCTCCATCGCGAATTTCGCTGAGTCGCCCCAAATAGGCCGCGAACGGCCTCCTCGAAGTGAGGCAGGTTTCCGGCGACTCCCGCTCGCGGACCCACAGGCATGGCATTTCCGCGCTGCATCGATCGGGCGGCGCAGGCGCCGCAGCGAGACGAGGTCCGGGCGTCCACATGCGCCCAGTACCGGGATACAACTATCTTTGAACCATGCGTGAGAATTTTGCGTATGCTGGTTTGGAACGGAGGTGGCAATGCCCTATTGCACGGGATGTGGAAACCAGGTGGCGGCAGCCTCCGAGTTCTGTCCGCGCTGTGGGCGGAAGCAGCCCAAGACGGCCGCGCCTGATTGGCTGCAATCATTGACCCCTTCCACGGCGGCAGCCCTTTGTTATCTTCCATTTGCGGGCTGGGTGTTCGCGTTGCTGATCCTGGCTTCGGAGCAAAACCGCGAGTCCAAGACCCTCCGCTTCCATACGTTCCAGGGGATGTATTTGGCCCTGCTTTGGCTGGTGGTGGACTTCGCCCTCCTGCCATTCTTCGGTTTCGCCGGCCCGGTTGTCCGCCGGGCGATGGGCGGAACCTTGCGGCTGGCGGCCTTGGGCGCCATGCTTTTCCTGCTCTACAAGACATGGCAGAACGAGTTCGTCAGCCTGCCTTTCGTCGGTGAGTTGGCCGAGAAATCCGCCGCCGAGCAGGGTTTTCGGGTTTAACCGGCGCCGCCGGGGTTCCAGGGGCACGCACCCGGGCAAAAGCCCGAGGCGGCCGCACCCCCCTTCAGCGGGTATTTTCGCTCCTTCAAGAAACGGTTAGGCTTGGTAGATCACAAAGAGTAGTGAGACGCCTGATGGAATTTTTACGCGTTTCACGCTATCACAGACAGAGAGCGGTGACCGGATAGCGAAACAGGTAGCCCTAAAAAGAATGCCTTGACTGGCTTCGAGGGCGCGGATATACTCCAACTGGACTGCTTCCTGGCCCATCGGCGATTTCTGTCTTTTGTGTTACGTTCGCCGATCGATCGGCGCGCAGTAATCAGTTTCCTGAGACCCAATTTGAGGAGCCTATGGCAAAAGAGAGTACCCAACACAAACTGGACCGGGTCCGCCCCCCGAGAGTTCAGATCACCTATGACGTTGAAATCGGCGACGCCATCGAAATCAAGGAACTTCCATTCGTCCTCGGCGTGATGGGCGACTTCACGGGCCAGCCCGTTGAGCCCCTGCCCCGTCTGCGTGATCGCAAGTTCACCGAAGTAAACCCGGACAATTTCGATCAGGTCCTGGCCGGCATGAAGCCGCACCTGAACTTTGCGGTGGAAAACAAACTCAGCGAAGATGCCGACGCCGGTCAGCTAAAGGTGGACCTCCACTTCAAGAGCCTCGACGATTTTGCTCCCGAGAACGTTGCCCGCCAGGTGAAGCCCCTGCGCGAGCTGATGGACCTGCGCACCCGGCTATCGGACCTGCGCGGTACGCTGCAAACCAATGAACAATTGGAAGAGGCGTTGATGAAGACCGCCAAAGATCCGCAGGCGCTGGACGCCCTGAAGAAGGAACTCGGCATGGGGGGTGGTGAATGAGCGACGCACAACGCGCACAACCGCAAGCGGAAGAGCTTGTACTCGAATCCGCGCTGCTTGATCAGATTTGCGCCGAAGGTAAGGTTGCGAAGACCGACGAGCGGGGCAAAGGCCTTGTTCGTGAGTTCATCAACCAGATCCTGCAAGGACAGATGACGGTTTCTCGCGACGCCGAGGCGACCATCAACGCCCGCATCGCCCAGATCGACCACCTGCTGTCTCTGCAATTAAACGAAATCATGCATCATGAATCGTTCCAGAAGCTGGAAGGCTCCTGGCGGGGATTGAAGTACATGATGGACCAGTCCGAGACCTCGGACATGTTGAAGATCAAGATGCTGAACTGCTCCAAGAAAGAGCTGCTCCGCGATCTGCAGCGCGCGCCGGAGTTCGACCAGAGCGCGATGTTCAAGAAGGTCTACGAAGAAGAGTTCGGCGTGTTCGGCGGCGCTCCGTTCGCCGGCATCATCGGCGACTACGCGTTCGGGAAGCACCCGGAGGATATCGAGCTGTTGGAACGCGTTTCCAACGTGGCCGCGGCGGCGCACGCTCCGTTCATCGCCGGCGCCGATCCCACGATGTTCAACCTGGACGGCTTCTCCTCCCTCGATCAACCGCGCGACCTGGCAAAGATTTTCGACACCACCGAATTCGCAAAGTGGAAGTCGTTCCGCGCGTCGGAAGATTCGCGCTACGTCGGTCTAGTTTGCCCGCGCGTTCTGGGCCGGCTGCCGTACGGCCGCGACACCCGTCCGTGCGATGCCTTTAACTACGAAGAGGCCGTGGACGGCACCGATCACAGCAAGTATCTGTGGATGAACGCCGCCTGGGCCATGGGCGCCAAGCTCACGCAGTCGTTCGCGAAGCACCACTGGTGCGCGGCGATCCGCGGCGTGGAAGGCGGCGGCCTGGTGGACGGACTGCCGGTACACAACTTCCGCACCGACGATGGCGATGTCGTTATGAAGTGCCCGACAGAGGTCCCCGTGACCGACCGCCGCGAAAAAGAACTCGCGGATCTGGGCTTCATCCCGCTCGTCCACTGCAAGAATACGGACTACGCCGCGTTCTTCAGTGTGCAATCGGCGCAGAAGGCAAAACTCTACGATAAGGACGCCGCCAACGCCAACGCCCGACTGTCGGCTCAGTTGCCGTACATCTTCGCGGTCAGCCGCTTCGCTCATTACCTGAAGGCGATGATGCGGGACAAGATCGGCAGCTTCATGTCGCGGTCGCAATGCGAAAGCTTCCTGAACACCTGGATCGCCCAGTATGTGGTGCTCGACGACGATGCCTCCGCGAATACGAAGGCCTCCCATCCGCTCCGTGAGGCGCGTATCGACGTCACAGAGGTTCCGGGTAAGGCAGGCGCCTATCGCGCCGTAGCGTTCCTGAAGCCGCACTTCCAACTCGACGAACTCAGCGTCTCGCTCCGCCTGGTCGCGGATCTTCCGCCGCCGGCCAAGGGCTAAGAGCCAGACAGTCCGATTTCCCGCTTATGTCCCGCGGGCCCGCTTTCGCAGCCTAGCGCACTGAAAGTGTGCCCGCTAACCTGTAACCCTAGCTAATCATTTACCCAAAGGAGAAATACAATGGCACAACTCGACCATTTTCTAAAAATTGACGGCATCCCCGGCGAGAGCACGGACGCCAAGCACCCGAACGAGATTGAAGTTCTAAGCTACAAGTTCGGCATGAAGAACGTGAATTCCGGTTCGCGCTCCACCTCCGGCGGCGCCGGCGGCGGACGCATCGCGTGGGACGACTTCGACTTCGAAAAGCTCCAGGACAAGGCCACACCGAAGCTCCTGCAGTACGCGTGCTCCGGCGAGCACATCAAGAACGCCATCCTGACCAGCCACCAGGCTGCCGGCGGCAAGGAAAAGGTTCTGGAAATCAAGATGACCGACATTTTGATCTCCAGTTTCACCTCCAAGCAGCCGAACGCCGTGGAACGCCAGGCTGCCGGCGGCGACGGCACGGGTTTGAACCGGCCGATGGAGCACATCTCCTTCAACTGCGGTTCGCTGTTGATCATCTATCATGAAGCCGATCACCAGACCGGTAAGATCAAGGGCACCATCCAGGCCGGCTGGGACATGGTCAAGAACATCAAGGTCTAATCGGCCCGCTCACGCACGACACCCACCTAAGGCCAGCCTCCGACAATGACTGCCAGGGAACTCTACAAAGCGGGAAAGCTCAAGGAAGCGATCGCGGCGCTGAACGTCGAAGTCCGGGACAACCCGGGCGACGTCCAGCGCCGGACGTTTCTCTTCGAGTTGCTCGCCTTCGCCGGCGACTACGACCGGGCGGAAAAGCAATTGCATATCTTGGCCGACGCCAACGAGCAGGCCAAGCTCGCCACGGTCCTTTATCGCGCCTCTCTGCACGCCGAAAAGACCCGCAAGGATCTGTTCCAGAAACGGGAGTTTCCGGTGCACCCTGGCGAAGAAGACGCCGAACAGAAGGGCACCTATAACGGGCAACCGTTCGAGGTGTTCGTCGACGCGGACCCGAATATCGGACCCCGCCTGGAGGCTTACGCCGCCGGCGCCTATATCTGGATCCCGTTCAAACATATCGAATCCATCGAGTGCGAAGCGCCCAAGCGGATTCGCGACACCTTATGGATTCCCGCGCTGGTCAAGACCGGAGCGGCATTCAAGATGATGGAACTCGGTGAGGTGTTGCTGCCGGCCCTAACCTGGGACGCTAGCTTCTCCGAAGAGGACGCGGTCCGCCTGGGCCGGGTCACCAACTGGGTTGAGGACGATCAGGGCAACGTGAAGCCCGTGGGCCAGAAGATGTTTCTGGTCAATGGGGAGGATATGCCCATCCTCGAATTGCGCAAACTGGAGTTTGACCGGCCCCAGACCGAGGAGTCCACGGGAGAATGATTCGCTCGTAGCTGACAATGCCACTCCGCGACGACTTACTCACACCGATTCCCGGCGATAATCCGAGCGGGGCCTATCTCTATTACCAGCCCGTCTACGACAAGATCAAGGAAGCCCGGCGCGAGGACGAAGATACCGGCCCGGCCGGGATCTGGGCTCGCGAGCGGAAGCTTGCCGACTGGAATCAGGTTCTGAAGTTAGCCGGCGACGCTCTGGCGGCGCAGTCCAAGGACCTGCAGCTTGCTGTCTGGTTGACCGAAGCCTACCTTAAAAAGGAAGGCTTCACCTCGTTCCGCGACAGCCTGATTATGCTCCGGCAGTTGCAGGAGCAGTTTTGGGACACGCTCTACCCGGAGATCGAAGATGGCGACGCCGAGTTCCGCTCGACGCCGTTGAGCTGGCTCGGCAACTTCGATCTGCAGATCCGGACCCGGCCCATTACCAAGGGCGGGAAGTCGGCGGTGGACCTGAAGACTGCGCAAAGTGTCGGCTACAAGGCGGCCGCCGAGGAGAGCAGCGAGAAGCTGGAGACCTTCAACGAGAAGATCGCCGAAGGCAAGATCTCGATGGACGACTTCGACGTCGACTTTGAGAAAACGCCGAAACAGTACTACGTCGACCTGGAGCAGACGCTCCAGAGTTGCCTGGACGAGATCGCCGAACTCCAGCGCGTGGGCGAAGAGAAGTTCGGCGACGACTACGCGCCGGGCTACTCCAAATTAAGAAGTTCCGTCGAAGAGACGAAGAATACGGTCCGAATTCTCCTGAATCGCAAACGCGAAAAGGAACCGGACGCGGACCAGGATTATCCGCAAGCGGGCGAAGAGACCGTCGAGGAGACCGGATACGCCGAAGAATCCGCCGCCGGGGCGGGGCAACCGGCCGCGAGGCGCAAAGCGGGCGGGCCGCAGGCCGCCGAACCGCAGGATATGGACGATGCGGTGGCCCGCATCGCCGTCGTGGCGCGGTATCTACGCGCGCAGGACGCCTATTCGCCGGCGCCCTATCTGCTGTTGGCCGGATTCCGTTTCGGCGAGTTGCGGGCGAGCGGAGACAGCGTCGACCAAAGCAAATTGGACGCGCCGCCGTCCGATCTGCGGCAGCAGATCAAGAAAGCGTCCATGGAGTCGCAGTGGGAAGAGGTGTTGAAGTGCGCCGAATCGGCGCTGTGCCTCTCCTGCGGCCGCGGTTGGCTTGATCTGCATCGCTACGCCTGGCGCGCGTGCAGCGAGCTGGGCTGGTATTACACCGGGCTGCAGCGCGGCATTGTCGCCGAGGTGCGAGGTGTCCTCCAGACCTATCCGGATCTGCCCAAGCTGACGCTGATGGACGATACGCCGACGGCCAATGGCGAGACCGCCCAGTGGATCGAGACCGAAGTGCTGGCCGGGCAGCAGGCCGCGCCCGTGCAGGATAGCTACTCCCCGCCGCCCGCCGTCGCGCCGCACGGTGCCTCCAATGGAGAGGAAGCCGGCCCGCCCGACGCCTGGGACCTGGCCCAGCAGGCGTTGCGCGGAGGACGCTTGCGCGAAGCGGTGGAGTTGATCGACCGCGAGGCGAAGATGGAGCAGTCCGGCCGCGGGCGCTTCATCCGCAAAACGCAGTTGGCGAAGATTTTCATCGATAGCGGAAATGAGCCCATGGCCCTGCCGCTGCTGGAGCAGTTGGCGGCGGAGATCGAATCCAGAGGTCTGGAGGACTGGGAGCTTTCCGACACGATCGCCCACCCTCTCCTGCTGCTCTACCGGTGCATGGCGCGTTCGGACAAGGACGGCGAGGCGGCGCGAAAGCTATACGCGAAGCTGTGCCGGCTGGATCCGGTCGCCGCCATGAATGTGTTAAGGTAAGCGAGCCATGGCCAGAGGCGACCGTGAAAATCAGGTCACAGTACCTTTGCTTGACCGCCTGACCGACCGCGATCCCCGCAGTCAGCAGGAGGCGATGCTGACCCGCGCGCAATCGGTGCGCCTGCTCAAGGAATCCGTCCGGCGCGACCTGGAATGGCTGCTGAACTCCCGGCGGATCAAAGAGGAGTCGACGGATCCCAAGGCCGAACTGACGCACTCGCTCTATAACTACGGCCTGACGGACCTGACCAGTTACGCCGTGCATTCCACGCGCGACCAGAACCGTTTGTCCTGGATGCTCGAAAACACGGTCGCCATTTTCGAACCGCGGTTGGCCGCGGCGAAGGTATTCATGGTGCCCGTCGAAACGGGCTCCATGCAGATCCGCTTCCGCGTGGAAGGCATGTTGAAGATGGATCCGGCGCCGGAGCGCGTCTCCTTCGATACAACGCTCGACCTGTCCAGCCAGACCTACAACGTGGAGGGCGGGTAACGATGCGCGATGAGTTACTCTTCTACTACGAGCGGGAGCTGACCTTTCTGCGCCAAATGGGCGCCGAGTTCGCCGAAAAGTACCCCAAGATTGCCAGCCGCCTGCTGCTCGAGCCGGCGCAGTGCGAGGACCCGCATGTCGAGCGCCTGTTGGAAGCCTTTGCGTTCCTGGCCGCGCGCGTCCATCTGAAAATCGACGACGAGTTTCCGGAAATCACCGAAGCGATGCTCAGCATCGTCTATCCGCATTTCATCCGGCCCATCCCGTCGATGACGATCGTGGAACTGCACACCGACATGGAAAACGCCGGGCTGGTGAACGGCCTGAACGTTCCCCGCGGCACGGGCCTGCAGTCGCGTCCGGTGGACGGCCTGCCCATGCGGTTTCAAACGACACAAGAGGTGAAGTTCTGGCCGTTGCAGGTGGGCGGCACCCAATGGAAGTCGCCGGACCGCTTGAATCCACCGCCTCGATTGAGTGCGGCGGCCGCGGCCCTGCGGGCCGAGTTCCGGGTCACGGGCCAGGCGCCGCTGGAAAAGCTGCCGATCGAGTCGCTTACGTTTTATCTGAACGGCGAGAGCGCTACGGTTAACACGCTCTACGAGCTGCTGAGCCATAGCTGCCAGCAGATTCTATTGCGGGATCTGGCCCCGGCCTCCAGGAAACAGCCGGTCGTCCTGCCGCCTTCCGCGTTGATCCCGGGCGGATTCGCGGAAAACGAGGCGATGCTGCCGTATCCGCGGCGCTCGTTCGAAGGGTACCGGCTGGTGCAGGAGTATTTCCACTGCCCGGAGAAGTTCTTCTTCTTTACTCTCACCGGGCTGGACGCGCTGCGCACCTCTGGCTTTAAGGGCGGTTTCGAACTCGTCTTTCTCATCGACAAGTTCGAGCGTTTCGAGCGCATGCAGCAGTTGGAGGTGGGCGTCGACGCGACCACGCTCAAGCTGAACTGCACGCCGGTGGTCAACCTGTTCCCCCAGACGGCGGAGCCGATTCTGCTGACGCAGAACAAGACCGAATACACGGTGGTGCCGGACGTCCGGCGCCAGAACGCCATGGAGGTCTTCTCGATTCAGGAAGTGTTGAGCGCGAACGCAACCTCAGGCGACATCACCTACTTCGAACCCTTCTACTCGTACCGGCACGGTACAGTACGCGATAAACGGCAGACCTTCTGGCACGCTGTGCGGCGGCCGTCTACGCGCTCCGGCGACGAGGGCACCGAAGTTTCGATCAGTCTTGTGGACCTGCTGGGCCGGCCGATGAAGCCGGACTTCGACGCGCTCACGCTGCGTACGATCTGCACCAATCGCGATCTGCCGGCGCGGATGCCGATCGGCAACCAGCAGGGCGACCTGGAATCCCACGGCATGGCCTCCATCCGCAAGGCGATCATTCTTCGCAAGCTGACGCCAACCGTGCGGCCGCCCACGGGCAAGGGTGCGATGTGGCGGCTGATCTCGCATCTGTCTCTGAATCACCTCTCGCTTGTCGACGAGGGCCGCGAGGCGCTGCAAGAGATTCTGCGCCTGTACGAATACGCCAGCTTCACGCACTTGCAGAAGCAGATCGCCGGCATTTCGGAGCTCAACAGCAAACGGGAGTTCGCCCGGTTGATTTCGGAAAACGGCATCACCTTCGCGCGCGGAACCGCCGTGAACATTGAGTTGGACGAAGACCAGTTCGTGGGCGCGGGCGGCTATCTGTTCGCCGCTTTGTTGGACCGGTTCCTGGCGCTGTACACCACGATGAACAGCTTTACCCGCGTGACCGTGCGGACCAAACAGAGAAGGGAGGTATTGGGACAATGGCCACCGAGAGCGGGCCGGCAGATCCTGGTATAACTCCCATTCCCCTTCCGCCGCCGGGGCACGCCTACATGCGCGGCCGCATGGAGGAGGAAGGCTTTTCCTTCCAGTTCTTCCAGGCCGTGCGCCTGCTGGAACGGCTGGCGCCGGACCGCGCCCCCGTGGGGCACTTCGCCCCGCCGAAAACGGAAGTGGCGCGGTTCAAGGTCAATCAGCAACTGGCGTTCCCGGCCAGCGAGATTCAGAGGATCGTCTTCAACGCCGAAGGCCAGGCCGAAGTTTCCGTGAACTTCATGGGCCTGACCGGTCCGCAAGGCCTGCTGCCCATCTACTACACCGAGTACATCCGGGAGCGCATGCGGCAGCGTGACACGTCAACCGCTGCGTTCTTCGATCTGTTCAATCACCGGATCATCTCGCTGTTCTTCCAGGCCTGGGAGAAATACAGGTTCCAGATCGCCTACGAACGCGGCGACCGCGACCGGTTCTCGCACATCCTTTTGGACCTGGTCGGCCTGGGCACACCCGGCCTGCAGCGGCGCCTGTCGATCTCCGACGATGCGCTGATCTACTTCACCGGCCTGTTGAGTTCGCGCAGCCGCCCGGCTTGTGGATTAGCCAACCTCATCGCCGACTACTTCGACGTGCCGTGCGGCGTGGAACAGTTCATCGGCGAGTGGTATCCGCTGAGCGAGGAGTCGCTTTGCGAATTCGACCTTGGCAACGATTTGTCCGAACAGTTGGGTGTGGGCGCGATCGTCGGCGACGAGGTCTACGATCAGCAGTCCGCCGTGCGTCTGGTGGTCGGCCCGCTCACCTTGGCGCAGTATCGCGATTTTCTTCCCGACGGCGCCGCCAACCGGCCGCTGCGGGATCTGGCGCGGCTCTACGCCGGGCCGTCCATGGATTTTGAAGTGCAGTTGATTTTGGCCGCCGAAGAGGTTCCGGTCTGTCACACCGGAGAGCTCGAGAACCCGCCGGTGGCCGCTCCATTGTTAGACCAGGTGCAGTTGGGTTGGACGACGTGGGTCAAAACGCGTTCGCGCACCACTGACGCCTATGACGCGGTTCTTCGATTTTGAAAGGGTAAGGCATGAGCGTAAATCTAAAGTCTCTAATTGGCAAGCTGAATAGCAACACGCGGACGGCGCTGGAAGAAGCGGCGAAGCTGTGTTTGTCCCGCACGAACTACAACATTGAAGTGGAGCACTTCCTTCGGATGTTGATGGACGGATCCGACAACGATCTGGCTTACATCGTCAGCCATTTCGGCATCGACCCGCTGCGGTTGACGCAGGAAGTGGACCGCAGCTTGGATAAGCTGAAGCGCGGCAACGCGCGCACGCCGGCCATCAGCGAGAGCGTCCTGAAGATGCTCACTGAAGCGTGGACCATCGGCTCCATCGAATTCGGCGCCGGGCAGATCCGCAGCGGCTACGCCATCGTCGCCCTGTTGACGAACGACGACCTCGGCCGCCAGGCGCGCGAGTTCTCGAAGGAACTGCAGAAGATCAACGCCGAGGGCTTAAAGAAGGACTTCCTGGTCATCACCCAGAGCTCGGTCGAAGAGACGGCGCCTCTAGCCGCGGCCGGCACGGCGGGCGCACCGGCGGCGGCCGGCGGCCCGGCCCGCCCTGGCGCCGGCAAGACGCCAAACCTCGACTCCTACACCGAGAACCTGACGGAGAAGGCGCGCAAAGGCAAGATCGACAATGTCCTTGGCCGCGATACCGAAATCCGCCAGATGATCGACATTCTGCTGCGCCGCCGCCAGAACAACCCGATCCTCACCGGCGAACCCGGCGTCGGAAAGACGGCCGTGGTGGAAGGTCTGGCGATGCGTATCGCGCAGGGCGATGTGCCGCCGCCGCTCAAGACCGTGGAGTTGCATTCGCTGGACCTCGCGCTGCTGCAGGCGGGCGCGGGCATCAAGGGCGAGTTTGAAAACCGCTTGAAGGGGCTGATCGAAGAGGTGAAGTCGAGCCCCAAGCCGATCATTCTCTTCATCGACGAAGCGCACACCATGATCGGCGCCGGCGGACAGGCGGGCCAGAACGACGCGGCGAACCTGTTGAAACCCGCCCTCGCGCGCGGCGAACTACGGACCATCGCGGCCACCACGTGGAGCGAGTTTAAGAAGTACTTCGAGAAGGACCCGGCCCTGACCCGCCGCTTCCAGGTTGTGAAGGTGGAGGAGCCGACCGTGGATGTGTGCCTGGTCATGCTGCGCGGCATCGTCGGCGCGCTCGAAAAGCACCACTCCGTGCGCATTCTCGACGAAGGTCTGGACGCGGCGGTGAAGCTGTCCCACCGCTACGTGGCTGGCCGCCAGTTGCCGGACAAAGCGGTGAGCGTGCTCGATACCGCTTGCGCCAAGCTGGCCTTGGGACAGAACTCCATCCCGGCGCCGATCGAGGACCTGCAGCGCCGGCTGGACGACCTGGATGTGCAGGAGAAGGCGCTCACCCGCGAGAACGCCGTGCAGGGCGGGCACGATAAACGCCTGGCCGATATTGCGGCCGAGAAAGTGGCTCGCAAAGCCGAACTGGACGCTGCCCGCGAACGCTTCGACAAGGAAGCCGGCCTGGTGGGCAAGCTCCGCGAACTGCGCGCCAAGATGGAAGAGACCGCCATGGAGGCCGATGCAGCAAGCAAGCTGGGCCCCATGCGCGCCGAGCTGGATGCGATGAATACCGAACTCACCGCGCTCCAGGGCGAAAACCCGTATGTGGGCGTCTGCCTCGACGCGCAGCAGGTCAGCGAAATCATCTCGTCGTGGACCGGGATTCCGGTTGGCAAAATGTTGAAGGACGAGATCGAATCGACCATCAACCTCACCGGGCAGTTGCAGCAGCGGGTCATCGGCCAGGACCACGCGCTCGACACGATCGCGCAGCGTATCAAGGTATCCAAGGCGAAGATGGAAGATCCCAACAAGCCCATCGGTGTCTTCATGCTCGTGGGCCCGTCCGGCGTCGGCAAAACGGAAACGGCGCTTACGCTGGCCGACCTGCTCTACGGCGGCGAGCGGAACATCGTCACCATCAACATGAGCGAGTTCCAGGAAGCGCATACCGTGTCGACACTGAAGGGCTCGCCCCCCGGATACGTCGGCTACGGCGAGGGCGGTGTCCTGACGGAAGCCGTTCGCCGGCGGCCGTACTCGGTCGTGCTGCTCGACGAAGTGGAAAAGGCGCACCCGGACGTTTTGGAGCTCTTCTTCCAGGTCTTCGATAAGGGCCAGATGGATGACGGAGAGGGCCGCGAGATCGACTTCAAGAACACGATCATCATCCTGACCACCAATGCCGCCACCGATCAGATCATGAAGCTGACGGCGGACATGGACACGGCGCCCACGCCGGCGGGAATCGTCAAAACGATCAAGCCGGAACTGGACAAGGTCTTCAAACCGGCGTTCCTGGGCCGCATGGTCATTATTCCGTACTACCCGGTTCGCGACGAGGCGTTGAAGCAGATCATTCGCCTGAAGCTGGGCAAGATCCAGAAGCGGCTCAAGCAGAACCACGGCATGACGCTCGACTACAACGACGACGTTTTGAACGCCATCGCCGCGCGATGTACCGAAGTGGAGTCCGGCGCCCGCAACGTCGACAATATTCTGACCAATTCGCTGCTGCCCGACATCTCTAACCAGTTACTCGTAATGATGGCGGCGGGCGAGCAGGGCGAGAAAATCTCCGTGACTTTGACCGAAAACGGCGACTTCGCCTATTCTCTCTAACCTTCTTCGGGGCGTTGCGGCCTGGCCGCGACGCCTTTTTCCCGCCGATTTCGCTTTTCCTAGTGGGACCCGTGAGCGACCCGAAGTTTTATGGCATCTAAATACACACAAGAGACCCGGCTCCTGAAGCTCTACACTCCTTTGGGAGAAGACCTGCTCAAGGCTATCTATATCGGCGGCCAAGAGGGTATTTCGGAGATCTACCAGTTCGAGATCCACGCCTGGGCGGGAGTCGACGAAGAGGTGGAGTTCGCGGACATCATCGGCCAGCCGGTCTCAATGCGGGCGACGCTGGACGAAGAGGGCGAACGTTGGTTTCACGGCATCGCGCGCTCCATTACGCGCGACCGGTACAACCTCCACACCATCACCTACCGGATCGAAATGGTGCCAAAGCTCTGGACGTTGACGCAGCGCACCCAAAGCCGGATCTTCCAGCAGTTGACGATCCCGGACATCCTCAAGAAAGTCTTCGCGGGTCTGGATATGGTGTGGCGGCTCACCGGTCAATACGAGCCGCGCGACTACTGCGTACAGTACAAGGAAAGCGACTACGATTTCGCCTCCCGGCTGATGGCCGAGGAAGGCATTTACTACTATTTCAAGCACAGCGACGAAAAGCACGAGATGATCGTCGCCGACACGCCGCAGGGTCACGACGAACTCGAGTTCAAGAACGAGATTCCGTTCGACGACGAGATCGGCAATCCGGGCGATCTGGAGACGATTCGCCAGTGGACCAAGACGCAGGAGCTGCGCCCCGGCAAAGTGACGCTGTGGGACCACTGCTTCGAGCTGCCGCACAAAAATCTGGAAACGTCGGTGAAGGTCAACGCCCCGCTGACCATCGGCAAGGTCCAGCACAAGCTCAACGCCGGCGCCAATGAGGCGTTGGAGATCTACGAGTATCCGGGCGAGTACGCGCAACGGTTCGACGGTATCGCTCCGGGCGGCGGCGAACAGTCCGACAGGATCGGCAAGATCCAGGGCGACGGCGAGCGGACCTCCAGGATTCGCATCGAGGAAGAAGCCGCGCAAATGATCCGGATGCGGGGCGAAACCCAGTATCTGAACATGACGCCCGGCTTCAAGTTCAATTTAACGGGCCATTTTTCCGACGACGACGAGTACGTCATCACCACCGTCAGCCACTCGATCTCCGAACAGGGCGGCTATGGCATGGAGTCGTCCGAAATCGTAGTGGACCGGCACGTTTCGTTCACGTGCATTCCTCTGGCGCTGCCCTTCCGGCCCAAACGGCTGGCCTCCAAGCCGCGCATTCACGGGACGCAGGTGGCGCTGGTCACCGGACCGGCGGGCGAAGAGATCTTCACGGATAAGTACGGCCGGATCAAGGTGCAGTTCTTCTGGGACCGGCAGGGCCAGTTCGACGGCGGCAGCTCCTGCTGGGTGCGCGTTGCAACGCCTTGGGCCGGAAACAACTGGGGCATGGTCCACATCCCGCGCATCGGCCAGGAAGTGGTGATCGCGTTTGAAGAAGGGGACCCGGATCAGCCGATGGCCGTGGGTTCGGTCTACAACGCGCACGAAATGCCTCCGCACGCGCTGCCGGACAACAAGACTTGGAGCGGAATAAAGAGCCGCTCGACACCGGGCGCCGGCGCGCAGAACCTGAATGAGATTCGCTTCGAGGACAAAATCGGCAGCGAGTACATCTTCATTCACGGTGAGAAGGATGTGCACTTCCGGTGTAAGGACTCGTACTTTGGGAACATCGATGGATCGTTCAACGAGACGATCGGCGGTGATTCAGCAACCTCAATTGGCGGCAAGAAGGGTGTCACGGTCAAAGGGCACTACGCGATCAAGACAGACTCTGACATGATCATCGCGGCTCAAGGTCACGGCCGGTTTTTTGCAAATGGGTTTATGTACGTGAAGGGCACGACCGGGACACGGGTCCAGTCGGACAGTACCGTCCACGTCAAAGGCGCTGATATAAAAATCGATTCAGCTGGGGCAGTTGAGATCAGCGCGCCCTCGGGAATCGGACTGAAGTGCGGCTCAAACTCAGTCACGATCAATAGCGGCGGAGTTTTCATCACCGGCAGCATGGTAAACATCAACTCCGCCAGTGCCTCGGTCTCCGTACCTGCTAACACAGGACCGTCAGCGGATCCGCCCATCAAGCCCGCCGCGGCTTTGAAGCCCGAAGAGACCAGACCGACCGAAAACAAAGCGGGCCAGAGCGCCGGCGAAAACACGCACGACGAGAACGCCGAAGAGAACAAGGACAAGACGCACTGGATCGAAGTCAAGCTCGACGATGAGGCCGGGCAGCCGATCCGCGGAATGTCGTGTGAAATCACACTGCCCAACGGCAAGAAAACGACGAAATCGACCGATAAAAACGGCTTGATTCGCGTAGAGAAGATCGATGGCGGCCAGTGCCAGGTAAAGTGGCTGAAGCTGGACCAGGACGCGGTAAGGGAGGCCTAGAGTATGGCGGAAGCGGAAGACGATTTTACGGTAATCGCGCAGGCCGGAGACAGCATTCCGAGCATTGCGCATCAGTTCGGACATTTCTGGGAGACCGTCTGGAATCATGGCAACAACGCCGAGTTGAAAGCATTGCGGAAGAACCCGAACATCCTGTTTCCCGGCGACGAGGTTTTCGTACCGCCGCTGCGGTTGAAGACGTTCTCCAAGGCGACCGACGCGCGCCATACCTTCGTGTGGAAGGGAACGCCGCAGAAGTTGAAGATGCGGCTGATGATGCTCGGGGAACCGCGGGCGAACGAACCGTACTCGCTGGTGATCGACGATGAGATCATCCACGGCACCACCGACGGCGACGGCAACCTGGAGCACTTCATCCAGCCGGACTCGAAAGGCGGCGTGTTGAAGCTGCAGGGCGGCAAGGAAGAGTATCCGGTGCGGGTGGGCCATTTGAATCCCATCGATACCGTCTCCGGCCAGAAACAGCGCCTGAACAACCTGGGCTACAGTTGCGGCGACGAGAGCGACGAGGAAACGGACCTGTTCCGGCAGGCCGTGTCCCAGTTCCAGGGCGCCAAGAAGCTGCCCGAGACCGGGGAGATGGACGGCGCAACCAAGGCGAAGTTAGAGTCGCTGCACACGTAGCGAATTAGGGAAGAAGGACGTTTATGTTGGATGCAATCTCAAGTGGGATGGATGCGGTTAGCAACGCCTTAGGCGGCAACCTGCCCGGCGGCGCGGCCAGCAACGCGGCGATGCAGTTCTACAAAGGCGAGAACTTCGACCGTCCTGATCAAAGCCTGGCCGGCGCGCAGGCGCCCGGCGACCTGCGGCCCATCGATCGCGGCGCCGAGATCGAGTTCATCCACATCGCCCACGTCCACATCGATAACTCCAAGAACTTCCATCATCTGCCGGAGAAAGACGACGAGGTTCTGGTGGGCTTTTTGCCCGGCCAGAAGAAACGCGCGATTCAATACCGCGCCGCGCTGCACCGGGAGGCGATGCTGCTCGCGTCCATGATGACCGGCTGCCAGTCGGTGCTGGACGCGTTGGAAAAGACAAAGGGCGGTCTCGGCCAGATGGTCGACATGGCCTCCGACATGCTGGGTTCCGGCGGAGGGTCCCAGGCGCCCAAGGCGTCGGACATCAATCCCATGGGCCAGGCCGTGACGACGGCGATCGGGAAGGTCAACACCGCGTCGTTGACCTACAAAGACATGCACCAGTGCGGGATCGACCTGCATCAGGCCCGCTGCAACTACCGCGCGTTTCAGCAAAAACTCCTCGCCCCGCCCACGAACGATCCAACAAGCGGACTGCTCTCCAAGATCCCGGTCGTCGGGCCGGCGCTTCCGCCTATCATCGGCGACATTTTGAACTTCGTCACCGGGTTCGCCTTTAAGCCGATGGACGTCTATCTGCACTTCTACGTGCGAATCGCCATCGAGTTGGAAAAGCCCATCGAGAAGGCGGTACGGAGCTATACCGTCGCCGCGATCCAGGGGACGCTCACGCCGGCGTTCTATTTGTGGTACCCGCCGCCGGCCGCCCCCCCGGCCCCCAGCGGAGGATCCGGCGGCGGCCCGTCACCCACAGGCATCGGATTCCTGGACGACGCGCGCCAGCGCGTGCAGGACGTCCGGGACAGGATTCAGGATGTCCGGGACCAGGTCCGGGACTTCCTGGTGCCGGATCCGGATCAACCCGACGCCCCAGGCCAGCCGTACCTGGAGCAGGCGTTTCAGATCGTTCCCGAGCCGCCTCCGGCCATGGGCGCGCCGCCGCCGCCGGGAGGCCCGAAGCCGCCGAAAGAACTCGCCACCTTGATCGCAAACGGTTTCAAGGCCGGACTGGGCGTCGGCTCACTGCCGGGCTTCGTCGAAACAATCATCGTCGAAGTGACGACCGTGAACAACGAGTTTCTGCGAGAGCTGTACAAGCAGTTAATGGCCCGCCCCGCGGTGGCCGAGATTATCGACGACGAGGTCTACGAAGCGGCGCGCAAACGCATGCTGGACCGGCTGGTCGAGATCGTCATGAGCAAGATTGACTTCCTTCGGCAAGTCAAGGACTTCGGCGTGAACGTCCAGGGTATGAATGTCCAGCCGGGCCAGGCCCTGATGGACAAGGGCTTGGAAGAGCTGAACAGCGAAGTGTTGCGCCGCCTGAACGTGGCCCTGGAATTAACCATGGGCGAGTGCGTCGACAAACTGGAAGGGCTGCGTCAGCAGTGCGAAAACGCCAACGCCTTGGCATATGAAGCCTACCTGGGCGTCTTCCCATGGATTCTCTCGCTGAACTTCCGGAACACGTTCATGCCGGTGTGGCAGTTGATCATGGACAACACGCTGGGCAGGATCGACGGGCCGGTGGGCGACGCCGTTCGCCAGGCGCGTAATGCGATGAACGACATCAAGTCCCGCGTCGACGACGCGCGAAACGTCGCCACCCGGCTGCAGAAGATCAAGGATCGCGCGACAAACGAAGGCTTGCAACTCGGCACGGGCGGCCAGAACCTCACCGGCTACCGCGACGATTGGAACTCCAACGCCGCCGCCACCGGCGCGCCGCCGAAGCCGCCGACAATTCCGTTCTTCCCGTTCATGGCGCGGCTGAATCAGTCGGACGGCGTGGAAATCACGAAGTCCCAGTTCGACGCCGTGAAGCCAAACCACAAGTGGGAACAAGGCGGCGACCCCGCCAGCTACTGAGCAACGCAACGCCGCAAAGCGCCAGCGTGGACGGCTCCGGGACCTCTTCCACCAGGAAAAGGCTCGGATTTCGAATCGGCCCCAGGCTGAAGACGTCGCCGTTCAACGTATTGAACGAACCGTCGAACTGGCCGGAGAGGATGCCGAGCAGCAGCCTGGAGTCGTTCGCGAGGCCGAAATAGGCATTCACGTTCGGGTCCAGACCGCCCGTTGGCACGGCCACGGCTTGAAAGAGAATGTACTGGCCGGTACAAGTCGTCCCCAACGGGCAGGAGGCGTTGGGGACGAACGTCAGCACCAGTGGTTGAACCAGCCCGCCCGTGAAGATGGGCCCGTTCGTGATGACATCCGCGTTGGGGGACAGGCCGATTCCACTCAGTAAGAGGAACGCTCCGCCCGGCGAAAAGTCCAGCCGTGCCGAGAATACCGAATCGCCGGCGAGATTGACTGAAAAGGATTCCAGCGCGCCGCCGAACAGGTTCAACGTGCCGCCGGGAACCAACAACGTCGTGCCCTGATCGCTCAGCGCCAGGTCAACCCCCGCGGTCATCTGAAATTGGCCGTCCCCAAGCGTGGCGGCCGACCCAAGACCGTTCAGGCCAAATAGAATGGCGCCGGCAGGCAGGGAGCCGCCGCTCATCGCCATCAACAAGCCGGTGGCCAATACTCTGGACATGTCTGGGCTCCTCCAGTGAAATCGCTGGAGATAGTTTACAGAATTAGAAAATTCTGCATCATGCCTGTATCCTCATGCGGCAGAATGTGGCAATGGTAGACCGACTTGCCGCCGAACTCCTTGAACTTCATCCGGATGACAACCGTCGATTTCATTGGAATCCAGACAGTGTCCTGAATCATGGGCGCGGGCAGTGCCTTGCCGTCGATCGAGATCACCTCGAAGTGATTCACGTGAATATGGAACGGGTGGCCCTCCGTGCCGCCATGGTGCGCGCCGAACACCTGCAGTTGCCACTCCTCCACAGCGCCGATCTTGGTCACCTGTGGAACCGCCTCCTCCTGATACTGGGAGTTGTTTAACAGGAAGTCGATTCCCACCACCGGATTCGCCACGCCCGGAAAGGCACCGCCGAACACCAGTGTCCGGTTCGTGGTTACCGTCGCCGGATCGATCAGCGGGTAATACCGCTTGGGCGGCGGCAGGGCGGTGGGGACGGTCATGTTCTTGGTTTCGCCGGTCACTTCAATCTCGGCGATCACCTTCCGGTCGCTGAACAGAAACTGCTGCGTCTGGGACAGTTGCAGAATCTTATAAACACCCGGTTTATTGACTGCCTTAATCAGAAACTCGGCGCGGTTCGCCGGCGCCAGCAGAACCTGCCCATTGCCTTCCGGTTTCGACGGAGGCGGAATCACGCTGACGGCCGGAAAGTTGACGCCGTCCATCGCGAGCAGATACATGTCGTGGCCTTCCACCATGATCGGCATCAGGTTGTCCGAGCAGCCGTTCAACACGCGGAACCGGACCACTTCGCCTTGCGCCATCCGGATCCGCGTGGGCGGCAACTGCTTGCCAAGCGGCGACGGTTGCTTGTTCGGCTGCGGATTCTGGTGGGTCTCCTGGAAGAACGGCTCTCCGTTCAAGAGATAGAACCGCAGCGCGTAGTCGCCCGTGGTGAAGCCGCCCTTTAAGTTGGTCGGCTTCCCGAGCATCGTGACGTTACCTGTAAACGTCTGCCAGATTGCGTTCTGGGCCGGGTTGTACTCCCAGATGCCCGGTGTCGTGTCGCTCGGAAACACGCCGATATCCTGGATCACCAGCGGGATATCGCGGGCCGCCTTGATCTCCGGGACCTCGTCGATTTCGCCGTAGACGATCAGGCCGCCCGCCATGCCGCTTACGGCCTGAACGGCGGTGGAGCCGTGATGATGCGGGTGATACCAGAACAGGCCGCACGGATGATCCTTGGGCAGCCGGAAGGTGTAGTCGTAGACGCCGCCGGGCGGGATGTGGATCATCTTGGCCAGCGGATTGGACGTTCCCTGCGGTTCGAACAGATGCGGGGCGACGTCCAGACCATGGACATGCAGGTTCGTCGTATCCAGATGATGGGGCACATTGTGATTGCCGTTCCATCCGGTGGAGTTGTACGCCGGCAGCGAGTTCTTGATCTTGACCATCAGGTCATCGCCGGGCCGGGCCTTCATTAACGGACCCGGAATGGTCCCGTTGTAGGATCGCAGCCGGACCGGCGTGCCGGCCATGTTCTTGTCGATCATCTTCGTTTCCAGCGTGTAGGAGGGCCCCTTGGAGGTTTCCACCTTGGTCTGGCAGGCGTTCGAAAGCAGTGCCCCACCGGTTACGGCGGCGCGGAGTAAGTCGCGTCTTTCCATGTGAGTGCTCTTTCCTAGAATTGGTTTGGATCCGTGCAGGCGTTGGGCGTTTTGGTGTTAAAAATGGCGAACTGTTGATACGCCACTTGTAGCTGGAGCGAGGTGTCCATGCTCAGCGTATTCGGGAACCGTCCGTTCGGAAACGCTTGCGGCACCGGAATGTTCTGGAAGTACGCCGCGTTATCCAAGGAGTACTGGCTGCAGATACCGGTGAACCCGAACGACGGCGGAATGGTGGTGCCCATGACGCTAAGCTGCCCTTTCGGAGCGGCGTATCCGCTGCCATGGCAGGAGAGGCAGGACGACGCCGGGTTATCCACCGGACCGGCCAGGCGCTTCTCGCAGCCGTAGTGCTCGAAGATGTTCACGCCGGGATTGAGGACCGTCTGTTGAATCGGTTGACTCTCCGCGCGCGGAACGGCGGGGAAGGTCCAGGGATCGGAACCCCACTGCAGGCCCAGCGGTACAAGGCGGTCCCAGAAAGTGGCGCCGCGTTGATTGCCGTCATAGACGTAGGTGCCATACACCCAGCGGTTCGGGTTCCGGTTGTCCACCACCGCCACATCGATCTGCACGATGTGATTCACCTGCGGTTCGCGCTTGCACAAATAACCCTTCACCGGGTCCATCACGTGGCGGTCCACCGTCCACTTCGGCGCGCCCTTCAGGAACGGCACGCACTCTTCGGGCGCGGAACTGGTCAGGACCTTTACCACCATCGTCCCTTCCGGGAACGGAAGTCCGTCGGGCATCGGCGTGCCCATGTAGCTGCCGAGGCTGGGCCTGCCGCTGGGAGGAATGACCTTGCCGATCGAGGCGCCGCCCCACTCGTTGTAGAAACCGACAGACCAGCTCTCGAATCCGTGCGGGTATTTGGTCTTGCACGCGTCGCTCACGCCCGGAAGCGTGTGAACGCCGCGCTTGGGACTCCCGGCCGGGCCGATCAGGTCGGACAAGTGCGCCGTGCGCTCATTGGTCGTTCCGTGAATAAACTCGCGGCCGGCCGTCGGGTCCACCGCCATCCACGGGATGTTGAACCAGCGGGTCTTGCCTTTGACGTTCACGCGGAAGCCTATGTTGTCGGCCAGATTGTCGTCCTGCCCTTCGCGGACGTAAGTGATGATTCGGTTGATGTACTCCGCCCAGTAGCCGGTCTGCCAGGCATTGGCGGGCATGGGTTTCGCGGGCAGCGCGGGCGCGAAATTGACTTTCAGATTCGGGTCCAGCCACGTGCACTCCGTGCACTTTTTAGGCACGGATTTCGGGTAATTCCGGCTCAGTTTGAACTTCAGGCCTTTGTAGCCGGCAGGCGGAGGCACTGCGGCATCGCGGAACGCCAGCGCGGCGGCTGCGTCGATCTTCAGAATCTCTTTAGCCCACATTTCCGTTTTGAGCCGCGCGTGCGAATCTCCCGGATGCTCGTCCGCATCAATATCCATAGGGGTTTGAAGGCAGCGAAGACCCCTGCGGAGGACAGCA
>VFZO01000064.1 GCA_016871155.1 Acidobacteriota bacterium | reverse complement strand
CATGCCCTGCAGAGGAAGGTGGTCGTTGGACGACTCCAGGCCCGTGACCTCCCGGACAGCGTCCACCAACACCTGGCGGTGGTGAGGTCCGGACTTGCGGACAAGTGTGCCGTCGATGTCGAACAGGAACAGCGGAACGGACGGCATGGGATCTTTTCAGTTTACCGCTTGCGAATTGACTTGACTCTCTAGGGGATTCGTACTAATTAATTAGTATGCGCAAACGAACAGCGGTCCTGACCGAGCAGGAGCTGGAAATCATGAAAGTCGTCTGGGACCGGGGCAACGTCACGGTTCGCGACGTGTACGAGTCGCTGCTTGAGCGGAGAAAGGTGGCGTATACGACGGTCATGACGATGATGAAGATTCTGGAAGACAAGGGCCACCTGAAGAAACGCGGCGGCGAAAAGGCCTACGTCTACAGCGCCGCCGAGGCGAAACACAAGGTCCTGGCCGGCATGGTGCGCGAATTTGTGGGCCGCGTGTTCAACGGTTCGGCCAAGCCGCTGCTGGTGCACTTGGTGGAAAGCGAGGAGATTTCGCCGGAAGAGCTGAGCGAACTGCTGAAGAAGGGGAAATCATGACCAACTTGTGGATCTACTGCGTTCAAGTGACCGTGGTGGTTGCGTTCGCGCTCGCCGGAGCGCAGCTTCTGCGCGCCGGGCAACCCAAGTACCGGCTCTATCTTCTGCAAGGCGCGCTCGCCCTGTGTATTTTGTTGCCGCTGCAACCCCGCGATCATCCGCGCCAGGCCTACGTTCAGGCGCCACCTATTCACATCACGGTGTCGGAGTCCGCCGTCTGGGGGCCACCTTTGACCCCGGAACGGCCTTGGGTGACCGTTCAAAGAGTGCTGGCCGCCGGAGTTCTGCTGCGGGCGCTCTGGCTGGCGGCCGGCCTGCTGACGCTGGCCCGCTACCGCCGTCGCGCCGAGTATATCGACCACCGGAACGGCGCTGCCATTGCGGCGAGCGGTGATGTAGCGGCGCCGGTGACCTTCGGGTTTTTCGATCCTATTGTGCTGCTTCCAAAGCGTGCGCTGGCGCTGCCGGAAGAAGCGCGAGAGGCAGTTCTGGCCCACGAGCTCATTCACGTTCGCCGGTCGGATTGGCTGCAGGCGCTGGCCGAGGAGTTCGTCAAAACCCTGCTCTGGTTCCATCCAGCCATCTGGCTTCTGATCTCCCGGATTCGACTGGCCCGCGAGGAAGCCGTGGACCGCGAAGTGGTAGATCGCGATTCCAATCGCGAGGTTTACATCGGGGCGCTGGCCGGCATGGCCGGCTCGCGCCTGCAGCCCTATCTTGCGGCAGCCCCGCGCTTTCTGCGCAGCCGCCAACTGAAGACTCGTTTGACTTCATTGCTACAGGAGAAACCCATGCCGCAGTTCCGGCGCTTATTTGTTGTAATCGCTCTTACATTGGCCGCAACCGTTGCCGTCACCCGATTCCGTCCGCTCACAGGCGCGCCCCAGATCGATCCTGGAAATTCGGCCGAGGTAAGCGTCGAAGGCGCCGTTCTGGTGCTGCGGACGGCCCCTACCTATCCCAGGGCGGCGCGGCGGGCCGGTGTGGAGGGTCCGGTGGTCTTGGACCTGGCGCTGAATGAATTGGGCGGAGTTTCGGATGCCCGCGTACACTCCGGTCCCATGGAACTTCGCGGCGCTGCGCTGCAGGCGGTATTGGAATGGCGGTTTCAGCCGGGTCCCCGGTTTGCGACTGCGACTTTACGGTTCCGGCGGCCTACAGGTGTGCCGGAGCGGACGATTCATGCGCTGGAAATTCACCCATCGGTCCCCGCCGAGCAGGCGGCCTCGCTCCGGTCGCGGCTGGCCGATTTCATGGATGCGCCGTTTGCCGACTCCGATATGATCGAACTGTCGCACCGGCTGCGCGGCCTTTCGCCGCCGGTCCAGCCGGTGTTCCGTCAGACAATGGCCAACGGAGTGGAGCGAAACGTCGTTGAGTTGCGGCCGCTCGATCCGCTCGGGAGCGGCCTCGCCGTCGAGTTCCCTTCGTTCAAGCCGGGGGCGAACCGGATCCGGGTGGGCGGAGCGATCCAAGCGGCAAGCCTGATCTCCAAACCGGACGTCGAATACCCGGCGCTGGCCCGGCAGGCCCGAATTCAGGGGACTGTGCGCTTTAACGTACTCGTCGGAGAAGAGGGAGCCGTTCATGAGGTCCAGGTTTTACACGGGCATCCGCTGCTGATCCCAAACGCCTCCCAGGCGGTGCGGCAGTACCGGTATAAGCCAACGACGCTTGAGGGCAAGCCAGTGGAAGTGCTCACCCAAATCGACGTGAACTTCAAGCTCTAACTTGACTCCCTCCGTCCGATAAGGGAGATATGCAGTCGGCAGTATTGAGTCCGCTGGATGTCGCAGTCCAGCACCTCCAGCACGCGCCGGGGCCTCCAGCTATCGGAGAAAACGCGTTCGCGCTCGCCGGAAAGCTGCTGAGCGACCAGTCTACGATCCAGGCCGGCGCCCGGATCATCGAACGGGATCTGGGACTAACGCTGCGGTTGCTGCGGATGGTGAATTCGGCGATGTTCAATCACGCCGGCCGTACGATCTTGAGTGTGACGCACGCGTCGGCGCTGATCGGCACCGACATGATGTCGCAACTGCTGGAGACGGTCCCGCGGAACGCTATCCCCAGACCGGCCCGGGAGCTGGTCGTGCTGAGCCAGATCGCGGGTCACTTCTCGTGGGTGTTGATGGCCCGCGTGGAACCGCGGTGGACAGAAGATGCATTCATCGCCGGACTGTTTCGCAACATGGGCGAAGTCATGGTGGCCCTCGAGCAACCGGAGGACTACCAACACATTCTGCATCTGTCGGGCGGAACCCTGCCGGGCCTGCGCGCCGGGTGCCGCCGGCACCTGCATTTCGACTTCGACGAGTTGACGGCGATGTTATTGAATACGTGGTCCCTGCACGGCGCGCCGGATCTCGCCGCGCGTTCCACACCGGAGGCTCTGCTGGCGCAGGGCACGCAGTCCGAAACAATGATGGCGCTGGCGGCCGCGTTGGGGCACTCGTTAACCCAAGCCTGCTTCCGCGCCGAGGACAAAGACCGCGACTCGGTGTTACGTGCCTGCTGGCCGGCCCTGGCCCGAATCTTCCGTGTCCGCGACGTGCATCTGCCGGAGTTGTGCGACATCGTGTTCAAATCCGTGGAAGGCCTCGCAAAAGCGACGCAAGTAAGCCGGGAGCAGCTCCGCCTGAAACCCTGGGTTCCGGAGGCGGCGCCCGAGGCCCGGCCTGCCGAAGCGCCCGTGGTGGCAGGCGCCATCGCCGGCGGCGCCACAATTGAGTCCATCTTGCGCTCCGCGCTGGGCCACGGAATGGACAGGGCGGCGTGGCTTCCGCTGGTAGAGTCCGGAATCGGCGTTCCATGGCTGGAAGGGGAGGGATGGCCGGCCGGCGTCTCCTCCGAGATCGACACGCTGTTCCCCGTCCGCAAACCCCCGTTCCTGCTCGCGTTCAGCCAGCGCCGGGACGTGTGGATCGACTGCGGAAAAGACGACCGCTACAACAATACCGGCATGGTCAAACGTCTACTGCCGGCGGCGTTTTTCCTGCTTCCCGTCTGCGAGGGCCGGACGGTAAAGGGGTGCCTCTACTTCGACTGGTCCAAACGCCGCGACCAGCCGCCGGAGACGCTTCTGGCCACGCTGCAGGCGCTGCGTGACTTCATGGCCGCGAACATTCCTCTATCGTAAAGAGTAAGAATCGCGGAACATGGAAAATCCCTTTGTACGGACCGCCCTTGAGTTCCGTGGCAACATTGCCTTGGCGGTCGCAATAGCCAAACCACTCGCCAAACTCCCGGTCGGCGAATACACGGAAAGCATATTCGTCCACCCGTTTCCACCATTCCATGTAGCGGCTGTCGCCGGTCCGGCGAAAGGCCATGGCAGCGGCCAGAATCGCCTCGGTATGGCTCCACCAGAGTTTCATGTTCGATTCGAGCATCGGCGACGGACGGCGCTCCAGGTCCTGAAAGTAGAACAGACCGCCGTATTTGGGATCCCAGCCGTATTCGAGTGCTCCAAGAATCGACTCCAGCAACACTCGCTCCAGGCGGGCGTTTGGGACCCTCCGCAAAATCCGGAGAAATAGCCAGGCGATCTCAAGCGAGCTACCCGTGCATACGGCTCGCCCTTCGGGGTACTTCCGGAAGAGGCTCTCATCGGTAAACGACGCGTTTTCTTTGAAGACGCGCACGGATGGCTCATAGTGGGCCAAAAGGCGCTCCGAACAGTCGCGAATGATCCCCTCATAGCGGGGATCGGCGTGCACTTCGCCGATTTCATGGGCCAGCCATCCCATCACATAGAGATCGGCCAGTTGGGAGTACCCGAGAGGCCCCCGGCCTAGCAGCTCCGGACGGCGAATCCACTCCTCGATGCGCCAGAAGAGCTCAACCGCCTCGGCGACGTGTGCGGGATCCTTGGAAATCTTCGAGTACTCGACCAGTGCGAGAGCGACGAAAAACGCGGAATACGGCTTGCGCTGGAAAAATCCCGGTTTGCCGTCCTCGGCGACGCTAAACCAGCAACGTTGTTCGCCGTTGCGCGCGTGGGCATGGAGAAACTGAAAGATCAGGCCGGCCGCTTCCTTGTACTCGGGAAGCGGGTCGAAGGTGTTAAAGAGCCGGGCGAACATCCAGGCGCCGCGGCCCTGCATCCAGATGTGTTTCCGCGTGTCGTAGACACGGCCCTGGCGATCGACGCAGTTGTAGTAGCCGCCATGAACGCGATCTAGCGTGTGCCGCAGCCAGAACGGCAGCACACGCCCGGTGAGTTCCTCGCGATACCGGTCGACCACTTAGATTGCGAGTTGCGGACGGCCGGGCTCCGGCCAATCGAGATGGAAGAACTTCCCTCGCGGGTGGTCGGTGCGCTCGTAGGTGTGTGCGCCGAAGTAATCCCGCTGCGCCTGCAGCAGATTGGCCGGCAGGCTAGCGGCGCGGTAACCGTCGTAGTAGCTGAGCGCCGAATAGAAGGTCGGGGACGAAACGCCGTGAGTGGCCGACAGGGCGATGACGTTGCGCCAGTTGGCCTGACAGCGGTCGATCTCGCTTTTGAAGTACGGATCCAGCAACAGGTTTGCCAGACCCGGATTGCGGTCGTAGGCTTCCTTGATCTTCTGCAGGAATCCAGCGCGAATAATACATCCGCCGCGCCAGATCATGGCGATCTCGCCGAAATTTAGCGTCCACTTGTACTCGGCCTGCGCGGCGCTCATTAACTGAAAGCCCTGCGCATAGGAGCAGATCTTCGAACAGTACAGTGCGTCGTGAACGGCCTGAATCAACTGCTTCTTGTCGCCGGACCACTGCAGACCGGGACCGCTGAGGCTGGCCGACGCGGCCACGCGCTCCTCCTTAACGGCGCTCAGGCAGCGGGCAAAGACGGCCTCTGCGATCGTGGGCGCCGGCACACCCATGTCCAGCGCGTTGACGCTGGTCCATTTCCCGGTGCCTTTCTGGCCGGCGGTGTCGAGAACGATATCGACGAACGGCCGGCCGGTCATCGGATCCTTCTGCTTCAGAATATCGGCGGTAATTTCGATGAGGAAGGAGTCGAGCACGCCGGTGTTCCAATCGCTAAACACCGCACCGAGATCTTCGGCCGACAGCCCGCCGAGGTTTTTCAGGATCGAGTACGCTTCGCAGATCATCTGCATATCGCCGTATTCAATTCCGTTGTGTACCATCTTCACGTAGTGGCCCGCACCGTTGGGGCCAATGTATGTTGTACAGGGCACACCGCCTGAGATCGGCTTGCCGGGTGAGGCGCCGGTCAGCGGTTTGCCGGTCACGGCGTCGACTTTCGCGGCGATAGCGGTCCAGACGGCTTTGATCTCATCGTAAGAACTCGGGTCGCCGCCCGGCATCAGCGACGGACCGAAGCGCGCGCCCTCTTCGCCGCCGCTCACTCCGCTGCCGACGAACCGGAAGCCCTTCGTGGCCAGATCTTTCTCGCGGCGGATCGTGTCGGTCCACAGGGCGTTGCCACCGTCGATGATGATGTCGCCCTGATCCAGAAGCGGTAGCAGGCTGCTGATCACGGCGTCGGTGGGGCCGCCCGCCTTGACAAGGATAATAATCTTGCGCGGCCGCGAGAGGGAAGCGACAAACTCTTCCAGGGTCTTCGCACCGGCGAGACCGCCGGGCGTCGACGGATTCTCGGCGACAAATTTTTCCATCGTTTCCACGGTCCGGTTGTAGACCGAGATCTGGAAACCATGGTCTGCGATGTTCAGGGCGAGGTTCTGGCCCATCACGGCCAGCCCCACCAGTCCAATGTCGGATTGGGGTTTGGGCATACGAAACTATTAGTGTACCGATTCTCGCCCCAAGCCTGCCAAAATAGAAGGCAATGTTCGCTCCTCTTTTGCTGGCCGCGGCCTCGCTGCAAGCCCAGTCCTTCGACGCCGTTCTGGAGTCGATTAAAGCCGATAAGGCGTGGACTCTCGCGCAGCAGATCAGCATCTGCGAAATTCCAGCCCCTCCGTTCAAGGAGACCAAACGCGGCGAGGAGTTCGCACGCCGGCTGGCGCAGCTTGGCTTGACCGGTATCCGCACGGATTCGGAAGGCAACGTGATCTCGCGCTGGCCCGGTTCCAAGCGCCCGAAGCCGCTCATCATTTTCAGCGCCCATCTCGATACGGTTTTTCCCGAAGGTATGGACGTTCGCGTGAAGAAGAAGGGCGACGAGTATCACGGCCTCGGCATCGGTGACGACTGTCGCGGGCTCGCCGTCGTGCTGACCGTGGCCAAGGCGTTCCAGCAGCACAAGGTCGCGCTGGACGGCACCGTGCTGTTCGTTGGCACCGTGGGCGAGGAAGGCCAGGGCGACCTGCGCGGCGTGCGTCATCTGTTCAACACGGAGTTCAAAGACCAGGTGGATGGCTTTATCTCTGTGGACGGTTCCGGGCTCCGCCTGACAACGCGGGGCGTCGGCAGCAACCGTTACCTGGTTACTTATAAGGGACCCGGCGGCCACAGCTACGGCGCATTCGGAATGCCCAATCCCGCCCACGCGCTGGGACGCGCCGTGTCCCGCATCGCGGATATCGAAGTGCCGAAGAACCCGAAGACTACGTTTAACGTTGGCCGGATGGAAGGCGGGACCAGCGTGAACTCGATTCCTATTTCCATGAGCATGGAGATCGACATGCGGAGCGAGTCGGCGCTGGAACTTGCCGCGCTCGACGAACGCATCAAGGCCGCGCTGCAAGCGGCGCTGGAGGCCGAGCGGAAACGCTGGCCGCAATCCAAATCGGCCATTGAACTGGAAATCAAGACCATGGGCCTGCGCCCAGCCTCCGAGCCGCCGGACTCCACGCCAATCATTCAGAAAGCTCTGGCTGCGGGAAAAAAAGCCGGCGTCACTATATTTGCCACGGGAGCCGGCTCCACCGATTCCAACATTCCCCTCAGCCTGGGCATTCCTGCCATCACCATCGGCGGCGGGGGCAACGCGCAAGGCGGCCACTCTTCCGACGAGTGGTATCAGGACACACCCGACTCCTACAAAGCCCCCCAGTGGGCGGCGCTCATCCTCCAATCTCTTACCACCCAATGATCCAGCTCAAACCTGAACTTACGCCGGCGGCGCTGCTGCCCGCCATTGAAAACATGTGGTCCGCCTCAGCGGCCAAGATCCGTTCCATCGAAGCTTCGTGGCAGCCCGAGCAGGGCGCGCCCGTCTTCACAGTAAACGGAAAGTACACCTCCCGCGGCTGGACTGAGTGGACGCAAGGCTTCCAGTTCGGCTCCGCGATTCTGCAGTTCGACGCCACCGGCGATCCGTGGTTCCTGGAAGCGGGCCGTAAGCGAACCGTAGATCTGATGGCCGCTCATATCACGCATGTTGGCGTTCACGATCACGGTTTCAATAACATTTCGACGTACGGAAATCTGCTGCGCCTGCTCGACGAAGGGCGCATTCCGGCCAACGAATGGGAACGGAACTTCTATGTGCTGGCGCTGCAGTGCACGGGCGCGGTGCAGGCCGCCCGCTGGTCCACCATCAAGGACGGCGGCGGGTTTATCTACTCCTTCAACGGTCCGCACTCGCTGTTTGTCGATACGATTCGCACTCTGCGGGCGCTGGCGCTGAGCTACAAGCTGGGGCACTCGTTAATGGGGGAGAACGACCGGAAGATCTCCCTGCTGGACCGTCTGATTCAGCACGGCGAAGCCACCGCAAAATACAACGTGTATTACGGCGAAGGCCGCGACAGCTACGATATGCATCCGGGCCGGACCGTGCATGAGGTCGTAGTGAATCGAAATGATGGCGCAGTGCGGTGCCCCAGTTCGCAGCAGGGCTATTCGCCCTTTACGACCTGGACCCGCGGCCTGGCCTGGGCCATCCTGGGCTTTACGGAGCTGATGGAATTTTTCCGGGCGCACAATTTGGATACGCCTCCTCTGTTCGAGCGGGCGGCCCGGGCGACCTGCGACTTTTACCTCGAACATACTCCCACCTGCGGAGTACCGTACTGGGACACCGGCGCGCCCGGCCTGGTGCAATTGGGCGATTACTTGGGCCGGCCGGCGGACCCATTCAACGGCCACGAACCGGTGGATTCCTCGGCGGCGGCGATCGCAGCCCAAGGTCTGCTTCGGCTGGGCCGGGTGACAGGTGAGACGAAGTATACGGCGGCCGGCCTGACTACGGCCGCGACCCTCCTGAGCGCCCCGTATTTGTCGGAGGGTCCCAACCATCAGGGTCTGCTACACCACGCCGTCTACCACCGCCCGAACGGCTGGGATAATGTTCCGGCGGGCCGGACGCAACCGTGTGGCGAATCGTGCATGTGGGGCGACTACCATTTGCGAGAGTTAGCGCTCTATATTCAACGACTTGCAACTGCGAAGCCGTATCTGACCTTCTGGCCTTAGTACCCCAACCTTAGCAGTACCCTATAAAGACCTGAAAGCGGGGTGCCGATGGATCCTTGAGGATTTTCGATTGTCTCTCGTGATCGGCAGCACCGTCGACGGCTACCAAATTCTCGACTATTTCGATAGTTCGAGGAAGAGAATCTCTTACCGCGCGCGAAATCTGAATGCGCACCGCATCGAGCGGCTCCAGATCCTTCCAGATAACCTGCGGCAGGATCCGGAGCGCGCCGCTCGATTCGAGCGGGAAAGCCGGATTCTAGCGAATTTGAAACACCCGAACATCCTGACGTTCCACGGAACGGTCGAGGTGGGGGGACATCTGGCGCTCTCCATGGAGGCGCTTGAAGCGGTGACGCTGGCAGACCGTTTGGAGGTCGGCCCCATGGAAGTGGAGGACGCCGCGCGAACTATCCTGCAGGTGCTGGCGGCCGCGGACGCGGCGCACGCCGCCGGGGTTGTACACCGGGAAATCTCACCAGCCAATATTTACATCACGCCCGAAGGGCTCGTAAAGCTGGTCGGGTTCAGCGTTGCGAAAGCGATTGGCGACGCAAATCTAACGCGCGCGGGAACGCTAGTGGGAGACGTCGTCTACACCGCGCCAGAGATATTCGAAGGAAAGACCGCGATCGACCCTCGCTCGGACCTGTATTCGATCGGCTGTGTTTTCTACGCGCTGGTCACCGGCCGCCCGCCCTTCCTGGCTGCGAGTGAGTATGAGGTGATGGTCGCTCACGTCCAGCATCCGCCCGCCGCGCCGAGCCAACTCAATCCAAACCTCAATCAGCGCCTCGACGCTGTCATTCTTCGCGCGCTGGGCAAGACGCCGTCGTCACGCTACTCGTCGGCCCGCGAGTTTTACAACGGAATTCTCGACCCCGCGGGCGTGCCGGAACCGCCGCTCGCGGCCGCTGTGGTCGAACCGCCGCCGCCCGCACCCCCGCCCTTAATCAACCCGCCGGAGAGCCTGCGGTTGGTACCCGCGCTGGTTGCAGCCGGATTCGGGGCCCTGGTGCTGATCGCCGCATTTTTCATGCTTGCGGCCTCGCGTTCGCTGCCGACCCCATGAGATTTGCGCCGGGCGACACCGTCGGTCCCTACCGGGTGACAGGCAATATCGGCGAAGGCGCGATGGGCGTCGTCTATCAGGTCGTGAACGGCGTTACTGGCCGGCTGGAAGCAATGAAAGTGCTGACGGACGACGTCAGCAACGACCTGCAACAGGTGGAGAGGTTTCTTCACGAGATTCAGTTGCAGGCCAAATTGGAGCATCCTCATATCGCCCAGGTCCGGACAGCATTCTGCGAGGGTCGAAGGCTGATCATGATCATGGAGCAGGTGGACGGCGAATCGCTGGACCGCATCCTGGCGCGCTCCGTGCAGGCGCCGATCATGGCGCTTCGGATTATGGAGCAGGTCTTGCTGGCGTTGAGCTACGCCCATTCCAAGGGCGTGATTCACAGGGATGTCAAGCCGGCCAACGTGATCGTAGCGCCGAACGGGCAAGTGAAGCTCACCGACTTCGGCCTGGCCCGGCAGCAGAGTGACCCGTCCAAGACGCTGCCTGGCATCGCCGTAGGCACGGTGTTCTACATGTCTCCCGAGCAGGTGCGAGCGGCGGGACCGGTGGACGGCCGGTCGGATCTGTATTCGGCTGGAGTCATCTTTTATGAGATGCTCACTGGCCGCCGGCCCTTCGACGGAGAAGAGCAGTTTGCCGTAATGCGCGCCCAGGTGGAGCACAATCCCGCGCCGCCCTCCGCATGGAACCCCGTGCTGCCGCCTGCCGTGGACCTGGTGTTGGCAAGGGCCCTGGGCAAGGACCCGGCGCATCGCTTTCAATCCGCGGACGAGTTTCTCGCCGCCATACGAACTCTGCCGTCGGCGTGGATGGCGCCCGCCGTAAAACCGAAGCGTTCCTTGGGACCCCTGAAGTTCGGCGCTGTCATGTGCGGAACGGCGATCCTCGTCCTGTCGGCCTTCGCACTCCCTCCCTGGCTGGCTAGGCAAGAACCGGAAATTGAGGTCTTGCAGCTCTCTCCGCCCCCGGCGCCGAAGCCGCCCGCCGATGCGCTGTCGCTGCCCAGGTGGATCGAACCGGCCCCGGAACGGCCGGTTGTGGCACGCGTGCCTGTCGCGGTCCGCCAACGTCCGCTGGCGCGATTTGCGGCCACGAGAATTTCCAATGCGGAGCCGGCGGAGGTCGTGGATGCGCCTCCGGCGCCGGTCGTGGTCCAAGAGAAGTTTCCTGAACCGCCACGTTTAACCATACTGCCGCAGGCGCCCTTACCGGCGGCGCCACTGGTGCCGGCGCAGCCAAAAGTTGAGCCTCCTCCCAAGGCGCAGGAGCCGAACTGGATGCGGCGGACCGTGCGCGGATTTCCGCGAATTTTCCGCCGGCGCAACGAGACAAAGCAGCAGTAGGGCCGACTACACTGGGAGACGATGACCCGGCGTACCCTTCTCTTTTCCCAAGCCGCTCTGGCGGCAGGCGAACCGTTTTTCGCCGGCGCGGCGAAGCGACTCATCACACCTTCTCCGCTGTTGCCCATCAGCGGCGGCATGGGGATGCCCACTCCGGCGACGGCGCGGCAAGGCGAGTTGACGGCACGGGCGCTGGTGCTGCGCAGCGGCGGCGAGTCGATCGCGATCGTGTCGATCGACGTGCTCGGTTTCCCGTCGGTGCTGGGCAACCAGGTCCGGACCCTTGTACCGCGTCTCGCGCCAGAGCGCATCGTCATTGGCGCGACCCACACCCATAGCGCTCCGGACTGTTATGCGTTCCCCGATGGAAAGGGCGGGCATACGGCCTCCCTGCCCTACCTGCGATTCGTAGTGGAGCAGGCGGCCGCTGCCGTCAACGGCGCGCTGGACCACATGCGCGAGGCGGAATTCCGCGCGGCGGCAGGGGAGGCGAAGGGTAAGATCGCCTACAACTATTACGCGCCCGATCTCTACGACCGCCGCGCCGGAATCCTGCAGGTCCGAACCGTCGAGGGAGAGGCCATCGCGACGCTGGTGAACTACGCCATTCATCCGGAGGTGCTCGGCAGCGCACAGGGGATTCTCAGCCCCGACCTGGTGGGCCCGCTTACTGACCGGCTGGAGCAAACCGCCGGTGGAGTCGCTCTCTTCCTAAACGGCGCGCAAGGCGGCATGATTACCGCCGACAACCGGGAATACGAAAAACCGCGCGATCCGGCCCGCGCGTACTGGCGCGATAGCCGCACATGGGCCGAGTGCGAGCGCATCGGCGGTTTGCTTGCCAGCGAGTCGTTGCGAATCATCGAACCGGCGGCGTGGAGCCGGCGGGTTCCGATCACAAACCGGGCCGCGACGGTTCGTTTTTCCGTGGATTCGGACATACTATGGCAGGTCGTGCAGCACTCGCCGCTTCAATATCCGCACGGACCGGGCCGGACGGTTGCGACGCAGGTGAACGCGATCACCATCGGCGACGCCCGCATTCTGACGATCCCCGGCGAGGCCCTTCCCAACATCGGCTTCTATCTCAAACGAAAAATGGGCGGCAAGCACCAGTTCCTGTTCGGGCTCACCAACGACGCCTTCGGCTACATGATGACGGCCGTGGATTTCCAAAGCTTTCCAGCCTATGGCTACATCTCGCGCGTTTCGCTGGGTGAAGGCACAGGGGATCTTTACATCCGCGAGGCGCTGCGGCTGTTCGATTAGACGCCCGCAAGGACGCCGCCGGCGCCGAGGGCGGCACGGCGGCGTTCCAGCGCTGGGATTGGGCTTTATCTTTTGGCCTCGGACGGCAGCAGTGTGTAGAAGACCGCACTCAACATGAGCATGGCGGCCGCGACAGCGAATGCGGCGAAGAAGTTGCCCGTAGCGGCGACGGACCAGCCGGTGAGCATAGGTGCGACTACGCCACCCATGTTTCCGACGGCGTTCTGAAAGCCCGTCCAGGTGCCGGCCTGGCTGGGGCCGGCCAGAGACTGTGAGATCGCCCAGGCGTTGCAGGTGAAGAGGCCGATTCCGATGAAGGCCAGAACCAGAAAGACCATGGCGAACTGCGCCTCCACCTGTACCGACGCCATCAGCATTGAAGCGGCGATGATCAACCCCGTCACGGCCATGCCGCGGCGGGTGGGTACGGCCGGCGCTCCGGCGCGGATGCGGCGGTCGGCCCAATACGCGCCTGCCAGCGAGGCCGCGGCGGTGGCGCAAAACGGCAGAGCGCCGTAGACCGCCATTGCCTTCATCGTGAACTTTCGCTCGACCGTCAGATAAGAGGGCAGCCACGTGAGCAGAAAGTAGTAAGCGTAATTGAAACAGAACAGGCCGAAGAACGTGAGCCAGGCGTCGCGGCGACCGAGAATGGCGAGCGCCGGGGCGTTCGACGCCGAGGAGGACTGGGATACCTGTTTCGGCGGCAACGCCCGCAACCAAGGAATGAGCCACAGCAGCGACGCAAGGCCCAGCCAGATAAAGAAGGGCCGCCATCCCCAGGAAGCGATGGCCATTCCGCCCAAGAACGTTCCGGCCGCGGGGCCTGCCTTGGTGCCGACGTCGATCAACGCATTCGCGATTCCCCGGCGGCCCTCGGCAACGGAGGTAGCCAGAATTCGCGAGTAGGCGGGATACGCGATGGACTCGCCGATGCCAAGGAGCAATCGCGTGGCGAAGAGCGCCTCAAAATCGTTTGAAAACCCACCCAGAGCGGCGGCCACGGACCACATGGCGAAGGCGACGGCGTAAAGACGGTACGGATCGAAACGGTCTACCAGGTAGCCGGCAAGCGGCTGCAGCAGCGAATACGTCCAGAAAAATGCGGATAGCAACAAACCCATTTGGGTGGCGCTAATTCCGAGTTCCGGCCGAATGACGGGAGCGGCGACCCCAAGAATGCCGCGGTCGATGTAGTTCAACCAGACAGAGATACAGAGGAGGGTGAAGAGGAACCGGTGCATTTTCTATCTACAGCACCGGGACCGCGACTTCAGCGCCCTTTCGATCGGCCGAGACGTAGCCAGCGTAGATGGCAAGAGTAATATCGATTGCCAGTTCGAGGCCGCACTCCGGCTGACGCCCTTCGCGCATGGAATGTACAAAATCGTGCATCTCGTAAAACTGTCCGTTACTCCAGCCGAATTCCGGATAAGCGGAGATCCAGCCCTCGTTGGAGCTTATTTTCTCCATCAGATCCATGCCGGCGAACTCCTTCTTATCGGGACTGTAGAGATCGACCACGCGGACCGGTTGGATGTGGCAGCGGGTGCGGTGATTGTTGGCATAGACCTCGATGAAATCGTAGACGCCGCCCAGCACGAGTTCGCTAGTCATGACGTCGGCAACCATGCCGTCTTCGAAGATCACGTGCAGCAGCGCATAGTCTTCGGTGTCCTTATAGGTTGTCCGCAAATACCCGCGGTCCTCGAAGGATGCGCACTTGGTAATGGAATGCGTGCGGCAGCTCACCGCTGCGGGGCGAATAGGCTTTCCGTTCCGCGCCAGCCCCTCCTTCCGTTTGAGGTAGAGCACGCCGCCCAGCGGATGGCAGCCCTTGCCAATGAGAGAGCCGCCGCCTTGCTCGGCCCAAATTCCGTAGAACGGCGAGTGGGAGCCGGAGTGCGACTCCTCGGCCGTCATGCGGAGGATCTGTGCCTTGGTCTGTTCGATGATCTGGCGCTCCCGCTGGACGGATGGCGCGTAGATGTAGTTTTCTGCATATCCAAGAAGGATGCCGGACTTCGCTACGGCGTCCCGAATACCCCTCAGTTCGTCAACGATTGCGGCCAGCATATCCTCCTTGCTATTCGTCTCCGGGGAACCAAAGAAGCCGAGGAAAGGCTTCTCGACAATCACATGTTTGCCGGCCGCCGCGGCCTTGCGGATATACTCGGCGTGGGAGGAAGGCGGCGTGCAGATGTCCAGGACGTCGATGTGCGGGAGCATATCGTCGACCGAGGCGAAGGCCGGTACGCCGAACTCGGCGGAGAACGCCTCGCGGGATGAGGCGCGAACGCTGGTCACTCCCGCGGTCACCGCGGGAAGGCCTCGAAGGTTCTTGTGGTGAAACTTGCCGGCGAATCCGGAGCCGGCGATGCCGATTTTGAGCATTGCCGACCAGGATAGCGCAGCGTGGCGTTGCCTCCAGTTCCCCGATGCGCTAATGTGGGGCCTCTGTGACAGATCTTCTCTTTCCTCGCGCAGGGTTGATTTTCCTGATATGTCTGGCTGCTTGGTTCCTGAAGCCGTTCGGCTTGGATAGCCCCTTCGCGGCCGGAGCCGGGCTGTTGCTCGGCGCGGCTATTCTGCTCTTCGAACGGCGCGTCCGCGAGGTATCGATGAAAAGGCTGATCGGCGCGGCCGCCGGCAGCCTGATGGGTATTTTCGGCGCGTACTTAATCTCGCTGGTGCTGGCCAGCGCACTGCCCGGCAACCGGGACACGGTGCCGTTCTTGCAACTGGCCATCCTGTTGTGGATGATGTTTTGCGGGTTGATGATCGGCGCTTACAAGGGCGAGATGCTCAACTTGTCGGCATTCGGATGGTTCGGGGCGGAATCCGGACCGAAGCAGCAGTTCAAGATTCTCGACACCAGCGTGATTATCGACGGCCGGATCGCCGGCATCGTCGAGACCGGGTTTATCGATGGAACGCTGGTGATCCCGCAGTTCGTGTTGCGAGAGCTGCAGCAGATCGCCGATTCGCCGGACGGTATGAAACGGAATCGCGGCCGCCGGGGACTGGACATCCTGCAGCGGATTCAGAAGAACGCGGAGTCTTCCGTCCGGATTGTCGAGGAGGACTTTCCCAGCGTTCGTGAAGTGGATTTGAAGCTGATCGAGCTGGGCAAGCTTTTCAACTGCGCCATTTTAACCAACGACTTCAACCTGAACAAAGTGGCCCAACTGCACGGCGTGGCGGTGCTGAACATCAACGAACTGGCAAACGCCATGCGACCCGTGGTACTGCCCGGGGAACAGATGAAGGTCCTCATTACGAAGGAGGGCAAAGAGGCGAACCAGGGCGTGGCCTATCTGGACGACGGAACGATGGTGGTGGTCGACAACGCCCGGCGGCTGATATCGAAAAACATCGATATCACCGTGACCAGTGTGCTGCAGACGACGGCCGGCAAGATGATCTTCGGAAAATTCGACGAGCGGGTACACGCCGCTTCGCAGTAGCTACAATAGGACTCTAACCCTTCCCCCATGAAAGTCGCTGTTATACTCCCGGCCGCCGGCCTTGGAACTCGAATGGCAAAGACGCAGCCCGATGCCGCGCCAGCCAGCCGCAAGCAGTTCCTTCAGCTCGAAGGCGTTCCGATTCTATTGCATACCATCCGAAAGTTCGCGCGATGCGCGAGCATTCACGAAATCGTGGTCGCGCTGCGCGGGGACGACGTCGCCTGGGTTCAGGACCTGTTGGATAAAGAGACACTGGCGAAACCGGTGCGCCTGGTGGTGGGCGGCGAGTCGCGTCAGCAATCGGTGGAAAACGCGCTGACACACTTGGCTGAGGACGTAACGCTGGTGGCGGTTCACGATGCGGTGCGGCCGTTCGTGGACATCGAGGCCATTGAGGCGGTGGTCGCGGAGGCGGCCAGTTGCGGAGCGGCCATTCTTGGAATCGTTCCGGTGGACACTGTGAAACGGGTTCACTTGAACAAGATCGAGACGACGATTCCTAGAGAACGGCTGGTGATGGCCCAGACGCCGCAGGTGTTTTCGACCTCCCTGCTGAAGGAGGCCTTCGCGAAGGCCACCGCCGACAGCTTCACGGGAACCGACGAAGCGAGCCTGGTGGAGCGGCTGGAAAGCGTTGCGATTCACGTGGTTCCGGGCAGTGATCGAAACATAAAGATCACCAAGCCGACCGATTTGGAATTGGCCAGGCTGTTCCTTTCGGAAGAGAAGGCATGATCGACGTCCGAACCGGGTTGGGTTGGGACAATCACCGAATCCTGGAAGGCCGCCCGTTGATTTTGGGCGGCGTCTCCATTCCCTGTGAGTTCGGCCTGGACGGACATTCGGACGCTGACATTCTGCTGCACGCCCTCACGGACGCGCTATTGGGTGCGCTGGCGCTGGGCGACATTGGCATGCATTTTCCGGATACCGATCCGCGCTGGAAGGGCGCGTCCAGCGATCAGTTTTTGCGACACGCCGCGGCATTGGTCAAGGATCTCGGGTACACGATCTCCAATGTCGACACAACGGTCATTCTCCAGAGGCCCAAGCTGAAGGACTACCGCCTGCCGATACAGGAAAACATCGCCCGCATCCTGGGACTGCCCGCCGGCCGGGTGGGAGTGAAGTTCAAGACAGCCGAGAAGGTGGGACCCGTTGGCGAGGGAAAGTCGGGCGAAGCGCAGGCGATCGCCACGCTTTGGAAGCCAAGCGCCTGATCGCGCCGGCAACTCCGGGCGAGGCGGTCACGTGATCGATGCCAACTCCTCGGACGCCGCTTCCCACTCGCTGAGGAACCCTTCGTGTTGGGTCCGGAGTTCGTCCAGCCGCTGCGCATTCCGCATGGCGTCGTCTTGCGTCGAGTAGTTGGAGAGCCTTGCCTCCAGTTCCCCGATTTCGGACTCCGCGCCGGCGATGCTCCGCTCCAAGGCCGCGACGCGATCCTGGAGCTGCTTGACCTTAATCGGGTTGACCTTTTTCTTAATAACGGAGGCGGTTTTCGGAGTTTCCTGAGCTTTCGGCTTGGCCAACTGCTCCTGAAGCTTCTCCGAACCTCCGCCCTTTCGCCACGAATACTCTTCGTAGTTTCCCGGATAGATCTCCACTCCGCCGTTGCCGGCTTCGTAGACCTTGGTGGCCAGCTTGTCGATGAAATAGCGGTCGTGCGAGACGAAGACGACGGTGCCACTGTAGCCGGCCAGCGCGTGGAGCAGAATGTCCTTCGCGCGCATATCCAGGTGATTAGTCGGTTCGTCCAGAAGAATGAAGTTCGACGGCCGCAGCATCATTTTCGCAAGTGCGTAGCGGTTGCGTTCGCCGCCGCTGAGCACGCCGATTCGTTTGAACACGTCGTCTTCACTGAAGAGAAAACAGCCGAGCAGACTGCGCAACTCGGTTTGCGTCTTCATACCCGCGATATGGGTGAGGTCGTCCAGGATGCGCGAATCCGGATCCAGTTCCTTGTACTGGTCCTGCGCAAAGTAGTCGAGGTCGACATTGTGACCCAGCGTGAATTCGCCCTTGGTCAGGGGCTCGATTCCCGCCAGGAGCTTGATGAGCGTGGACTTCCCAGCGCCGTTGTGACCAACCAGTGCGATGCGCTCCCCGCGCTCGATAACGAAATCCAAGCCTGCGAACACGTGCTTCTCACCGTAGGATTTCGCCACGCCCTTGAACTCCGCCACAATGCGGCCGCTGGGCTTTGGCTGCGGAAACGAAAAGTGAATCGTCTTTTCTTCCGAAGGGATTTCGATGCGCTCGATCTTTTCGAGTTCTTTGATGCGGCTCTGCACCTGCTTGGCCTTCGTGGCCTGGTACCGGAATCGATTGATGAAGGCCTCAAGCTGTTCGATACGCTCCCGCTGGTTCTTGTAGGCCGCCACCAGCGAGTCCCGCCGCTCCGTCTTTTCTCGCAGGTACTTTTCGTAGTTGCCACTATAGAAGTGCATGCCTTTGTTCCAAATCTCGACGATCCGGTTCACCGTCACGTCCAGAAAATAGCGGTCATGCGAGATCATCACGTAGGCATTCGGGTAGTTGACCAGATAGTCTTCCAGCCAGTTGCGGGCTTCCAGGTCCAAATGGTTCGTCGGTTCGTCCAGCAGCAAAAGGCTCGGCTTGGCCAGCAACAACTTGGCCAGCGCGATGCGCATCTGCCAGCCTCCGGAAAACTCCTCTGTGAAGCGTGTCCAGTCTTCCTTCGGGAACCCGAGACCGTCCAGAACGATGCCCACTTGCGATTCCACCATGTACCCGTCGCGTGACGTGAACTCGTTTTCCACGCGGTGAAAGCGCTCCGAGACGGCGGTGTATTCGGCGCTGGAAGGATCGAGTTCGGACATCTTGTGCGTCAGCGCTTCCATCTCGCGCTCCATGTCCTTCAAATCGTCGAACACGCTCATGCACTCCGAGAAGACGGTGCGGCCCCGAAGCGAAAGGCCGTCCTGCGGCAGGTAGCCGATGGTCATTCCTTTGGTGAAGGAGATGTCGCCGTAGTCCAGGGAGTCGGCGGCGCTGAGAATTCTCAGCAGCGTCGTCTTGCCGGTTCCATTACCGCCAACCAGGCCGGTCTTCTCTTGCGGCGTGATCATCCACGTGACGTTTTCAAACAGGAGCTTCGGGCCAAAACGTTTGCCCGCGGAGTTCAGTGAGATCATTCTGCCTTGTGACGAAGGATACGGCCGGGGCGCGCCGCCTGGAGCTTTCCGCCCGCGACGACCGGAACGCCATTGACCAACACATAGTCGAATCCCTCGGAGTAGTGATGGGGATCGGGATAGGTGGCGAGGTCGCGCACGTTCGCCGGATCGAAGACCAGCAGATCCGCGACGAACCCCTCGCGTATCAGGCCGCGATCGGTGAATCGAAAGGTGCGCGCCGGCAGCGATGTCATCCGGCGCACCGCGTCTTCCAGTGTCAGCGTGCCGCGCTTGCGTACGAACTCGGCTAAAACCCTCGCGTTGGTACCGTAGCTTCGCGGATGAGGCATGCCCGAGCCGAATTCGCGGATGCCGCCGTCGGAGGCGATGGCGGTATTCGGATACCTCAAGATGCGCTCCACATCTTCCATCCCCATGGAGTGATAGACCATCTGAGCGCCGCCCTTGACGATCATGGCAAAAATAGTCTCAATCTCGTTGTCCACGCCTGCCTCGCGGCCCTCGAGCTGATTGATCTCCGAAATATTCTTGCCATTGTAGGCCGGGTTCGTCCCGTAGTTGGCGACGGTCGCGTAGGAATAGTCCTTGCGGCCCGCATCCTCCAGGCGCTTCCGCATTTCCGCGGCGATCCGCGCTCGTGTAGCGGAGTTCGCCAATCGCTCATCAATCGCTTTTTGCCCATCGGCCAGGGCCCAGCTCGGCAGAGTAATACCGAGGTTGGTCGAGCTGTGATCGTACGGATACTGGTCCACGACTACATCAATGCCGCGCGCCCGGTGCTGTTCCACCAGGGCGATGGTCTCTTTCGACATGCCCCATAGGCGCGGCGTGTCGATCTTAAAGTGGCTGATCTGTACCCGCAGATTGGCCTGTTCGCCTACGGTGACAGCCTCGTCGATCGCCTCCTTCACCTTCGCGCCTTCATCGCGCATATGGCTCGCATAAACGGCGTTGTGGCGGCTGGCCGCCTTGGCCAGCGCCACGACTTCGCGCGTGTCGGAATACGTGCCTGGTATATAGATGAGTCCGGTAGAAAAACCCACGGCGCCGTCGCGCATCGCCTGATCGACGAGAGCCTGCATCCGCACGATCTCTTCGTCCGTTGCCAGCCGGTTGGCCCGGCCCATCACCTCGCTGCGGACGGAGTTGTGGCCAATGAGAGTCGCGAGATTCAGACCGAGCTTGATTTTTTCGAGCCGTTCGAACCACTCCCTCAGATTGACGCGGGAGCCGCCGCAGTTGCCGGTGACGATGGTGGTCACGCCGTCCAGGAGATAGTTGGCGCCCATTGGATTCAGCTCGACGGCGCCCTCGACGTGCGTGTGAACGTCAATGAAACCGGGGGTTACGACTCGATTGGCGGCGTCGATCGTTGTTCCGGCGGTTTTGCCTTTGAGATTTCCCACCGACTGAATGCGCCCGCCGGTGACACCGATGTCGGCCTTGTACCAAGGATTACCGGCGCCATCCACGACGCGGGCGTTGGTAATCAGAACATCGAAGTCGGCGGCCTGAAGAGCGAAGGCCAGCAGGGCGGCGGCGCGGATCATGCGACGGGGCCACAGAAAAAGTCGAAAGCCTGCGACAGATAGTCGCGCATTTCCGAACGCGGCACAACGGCATCGAGAAATCCATGCTTCACCAGGAACTCGGAACGCTGAAAACCTTCGGGCAACTTCTGACGAATGGTCTGCTCAATTACGCGAGGTCCGGCGAAGCCAATCAGCGCGCCCGGTTCACCGATATTCAGGTCGCCCAACATCGCGAAACTAGCTGTGACACCGCCCGTTGTCGGGTCGGTCAGCACCGAGATGTAGGGCAGGCCGGCTTGGTCGAGTTTCATTAATCCGGCCGAAATCTTTGCCATCTGCATCAGGCTGACGGCGCCCTCCTGCATGCGGGCGCCGCCGGAGGCGGAAACGACCACAAGGGGGTTGCGGTGCTCCAGGCATCGATCGATTGCTCTTGCAATGGTTTCGCCAACAACGGCTCCCATCGACCCGCCGACGAATTTCAGATTCAACGCGCACACCTGCACACGCCGGCCTTTTATATTGCCTGCCGCCGCGAGAATCGCATCCGCATTGCCGGTAGATTTCTTCATCGCCCGGAGGCGGTCTTTGTAGGGCTTCGAATCGACGAAGTCGAGCGGGTCGGTGGAATGGAGGTCCCTGTCGAAAAACTCGAATTTGCCATCGTCGAAGAGGCTCGTGAGACGTTCTTCGGCCTCCAGCTTGAAATGGTAGTTGCACTTGGGGCAAACCTGCCCCGTCTCGTCGAGTTCCTTCTTCCAAATGATCTGACCGCAGCCGTCGCACTTCTGCCACAGGCCCTCGGTCTTGATCCGCCGCTCTTCATCGGAGGTTGTGCTGACGCTGGGTTCCTTGCGTGTCCACCAAGCCATCTTTCTAGTATCGCTGGTCGGACGGCGAATCTGGAAGCAATTCGGTTTGAGGCGCTGGCGCACAACTCGCGGATCCTGGATCAGCCCGCCGCCTGAAAGGAATCGGCGCACAGCCCGATGCGTGAACTCCTCGCGATTCCATTGCGCCCGGAAGTGGCCTTGGGACATGATACGATGCCGACGTGGACCGGTTCCGCCTCCTTCTGTTTGCGACGGCGTTGCATGCGCAGCCGGAGTTCTTCGAAACGCGCATTCGCCCAGTGCTTGCCGAACGGTGCTTCGCTTGCCACAACGCAAAATTGAGTTCCAGCGGATTGGCGCTGGACTCGCGAAACGGATTGATGAAAGGCGGCGTGCGCGGAACGGCGATCGTGGCCGGAGATGCGGATAGCAGCCTGCTGATCCGGGCGATTACACACGGCGAGGGGCTAAAAATGCCGCCCACGGCGAAGCTTCCGGAGAACGTGGTCCGGGACTTCCGGGAATGGGTTCGCGCGGGCGCCGTATGGCCCGCCGAGAGCACGTTGACCGCGAACGGTTCGAAGCATTGGGCGTTCCAACCGGTTGCGAAGGTACGGGGCGACATCGATAGCCTGCTGGGCGCGGCCCTCCGAAAAGCGGGACTGACACGCGCACCGGAGGCGGACCGACGGACGCTACTCCGCAGGGTGACATTCGATCTCCACGGCCTTCCCCCTACGCCCGATGAGATCAACGCGTTTCTTGCCGACACCAGGCCGGGTGCGTGGGAACGGGTCGTGGACCGGCTCCTGGCTTCGCCCCACTACGGCGAGCGCTGGGGCCGGCATTGGCTGGACCTCGTCCGTTTCGCCGAAACGAAAGGGCACGAATTCGATTTCTACAACGACGAAGCCTGGCGCTATCGCGACTATGTGATCCGGGCATTCAACGAAGATCTTCCCTACAACCAGTTTGTCGCCGAGCAGATCGCCGGGGACCTGCTTCCCAATGCACGCCACGAGGCTCGCATCGCCACTGGGTTCTTCGGGCTGCAAGAGGAGCGGAACGGCGCTACCGATCTGGAAGAGGTCCGCATGGAGATGCGGGACAGCAAGATCGACGTTTTCGGTAAGGCGTTCCTCGGCCTGACCGTAGCATGCGCGCGCTGCCACGATCATAAGTTCGACCCCATCACGGCGCGCGACTACTACGCGCTGGGCGGGGTTTTCGATTCGACACGCACGACGTTGCAGTCCATCGAAACGCCGGAGATCGCCGAAACAAACGAGCGCCTCCTGAACGGCGCCACCGGCAAGCCCGGTGCGAAAATCGCTCTCCGCGACGGCGATGAGTTGTTCGACCTCACGCAAGGCTGGCAGCGCTCCGGCTCCGCATTCCGGCATGTTGCGGAAGGCCGCCTGGATTCCTCGCGCGGCGTATCGAGCCAGTTGACGGGCATCATGGTGTCGCGCAGCTTCGTACCCGCGAAGAAGTACATGCATGTGCGGCTGGCCGGCACGCGATTCAATCCGGTTCGCGAGGAGCCGTCACTGCTTGCGGTGACAATGTTTGCGGCGGGACGCTATCCAAAAGGTGTTGCGGGAGACGGCTCCGGCAATTTTCTTTGGAAGACGGTGACGCTGAAGGAAGAGGTGAATCAGGTCTGCCACCTGGAGATCGCCGACCGCAAAAAGGACGGCCATATCGCCGTCGACGCGATTGTGTTTTCCAACCGCCGCGATCCGCCCGACGCGCCCGCCGGTTCATTGGATGCGCTCAGCGCTCCCGACGCCCCATTCATCGAAGAGCCCTTTGGCCGGGTGACCTACGAGGATGGTCCACGCAACTTGAAGCTCCACATTCGCGGGAATCACCTGCAGTTGGGCGAGGAGGTGCCGCGCGGATTTCTGTCTGTGCTCGGCGGCGGAAAATACGTTGAAGGCAGCGGCCGGCTGGCGTTGGCGAATGCGATGACGAACCCGGCGAACCCGCTGCTGGCGCGTGTGATGGTGAACCGGATTTGGAAGCACCACTTCGGCGAAGGTTTGGCGGCGACGGTCGACAACTTTGGGGCCACGGGAGAACCGCCGGCTCATCCGGATCTGCTGGACGCGCTAGCTACAAACTTCGTCGAATCCGGCTGGAGCGTGAAGGCGATGCAGAGGCGAATTCTCACTAGTGCGGCCTACCGGATGAGCCATGCGCCGCCCCCGCCGCCGGATCCTCGAAACCGTTTGCTCAGCGCGATGTCCGTGCGGCGCCTGGACGCCGAATCGATCCGCGACGCCGTTCTGGCCGTATCGGGAACTCTGGAACGCCGGAGCTATGGCCCCTCGGTCACGCCTCACATCAGCCCGTGGCAGGACGGGCGCGGCAAGCCGGCCTCCGGACCGCTCGACGGTTCGGGGCGGCGGACGGTATACCTGGAGGTGCGCCGCAACTTCCTCACTCCGTTGTTGCTGGCATTCGATTTTCCACTGCCCACGACAACAGCGGGCCGAAGGTTGATCTCCACGGTTCCTTCGCAAGCGCTTGTCCTCCTCAATAACGAGTTCATCGCCGTGGAAGCGGAGCGGTGGGCTTCGCGCATGACGGAGCAGTTCCGCGATCCCAAGGAACGGTTGGACGCCATGTACGTGCGCGCCTTCAGCCGCACGCCGTCCGCCGCGGAGCGTACGAAGATCGACGAATTCCTGAAGACTGGCGGCACGTGGAGCGAAGTCGCCCATGTGCTGTTCAACGCGAAAGAATTCCTGTTTGTGAGGTGACGATGAACCGCCGCGATTTTCTTTGGCAGCACGCCCTCGGTTTCGGCGCCCTCGCGCTGGAGGCGGAGACGCGAGTTCCCCATTTCGCGCCACGCGCCAAGCGAGTGATTCATCTGTTTATGGATGGCGGTGTTTCTCACGTCGATTCGTTCGATCCCAAGCCGAGGCTGCGCACGGAGAACGGACAGCCGATTCCATTGGCGCGGCCCAAGCTGGTGCGAGCCGAGAGTCCATTGCTTTGGGGCTCCCCGTTTGAATTCGCAAAGTACGGCCAATCGGGAGCCGACGTTTCCACACTGTTCCCGCATGTGGCGCGCTGCGTCGACGATTTGACGATCGTACGAAGCATGGCGGCAGATCATTCCGAACACACGGCTGCCAACTACTTCATGCACTCGGGTTCCGGCCTGCAAGGCCGTCCGAGCATGGGCGCATGGACCACCTACGGGCTCGGCACCGAGTCGAAGAACCTGCCCGGCTACATCGTCCTCGATACGGGAATGATTCCGCCGGGAGGCATGGATATTTTCGGAAGCGGATTTTTGCCGGCGAACTACCAGGGCTCCATGTTCCGCCGGGGAACTCAACCGGTGGCCGACATTACTCCGCGCGACGGCGCCCGGCAGCGGGCAAAACTGGACTTGATTCACGCTCTGGATAAGGAGACTGCCGCGCAGTGGGGCCCTGTCAACGAAATGGACGCCGCCATCGCGAACTACGAATTAGCCTTCCGGATGCAAGCCGCGGTGCCCGAGCTTTCCGATATCTCGGGCGAATCGGATGCGACCAAAAAACTCTATGGAATGGATGAGGCGGAGACCGAGGAATACGGGCGCGCGTGTCTGCTGGCACGCCGCTTGGTGGAGCGCGGCGTTCGATTCATCGAAGTTCTTTCGCCGAAACGCGAACCCCACGATCGTTGGGATCAGCACGCGTCACTCGTCGCAGGCCATACGGCCAACGCGCGCGCTACCGACAAGCCAATCGCCGGCCTGCTGACAGACCTGAAGTCCCGAGGCCTGTTGAACGACACGCTTGTCGTTTGGGGCGGCGAGTTCGGCCGCAGTCCCACGGCGCAAGGCGCCGGCGACAAGATTGGCCGCGATCATCATCCTTATGCGTTTACCATGTGGTTCGCGGGCGGAGGCATGAAGCCAGGTCTTACGTACGGCGCCACCGACGAGTACGGCTATTACGTGACCGAGAACCGTGTACATGTCCACGATCTGCACGCAACGATCCTGCATCTGTTAGGAATCGACCATAAGCGGCTCACCTATCCGTTCGGCGGCAGGCAAATGAGGCTGACCGATGTGCATGGAGAAGTGGTGAAGCCGATCCTGCTCTAGTTCGGCGATCGTCCGGAATACGTTATCGTATCTCTCATGAAGCGCCGTACATTTCTCGCCTCTCTCAGTGCCGCGGCCGCGCAAAAGCGGCCGCCAAACATCATCTGGTTCATGTACGACGACCTGGGCTCGGCCGGTTTGGGCTGCTACGGCCAGGAGAAAATTCGCACGCCGAACTCGGATCGCTTGGCGCGCGAGGGCACGCGGTTCACCGCATGTTATGCCGGCGGCTCCGTGTGTGCGCCCTCGCGAAGCGTGTTGATGACGGGCCTCCATCTGGGACACACGCCGGTCCGCGCCAATGCGCAGACGGTTCCGTTCGAGCCGGGTGACATCACGGTGGCCGAGGTTCTGAAGAAGGCCGGCTACGCCACCGGGTGCTTTGGGAAGTGGGGACTCGGCGACGCCGGCACAACGGGCTCACCCATCCGGCAAGGCTTCGATGAGTTCTTTGGCTACCTGCACCAGACGCACGCGCACAACTATTGGCCGGAGTATTTGCGCGACGGCGACGAAAAGTATCCGTTGCCGGCAAACGCCGGACCGAAGATGGGAACCTATAGCGCGCCACTCATCGCCAGCCGGATGGCGTCGTTCATTGAGAAGAATAAGGATCGCCCCTTCTACCTGTACGCCACTCCAACTCTGCCGCATGCCTTGTTCCATCCGCCATCGGATGCGCCTTACTCCTCGAAGCCATGGACGCAGGCGCAAAAGAACTTCGCGGCGATGACCACCAAAGCCGATGGCCAACTGGGCCAGTTGCTGGAACTGCTCGACAAGCACGGACTGACCTCGAA
>VFZO01000063.1 GCA_016871155.1 Acidobacteriota bacterium | reverse complement strand
AACTCCGGGGAGCGGACGAAGTACATGTGCTGATGGCCGGCCCGGAAATAGCAGATGTCTCCGAACGTTGCGGCACACGACGATAGAAACGCTAGAGGGTCTCGCCGGAACTCGCCGAAGCTTCCTCCAACGGGAAACGGCCGCGGCCCTGGCGGGCGATCCACGGGCATTACCGTTTCGGCTTATTGAAGCGGATGGAGTTGATGATGTTCTCGTTGTCGAACGTGAGACCGAGGAACGCCAGGCACATCTCGTCCTCTGTCCCTTCGCCCCAACGGACCTCTTTCAACGGATTGGAAGGATTGCGGGGGTTGTCGGCGGAGTTGTCGAATCGGCAGGAGAGCTTCAACTGGTCGAGCACATTCAGACGAACCGGCTTCTCATAGGCGAAGAAACCTTGCCAGTTGAAATCCCAGTCGTCGATCAGCACCAGACTGTCGTTGATCCGGGAGAACACGTTGGACCGGGTGACCTGAATTCGTTTCCCGATCAGGTGCATGTGGGGGACAACCATATGGATGTCTCCGGTCATGCCGGGCAGCACGGGGACCGAGGCGGTAACCTCAAAATCTTTGTTGCCGGGAGGGATGCGAAACCGGTCGTTCACCAGGGGAAGGAAGAACATCCGTTTCGTGATCTTGTCCTCCGGCTTAGCGAAATAGAAGCCGATTTTCGTCTGATCGCTGTGCTGTTTTCCCGCCGGAAAATAGTGCATCTGAATGATGATCTTCGTCTTCTTCGGAATCCGAATGGCCACGCCGGGAGACAACATACTGGCCCGCGTTCCGGGCACCCAGCCTCCGGCCAGGGAGTCCAACGTAATCGGTATGCCGTCGCCCGGCCCGCCGTAGCAGTCGTAACCGGGCTCCTCGTCCTTGGCGTCGAGTTCCGTCGATTTTCCAGAGGCGTCGAGGTAGACGATGACGTGATGCACCACCTGCCGGTTGCCGGGCACAACTTGAATCGACTTCAACCACAGGTCTTCGTCGTAGCCGGTGGGCACGACAAAGCAGCGATAGACGTCCTTACGCCGGGGAACGTTGTAGAGCTCCGGCATTTGGATGATCGCGTCCGGTTCACCCAGGTGCCATTCGCCGGTTGGCGCAGAGGCCTCTGGCAGGTCCGCTTTATCGCCTTCCGGCGCCTCGGCCTTGTACCAATCGAGAATCATGCGCCGTTCGTCGTCGGACAAACCGAAATTGTTCTGGAACGAACCGTGGCCCTCGACGGGCTTCCACGGCGGCATGATCTTGTCGCGCACAACGCGCTGAATGTCGGCGCTCCACGATTTGGCGGCTTCATAAGAATCCAGCGCGAACGGGCCGATGTCGCCCTCGCGGTGGCAGCTTTGACACTTCGCCATGAAGAGGCGGGAAATCTCCTTGGAGTAGGTGACCTGCGCCGGGAGGCCCATCGAACCGAGACAGAGAACGGCTAGTAATCGTTTCATACCGCTTGTCTCTATTATGGACGTTTGGCCGGGGCGGTGTGATCCACGAATTTTACCGGCAGCTTTGATATAGTACCGGCCAAAGGTAGGAAGAAGGATCTTCAGAATGACTCGAATCTCAACCGCAGTACTGCTCCTGATACCGGCTGTAATGTACGCACAGTACGGCCGCGGCACAATCCTAGGCACGATCAGCGACTCTTCCGGCGCCGTTGTGCCGAATGTCAAGGTGACGGCCCGCAACCTGGAAACCAACGACGCACGCGAGTTCACCTCCGACGCGGACGGCAACTACCAGTTCAACGCTCTATTGAGCGGCCGGTACTCCATCACGGCCACATCGAGCCAGTTCAAGACGGCGACGGTGAATTCCGTGGAGCTGCGTGTGAACTCCCAGGCGCGCGTGGATGTGGTGATGCAGTTGGGCGTCGTGTCGGAGACCGTTTCCGTGGCCTCCACGGCTCCGCAACTGCAGACCAACACGGCGGCAATGGGTACGGTTATCGACAATCGCACCATGATCCAACTGCCGCTGAACGCCAGGAATTTTTATGATCTGGTGGCGCTGACGCCGGGCGCGGTGAAGGTGCGCGGCAGCTCATCGGTGATGGATGAACGATCCATCGAAGTGGGTGGCGTACGCAACACCTCCACCAACGTAACCCTCGACGGCGTGGACTTCTCGGTGGCCAACATCAACAACCCGGCGATCGCGCTTTCGCTGGACGCGCTGGATGAGTTCAAGGTCCAGACCAACTTCATGGACGCAAGCTACGGCTACGGCGCGGCGGGCATCGACATGGTGTCGAAGCGCGGTTCCAACAGCTACCACGGCGTGGTCTACGACTATGTGCGGAATCGCGCTTTTCAGGCGGGCCCGTTCTTCCGGCCCGCGCGCGGGACGCCGCGCTTCACCTACAACCAATTCGGCGGCAACTTCGGCGGCAAGATCAAGAAAGACCGGACGTTTTTCTTCGGCAACTACGAGGCGCGCCGCCGCCGCACGGGCAACATCCTGCTGGGACTGGTGCCAACGCCGGCGATGAAACAGGGCGACTTCAACGCTGTGCCGAACAAACCAACGGTCGTGATCCGCGATCCGAACAATAGCCGCATGCCTTTTCCCGGCAACATCATTCCACGAACACGGTTCAACCGGATCTCGTCAGAGCTTCTGCAGTTCTTTCCCGATCCGAATGTACCCTTAGCCAGCAACCTGAACTACATTACGACGCCGCCGGACCAGGAGCGCCGCGACCAGTTTACGATTCGCGTGGATCACAAAGTGACCGACCGCGGTCATTTGTTTGGCCGCTGGAGCTTCGCCGACAACGGCCTGATCGACGCGTCGTATCGAATCGGCAAAGGCGTCATCCGCCCGGACCGGTCCCAGAACGCGGCTCTCGGCTACACCCACACCTTCGGCGGCAACCTGATCAGCGAGACACGCCTGGGCCTAACGAAAGCCTATTTGGCGCGGGTCTCCGACGGCGACCGCTTTAGCAGGAACTACGCCGCCGAGTTGGGCCTCCGGAACCTGGCGGCCATCCCCGGCGATTACACCGAACCGAGCGTGAACTTCCCCGAGTGGAACCCGGGAGCGGGACGGGCGTCCTCAGGATTCGCCGGCTACGGACTTCGCATTGTCCAGAACAACATCTACTACCGCGTCGCCGAAACGCTGACCTACATTCGCGGATCGCACTCGATGAAGTTCGGTGGCGACGTGAACCGCCTGATGGTGGGCTACGACCAGGGCAGCAACCAGAACGGCATCTTCAACTTCCAGAACAATTTCTTCACCGACGAGTCGTTCGCCGACTATCTTCTGGGAATGCCGCAGAGCGCCACGGGCGGTCTGGGCAGCATCTCTCCCTCGTTTGGCGGTGTGGCGAAGTACTCCATCGGAACGCGCTATCAGGCGTTCTTCCAGGACGATTGGAAGTTGACCGCCAAGCTCACGCTGAACCTTGGCGTCCGGTATGAAGTGTTCCAGAACTGGCGCGGACGCTTGGCGAATTTCGACCTCGGAACCAACCGGCAACTGCTGGCGGGCCAGCCGAGGTACTACGAGCCGGGCGTAGGACTCGTCGACACCAGCAGCCCTTTGTTGCCGGAGCGCCCGATCGTGACCGACACGAACAATTTCATGCCTCGCGTTGGCCTGGCCTACCGCGCCAGTGACAAAACGGTAATCCGCGCCGGCGTTGGAATCTTCTCGCTCCTGAACACGGGCGGTGCCTCGCTTGTCCCTATGACTTCGACAGTACCGTTCTTCGTGCAAGGAACGGTGATCAACCTGCCGAACCAAACGCCGCGGTTGTTGACAGACCTCTTCCCGACCGCAGCGGCGCTGGCAGGCAGCGTGGGAAGCAACAACGACCGGAACCGCCGCGACGGCTACATGTACTCCTACAATCTGAACATTCAGCATCAGCTTCGGCCCAGCCTGCTGATCGAGGCCGGCTACATGGGCAACACAGGCCACAAGCAGGTGGGTTCGATTCTCGTCAATCAACCCCGGCTGCCATCGAACCCGGCGAATCCCGAGGCCTTCTCGCTGCGTTCGCCCTTCCCGCGGGCGCTGCCGAGTTTCAGCCAAACGGCGAACTACCAGTGGTCCAACTACAACGCCACCTTTGTGCGCTTGGAGCAGCGCGTGTGGAAGGGGCTTTCGATGGTGACCAGCTACACATTCGGCAAAGTGGTGGATAGCGGCGGAGCGGGTCAGAACATGTACGACCGACGTCCGGAGCGCGGCTTGGCCGATAACGATATCCGGCACAACTTCATCCTCGGCTTCGTCGACGACATTCCCCTTGGTAAAGGGCGAAAGATCAATATCGAGAACAAGCTGCTCGACGGCATAATCGGTGGCTGGCAGTTGAACGGCATTGTAAACATGCGCACGGGCGCGCCGTTCTCGGTGGGCACGGCCGGCGACGTGGCGCGCGTTGGCAGCGGTACACAGAGGCCGAACGCCACGGGCGTGCCGGCGGCGAAGCTGAATCCGCGCACCAACGGGTTGATTGGCCTGGACCGCGCGGCGTACACAACACCGGCGGTTGGAACGTTCGGCAACGTGGCCCGCAACACGCAACCAGGCTACGGCGTCAATCAGTGGGACGTTTCGCTTGCCAAAAACTTCGAAGTGCCACCGCTGGGCGAGGCGGGCCGGCTGCAACTCCGGTTCGAGTTTTTCAACTTCTTCAATCACACGCAGTTCTTCAATCCGATCGGAACGCAGAACGCGGCGACGTTCGGCCGCGTGACGGCCGCGGCAGACCCGCGCATCATGCAAATCGCCGGACGGCTGCAGTGGTAGCAACAAGGCGCGGCTTTCTGGCGGGTGCGCTTGGCGCGGCTTGCGCAACGGCGGCGCCAGTAAAGATTACCGGCGTCGAGACGTTTGCCGTGAGGGTTCCCGATGGTGGTTCGCCGGACCCGCTGCGCGTGTATCGATATCCGGTAACCCGCGTCCATACCGACGCGGGGATCACCGGCACGTCGTTTATCGGGATCGATCCAACCCTTTTGGAGAGCTGGGTCAAGCCAGCGCTGCTGGGCCAGGATCTATTCGCGATCGACAGGCACATGAAACGCCTGCAGATGAACAGCGGCGAGTCCCGCACGCAGGGCTGGAGCGGCGTGGAGCACGCGATGTGGGACTGCGTGGGCCGGCTGGCCGGACGGCCCGTGGCGGAGCTACTCGGCAAGGCGAAGGACCGGCTGCGCATCTACAGAACGACCGTGTTCCCGGGCAAGCAAGACCAATCCGACGTTCCGTACGAGCGCCAGGCCGAGTTTGCCAAGCGGCTGCAGTCGAACGGTTACACGGCCATCAAAATCCGTGCCTGGCGGCCACGGCCCATGGACGATGTCGACGCGACCGGCGTGATCCGGGCCGCCGTTGGTCCCAGCTTCAAGATCATGCTGGACCGCACGGCGGTGCGGCCTGGATGGGTTTGGGATTACCCCACGGCGCTGCAGGTGGCGCGTGGACTTGAAAAGCACAACGCCTACTGGCTGGAGGAGCCTTTCGATGGCATGGACCTGCAAGGCCCGGCCCGGCTGGCGGCGGAGACCGACATTCTGATCACCGGCGGCGAATTGGGCCGGACGCTGTTTGAGTTTGCGGCGTTTTTGCATAACAAAACCTACGACATCGTGCAGCCTGACACCCGCATCTGCGGCGGCATCTGGGCGGCGAAGAAAATTAGCACGCTCGCCGCGTCGTTTGGCGTGCCGTGCGTGCAGCACGGTACGGGCGGGTTCGCCTTGGCCGGTTACATTCAGGCCGGCTGCGCGATGACCAACTGCGAGTGGCAGGAGATGATCGGCGCCGGGCCGAATCTGCCAACCGAAGAATGGGAGCCCGGGCTGGTGCTGCTGGAGGACAAGAAGGCCTGGCGCGTGGAGAACGGCTATGTGCTGCTGCCCAAGGCGCCGGGGCTGGGACTGCGCGTGAGCGAAGCCGCGCTGAAGGAGTACCGGATCCGTGCTTAGCCGCCGCAGCCTGTTACTCGCATTGGCCGGACCCGTACGGGTAACCGGCGTAGAGATATACGACATTCGAATTCCGGTCACCCAAGACGAGGCCGAGGCCGGATTGATGCACGCGTTCAATGTTGTGGAGGTCGCCACCAGCGCCGGCGTGACGGGCTATTCATTTGCCGGCCCAGGCACGGCGCACTTGCCGGCGGTTCGCCGTTTGTTGACCGGGCAGGACCTGTTCGCGATTGAGAAGCATCTGGACAATGGCCTTGAAAAATGGGGCGGCGTGGAGCACGCCCTGTGGGACGCGATCGGACGAATCGCCAAGCAACCGGTGTATCGATTGCTGGGCGGCGCGTCGACGCGCGTCAAGGCCTACGTCACCTGCGTCTGGCCCGGCAAAGAGGATCAACAGCACGTCAGCTATCGCGAACAAGCCGAGCAGGCCATGCGGCTGCAAAAGGCCGGGTTTCCGGGCATGAAAATCCGCGCATGGAGGCCGAATCCTCTGGATGACGCCGACGCGTGCGCGGAAATTCGCGCCGCCACCGGGCCCGGTTTCGCCATCATGTTTGATCGCACCGCTCATGTGCCGTCGATTATCGGACAGAAAGTTTGGAGTTTCGACACCGGTCTGCGCGTGGCACGCGCGCTGCAGCGGGCCGGGGCCTATTGGCTGGAAGAGCCCTTCGCCCGGGACGACTACAAATCACCCGCGCGGCTGGCCGCCATGGTGGACATCCCGATCACCGGCGGCGAAGGCTACGTCGGAACCGGGAGCTTCCAACAGTGCCTGGTCAACCGCACCTATGACATTCTGCAGCCGGAGGGCCGCGGCTCCGGCGGAATTCTCACCTGCCGCAAGGTGGCCTCCATGGCGGAGGCGTATCACGTACCGTGCATTCTGCATGGGACGATGGCGTTGATGCTGGCGGGTTGGCTGCAGGCGACCTTCGCGACGGGCGCGGAATGGCAGGAGGTGGCGCTGGTGCGCCCGCCCCTGTTGCCGCAACAACAGTGGGCGCCGGGAGCGAAGGTTCTGCGCAACAAAGAGCTGTATCGGATCGAGAACGGTGAGATCGTCGCTTCCGAGCTACCGGGTCTGGGGCTTGACGTGATTCCGGAGGCCTTGCGCGAGTTCCGGGTGTGATAAGGTGACACCGAATGAACCGCCGCTACTTTCTTTCCTCGCTCGCGGCCACTGCCGCCTCTGAAAAGATCAATATCGCGCTCATGGGCGTCCGGGGCCGCGGTAAAAGCCTTACGAAAGCGTTCTGCGATCAACCCGATGTGAACGTGCTCTACGTCTGCGACGTGGATTCCAACGTTGTGGAAGATGCGTTCCGCATCATCGAAGCCTCGGGCCGGAAGCGGCCACCACTGGTGGCCGACATCCGGCGCTGCCTGGACGACAAGCAGGTGGACGCCATCGTGATGGGCACGCCGATTCATTGGCATGCGCCCGGAACGGTGCTGGCATGCAACGCGGGCAAGGACGTCTACGTGGAGAAACCGGTCTCCCACAACATTCGAGAGGGCCGTCTGATGGTAGAAGCGGCGCGGCGCAACAAGAGGATCGTCCAGGCCGGGACGCAACTGCCGAGCCTGCCCGTCACATTGGCGTTTCAGGACTACGTGCAGTCCGGCCGGCTGGGCCGCGTGCTGATGGCCAAGGCGTGGAACGTGCAGCTGCGGCGGAACATCGGCCGAAAGCCCGACGAAGCGGTGCCCGCCGGAGTGGACTACGAAACGTGGACCGGCCCGCTGCCCAAAATGCCCTTCAACCGGAACCGGTTTCATTCGACGGTGAACTGGCATTGGCACTACGGCGCGGGCGACATTGGCAACGACGGGGTGCATCAGTTAGACATGGCGCGGCGAGCGTTGGGCGTGACGTTGCCCCAGCGAGTGACAGGCATGGGCCGCAAGATGTATTTTGACGACGATCAACAGACGCCCGACACCATGAACCTGACCTACGACTTTGGCGAGAAGCTGATTCACTTCGAACAGCGGCTCTGGAATCCCTATGGACTGGAGGATTGCGACAACGGAGTTGCGGTCTATGGAGACAAGGGCGTGGCGCAGATCGGCCGTTTCCGAGGCCGCACGTTCGGATTCCGCGTGGTGGACGACAAGAACAAGATCATCCACGAACAGCAGCACGGAGAATCTTCCATCGATGCGCCGCACACGCGGGATTTCCTGGATAGCGTACGCAGCCGGAAGCGCTGCCGCGTGGAGATCGAAGAAGGCCACTGGGCCACGGCGCTGGCGCACCTGGGAAACATTGTCGCCCGCACGGGCCGCCCAATCGATTTCGACGGGGCCACGGAAACGGTTCGAGGCGACGCGGAGGCGAATCGATTGGTCCGGCGTGAATACCGGGATCACTGGTCGAAGCCGGAGCGCGCTTGATGACGCGTCGAGATCTGTTGGCCATGGCCGCCGCGGCGCCGGGAAAGCGATACAAGGTCGCGGTGATCGGGCACACGGGCAAAGGCAACTACGGTCACGGCATCGACACGGTGTGGCGCGAGTTGCCCAACATGGAGTTGGTGGCGGTTGCCGACGCGAGCGAAGCCGGCCTTGCGGCGGCCGGCAAGCGCCTGGGCGTTGCACGGACCTACGGCGATTACCGGGAAATGCTGCGCAAGGAGAAGCCGGAGATCGTGGGCATCGGCCCGCGCTGGATGGATCAGCGCGTGGAGATGGTCACCGCCGTAGCCGAGGCCGGTGCGCACATCTACATGGAGAAACCGTTTGCTTTGACGCTGTCGGACGCCGACCGCATGGTGGACGCGGTGCGACGGAACAAAGTGAAGTTGCAGGTGGCGCACCAGATGCGGACCTCGCCGTTCGCGGTCCGCGCCAAGGCGATGGTCGACGCCGGCGAGATCGGCGAGGTGCAGGAGATTCGTACCCGCGGCAAAGAGGACCGGCGCGCGGGCGGCGAAGACATGATGGTGCTGGGCTCGCACCTCTGTGACATGATGCGGTTCTTCCTGGGCAATCCGGAATGGACAGTGGCCCACGTGACTACGAACGGCGCGAGATCGGCGGCGGCGACGTGAAACAGGCCACCGAACCGATCGGGCCCATCGCCGGGCGGCAAATCGCCGCGATGTTTGCGTTCGCGAACGGGGTGCATGGCTATTTCTCGTCGCGGGCCGTAAACGACACGCATGCACTGCGCTTCGGCACGTGGATTCACGGCAGCAAGGGCTTGATTTTTCTGCCGAACGGGATCTACCCGGGTGGAGGGCTGCACGTGCTGCGCTCCGCCGCCTGGTGGCCCGGCGCGACGGCGCAGTGGGAGTCCATTCCGGCGCCCGCGGACATGGCGGGCCCTGAAATCGCGAACGCGCTGATGGTGAAGGACCTGGTTCGTGCGATCGAAACGGGCGGCAAGCCGTGCTGCAGCGAAGAGGATGGACGCTGGACGATTGAGATGGTTCACAGCGTCTACCGGGCGCAGAAGTCGGGCGGGCGGGTTGCGCTGCCGCTGCGAGACAGGGCGCATCCCCTGGGCTAACGGCTATATTGGGATTATGCCTTATCCCGAACATCTGATTGCGATCATGCGCGAGGAGTTGACCTCCAACGGTTTCGAAGAGACGCGGACGCCTGAGGCCGTCGACGCCGCCCTAGGCCCGGATTCCGGCACAGTGCTGGTGGCCGTGAACAGTGTCTGCGGCTGTGCCGCCGGCAAGGCACGCCCCGGCGTGGTACAGGCGCTGCGGGCCGCCGAAGTTAAACCGGACAAAGCGATAACCGTGTTTGCCGGCGCCGACGAGGCGGCCGTGGCCCACGTTCGAAACTTGCTGGCCGGTTATCCGCCGTCCTCGCCCTGTTTCGCGTTGTTCCGCGACGGCAAACCGGTGTACATGATGCATCGATTCCAGATTGAAGGCCGGAACGCGGAGTTGATCGCGGGCGACTTGATTGGCGCTTTCGCCGAACACGGCGCCGCCGCCGCGCAGTAAACATGCGGCGGCGCGACACTTTCGCTCTCGCCTTCGGGGCCCTTGCCGGGCCCCGAACCGTTATTACGGCGCGCACGCTTCGCCTGCATCTGGTCAACACGTGGACCACGGTCATGTCTTCCTCCAAGTTTCGAGAGACGTTGCAGGTGTCGGTGGAGTCGGAGGGCATAACGGGACTCGGCGAGGGTGCCCCCATCGTCCGGTATAACGAGTCGGCCGCCGAGGGCGTGAAGCTGGTGGGCACGCTGAACGGACTCTTCGCGAACTCCGATCCGTCGCAGTACGCGAAGATTCTGGATCAGGTCTTCGCCAGAGTGGAGGGCGCCTGGGCGGCGAAGGCGGCCATCGACATCGCTCTGCACGACTGGGTGGGCAAGCGGCTGAGAGTGCCGCTGTGGAAGATGTGGGGGCTGGACAAGAACGACGCACCGGCAACGACTTTTTCGATCGGCATCGACACGGCGGAGGTGATTCGCCGAAAGGTCCGCGAAGCGGCCGCGTATCCGATTTTGAAAATCAAGACCGGACTGGCCAACGACGAAGAAGTGATGGAGGCCGTCCGGGCGGAAACAAAGAAGCCGATGCGCGTGGACGCCAACGAGGGCTGGAAGTCCGTGGACGAGGCCGTGCGAAAGATCAAATGGCTGGAGAAACAGAATGTCGAGTTCATTGAGCAGCCGCTGCCGGCGGCCATGCTGGCGGAAACGGGCGAAGTGCGGAAGCGGGTGGACCTGCCGATCATCGCCGACGAGTGCTGCCTGCGGCCGGACGACATTCCCCGCATTGCGCCGTACTTCGACGGAATCAATATCAAGGTGGACAAGGCTGGCGGCCTTCGGCAGGCGATGCGCATGATCGACCTGGCGCGGACGTACAAGCTCAAGGTGATGGCCGGCTGTATGGTGTCGAGTTCACTCGCCATCACGGCGGCCGCGCAACTGAGCCCGCTGCTCGACTTCGCCGATCTGGACGGAAATCTGTTAATCAAGAACGACCCGTTCGACGGGGTGAAAGTCGTGAACGGAAAACTGATCCTGCCGGACCGGCCGGGTGTGGGAGTGCTGGTTCGCAAGTGAAGTTCACTGTCTGTTGTTCGCCGGCCGCGCGCGACGCGGCTGGGCGCTGGAAGGCTCGATTGCATCGAAACCTGGGCCTCCATTCGCTGATTGTGGCCGAGCCGGCGGCACGCGTCGTTGACACCTGGGAAGAAGGCGGGAAAACGGACGCGATCCTGTTGGTGCTGGACCGGGAAACGGCGCCCGTGCCGTTTGAGCTGGAGGATTGGCGCGCGCTGCGCGAGCACGATGGGCAACCGCCGGTTGCGTACCTGAAGCGCGAAGAGTGCGCGTACCCAAAACTGCTCGAGCGCCACGCCCGTTTTCTGCCCTACGACGACGAGCGCGCCATTGAGCGCTGGCTGGTCCGCCTGTTCCCGGAGCGCGCCGACGCAGCGGCCGCGCCGACAGGAGCAGCGGTGCCGGAAGGCTGGTGGCAGAAGCTCGTGGATTCGGCCGGCACGCTGGAACTGCCGGCCTCGGAGATCGACGGCGTGCAGCAATTCGCGCACGACGCCGAGGACAATTTCGAGGCGGTGGCCTGGATCGTCTGTGGCGACCGCCCGCTGGAAGCGATAAAGGGCGAACTGGAATACCGGGTTCGAGGGCAACGGATGCTGGTGGTGCTGGATCACGTTGCGGACGGCACGGAGTTGGAGTTGCCGAAGGGGCGGCACTCGTACCTGCTGCTGCGCGGGCACGCGGAGGCGTGCCGCCTTGCGTTTCCGTCCGAATTGCAAGATCAATACGAGAACCCGGTGATGCTGGACCGCCGCCGCAACCTAATGCGTTCTGCGCGGCGCACCGGCGGAGACGTTTCCAAACTACTGCAGACCGTGTTCAAGCAACGGCCGGGCGACGAGTGGCTGCACGAATTGCCGGTAGCGATGCGCCACAACTATATCGGTGACACCTACATGGCCGCGGTGCGCTACCTGCTGAAACAGGCGCGCAAGCGCGAGGCGATCGTTCTGCTGCGAGAACTGGCCGTGGAAGCCAGGAAGCGCGGCGACCTAGAGATGGAGGCCGGCGCGCTTCATGAATTGAGCTGGCAAACGGACAGCGTGGGAATCCGTTCGGAAACAAACAACGCCGAACAGATATCGCTGTTCTAATTCTGGCTGGCGGCCAGCGCCTGCTCGAGGTCCCAACGGATATCGTCCAGGTCTTCCAGTCCAACGGAAAGGCGAATCATGTCGGGCTCAACCCCCGCGGCGGTCTGCTGATCGGCGGAGAGCTGTTGATGCGTGGTGGACGCCGGATGGATCACCAGGCTGCGAGCGTCGCCAACGTTTGCCAGGTGCGAGAACAGCTTGAGCGAATCCACGAACTTCCGGCCGGCGTCATAGCCGCCCTTGATGCCAAAGCTGAATACGGAGCCCGCGCCTTTCGGCATGTACTTCTGGGCCAGGGAATGATACGGGCTCGACTTCAGGCCCGGATACTTCACCCACTTCACCAGGCTATGCGCTTCCAGGAACTCCGCCACCGCTTGCGCGTTGCCGGTATGGCGATCCATGCGCAGGCCCAGCGTTTCCACGCCTTGCAGGAAGAGGAACGAATTGAACGGGCTCAAGCAGGGGCCCAGATCTCGCAAGCCCTCCACCCGGGTACGGAGGATAAAGGCCAGCGCGTTCAGCGGCTCCGGCAGTTCGGAGAACACCAAACCGTGGTAAGCCGGCGACGGCTTATTCAAAAGCGAATGCCCGGATTTTGCGTAGTTGAAATTCGCGCCATCGACAATCATGCCACCTATGGAATTGCCGTGGCCGCCAATGAACTTCGTCAGCGAATGCAGCACGATGTTCGCGCCGTGCTCGATCGGCCGGCACAGGTAGGGCGAAGCGAACGTGTTGTCGATCACCAATGGAACGTTTGCTTCCTTTGCGACGGCGGCCACGGCGGCGATATCGAGAATGTTGCCGCGGGGATTGGAAATAGTCTCGCCATAGATTGCGCGGGTCTTCGGCGTCAGCGCCTTGCGGAAGCTCGACGGGTCGTCGGGATCGACGAAGGTCACGTTGTAACCCATGCGGCGGAACGACACGTCGAACTGCGTGTAGGTACCGCCGTAGAGCGTGCTAGCGGCCACGATGTGATCGCCGGACTCACACAGACTGTTGGCGGTGAGGAACTGCGCGGCCTGGCCGGAGGACAACGCCAGCGCGGCGGCACCGCCCTCCAACGAAGCGACGCGCTGTTCCAGCACGTCGGTGGTAGGATTCATGATCCGCGTATAGATATTGCCGAACTCCTTGAGCGCGAATAGATTCGCCGCGTGCTCGGAGTTATTGAAGACAAACGAAGTCGATTGGAAAATCGGCACGGCGCGTGCGTTCATGGCCGACTTTGGATCGTGACCATGGTGCAGGGACCGGGTGTGGAAACCGAATGCGCGTTCAGACATAGCGCCTATTGTAACCAGCGGTCAAGGTTTTCGCGAACGAAGGCATCGTCGTTGAGATGCGGATAGGCGGCGTAGACCCGGTCGATCTCTTCGATCTGACCCGGGCTCAGGGCTTCGCGCGGGTCCAGACAGCGCGTGTTCACCAGCAATCCCTGCCTCCGCAGCACTTCATGCAGACCCGCGATGCAGCCTTGAAACCCATTGGCGGCGTCAAAGAACGCTGCGTTCGAATCGGTTACTTCGATCGCAAGCCGCAACAGATCCTCCGATGGCGCGGCGGTCCGAAGCATCACCTGCATCTCCACGGCGCGGAGGGTCCACACGGCCCAATGTCCAAGCAGTCCACCGGAGACGCGCAGCGTCTTGCCGCCGAAGCGATGGGGCGTGAGCAGGTCCAGGACAATGTTGTCGTCGTTCCCCGTGTAGAGAGCGATGCCGTCCCGGCCCGATTCGGCCACGGCCCGGACGACGTCGATCGTCTGATAGCGATTGAACGGCGCCATCTTGATGCCGATCACGTTTTCGATTTCCGCAAATTGGCGCCAGAACGAGTACGGCAGAGCGCGGCCGCCGACGGCTGGCTGGAGATAAAAGCCGACAACGGGCATCACTCCCGCGACAGCCCTCACATGATCGATTTCGTTCTCCGTCACGGCCGCCATGCTCAACAAAACCGCGTCGTAGCCGAGATCGCGGGCAAGAGCCGCCTCCGCCACGGCCTGCCGCGTTGGACCGCAGGCGCCGGCGATTGCCACGGCATCCGCGGGCGTCTCCGCGCGGGCCAACTCCAGGACGGGCCGCAAGAGGCCCGCTTCCCGAATGGCGAACTGTGTGGTGTGCACCCCCACCGCCACGCCGCCGGCGCCGGCGCCCACGTAGTAGCGGGTGAGCGCGCGCTGGCGCCGCTCGTCGAGCTTCCCTGCCCCGGTCAGTGCCAGGGGGTGCGCGGGGATGACTGTGCCGGCGCGAAAACGATCGAGCGCTTTAGAACTTGCCATCGCGCGTCTCGAAGTGTGTGGGCTTGTTGAGCGTCTCGCCCCCCATTCCGATCCATAGGGCGGTCCACTCGATCATCTGATCGGGCGTGACGCTCGGGTAGCCGAACAAGCGATGGCAGCGCTGCGCGTTGTTCAGCAGCGCGTCCGGAGATTCGGCTCCTGTGAACTCCGGCTTCACACCGAAGTGCCGGCCGAAGGTCTCGGCCACGCGCCGAACGCTCAACGTCTCCGGTCCGGTGAGGTTCAGCACGAATGCAGGACTGGCGGCGTGGGCGAACGATCGCAGCGCGGCGGAATTCGCGTCGCCCTGCCAGATGACGTTTGCGGCGCCCATGGTCAGGTCCACGGGTTTCCGTTCGAAGACCTTCATTCCGATGTCAAGCAGAACGCCGTAACGAAGATCGATCGCGTAGTTCAGGCGCAGTAACGCCACCGGGGTGCCGAAGCGGCGAGAGTGGTAGTCGTAGATCCGCTCCCGGCCCAGACCCGTCCAAGCGTATTCGCCGACGGGCAGGAGCGGGTCTTCTTCCGAAGATCCGCCGCGCGCGGCCGGCGAGAACGGATAGACGTTTCCGCTGGAGAAGGCGACGATTCGCGAAGATTTGTATCGCTCGGAAACCAAGCCCGGTGCGTACACGTTCATCGCCCACGTCAGCGCCGGATCGCCGGAGGATCCGAACTTACGGCCGAACATGCAGAGCACGTTGGAACACTCCGGCAACGCCGCCAACTGCGCGGTGTCCAGCAGATCGGCCTGCAGGCATTCGATACCCGCCCCGGTTAGACGCTCCCGCAATCCCGCCTCGGAGAAGCGCGCCGCGGCCAGCACGCGCTGCCCGGGGGCGGCCGCACGCTTGGCGCGCAGCGCGAGAGTGGGCCCCATCTTTCCACCCACACCAAGGATTAGCAGATCGCCCTGCAACGCGGCCATCGCGGCCCGGTCGGCATCCGAAGGGCGGCTTAGCAACTCTTCCAATTCAGCGATCGAGCGGATCATCGCTTGTAACCGATCTTGCGGAGGAACTCTTTCCGCGCCACGGCGTCTTCGGCCGTCTCAACGCCGCGAGGTTTGTGACCGTCGATGACGCCCATCACTCCCCGGCCAAGGCCCGTGGTCGCGACAACTACCTCCACCGGATTCGCGGTGGCGCAGAAGATGTTCACAACTTCCGGAACCTCCTTGATACGTCCCAAAACATTGATCGGGAACCCGTTTTTCAACACAACAAGAAATGTGTGGCCGCAAGCGAGCGCCTGCAGATTGTCGACCGCCGACTTCATCAAAGCCTCGTCATTCCCGTCGAAACGCGTAAGGCATGGGCCGGAGGCCTCGTTGAAGGCCACGCCGAATTTAATCGTGGGATTCGTATTGACGATCGCTTCGTAGATATCCTCCACAGTCTTTATGAAGTGGGACTGGCCGAGGATCATATTCGCCTCCACGGGGACGTTGATAGGTACATTGGAGAAGACCATGCAAGATTCATTCTATCTGCCGGACCGGGATGTACTGAATGCAATCCGCCGTATGCCCCACGCCAAGGCCAGCTTCAAGACGCTGGTGCGCGAGTTGGATGCGAAGGGACCGCAGCGCGATCTGCTGGAGCGGGCGCTGTACCGGTTGGCGGATCGCGGCGACATCGTCGAGTACCGCGGCGGCCAGTTCGTGGCGGCATCGCACTCGAAGGAGTTCATCGTGGGCCGGCTCCAAATGCACCGCGACGGATTCGGCTTTGTGGTGCCGCTCCATCCGGTTGAAGGGCTAGCGGGCGACATCTTCATCCCATCGTCTAAAGCGACTCGGGCAATGCATGGCGACCGCGTTCTGGTGCACATGAAGTGGCTGGGGCCGGAAGGCAAGGCCGAGGGCGAGATTCTGAAAGTTCTGCAGCGCGCGCACAGCACTGTGGTGGGCGAGTTTCGCGCCCGGCGCCGCGGCAATTGGGTGAAACCTCACGACAGCCGCATTCAAAATTGGATCTACATTCCGGACGGAATGGAGCGGCCTCCGGCGAACACCGTGGACCGGGTGGGTGTGAAGGCGAAGGAGTACGGGGATCTGGATGGCGTAATCGTAAACGTGGAGATCATCGAATTCCCGGCCGGCGGAGAAGACGGCGTGGGGCGCGTGATCGAGATTTTGGGTCATCCGGACGAGTTCGGCGTGGATGTGGAAGTGATGATCCGCAAACACCACCTGCCGCACCGGTTCCCGGAGGATGCGATCGCCGAGGCGAAGGCCATTTCCCGCGAGATTCCGCAGGACCGGAAGGACTTCCGCCATCTGCCGGTTATCACCATCGACGGTGAGACCGCGCGCGATTTCGACGACGCCATCTACGTGGAGCATCTTTCAAACGGCAACTGGAAGCTGGATGTCCATATCGCCGATGTGAGTCACTACGTCAAACCGGGCTCCGCGATCGATCGCGAAGCGCTGCACCGCGGAACCAGCGCCTACTTTCCCGACCGGGCCGTCCCGATGTTGCCGCAGGAGCTCTCCACCGATATCTGCTCGCTGCGGCCGAACGAGGACCGGCTGGTGATGACGGCAGAACTGGAGATCGACAATGCGGGCGATATCGTCTCGCAGTCGTTCTGCCGGGGCGTGATTCGTTCTTCGGCCCGGAAGACCTACACGGAGGTGGCGGCGGAGTTGGACAGCAATCCGTACCTGGGCCAGATGCGGGAGCTGGCGATGATACTGAATCGCAAGCGAGTAAAGCGGGGTTCGATCGATTTCGACCTGCCGGAACCGCTGATCGAATTCGACGAGAACGGATTCATGATTGGCGTGACGCGCGCCGTGCGGAACATGGCCCATCGAATCATCGAAGAGTTTATGCTGGCGGCCAACGAAGCGGTGGCCTCCCACATCGCCAGCGCCGGGGTTCCGAGCCTGTACCGCATTCACGAGAATCCGGATATAAAGCGCGTTCACGACTTTGAGGAGATCGCCTCGCAGTTCGGCTACACGCTGCATTTCGCCCAGTTGCCGGTGAAAAAATTCGGGATTGTGACTAAGCATCGCGACGGAAGGAAATCGCGCAAGGACCTGGTGCTGCCCAGCGAACGCGCGAGCGTGCAGAGCCGGGACTACCAGAAGCTGGTGGCGAAACTCGACGGCAAACCGGAGGAGCGGATTCTCAGCTACCTGATGCTGCGTTCGCTCAAACAGGCGCGCTATTCCCACGAGAACCTAGGTCACTTCGCGCTCGCGGCCGCGACGTACACGCACTTCACGTCTCCCATCCGCCGCTATCCGGACTTAATGGTGCATCGCGTTCTGGGCCGCCTGCTGGACGGAGAACCCGCCGGCTGGACCGAAGAACAGATGGCGGAGTACGGCACCGATACATCGTTCACCGAGCGCCGCGCGGGTGAGGCAGAGCGCGAACTCGTGGAATGGAAGAAGGTCAAATTCATGATCGATCGCGTTGGCGACGAGTTCAACGGAATGATCATCTCCGCGACGAAGTTCGGTTTGTTCGTCGAGTTGGACTCGCTGTTTGTTGAAGGACTGATTCCGATTGACAACTTGCCCGGCGAGCGCTATCGCTACTTGGAAAGCGCCCGAAAAGTGGTGGGCGAGCGCAGCCGCCGGGAGTATCTCATCGGCCAGAAGGTCAAGGTCGTGCTGGAACGCATCGATTCCAATGCAAGGACGCTGCAGTTCGGAATTTGGGAGCCCAAGACGAAATCATCCCGCCGTAAGGCGGGCCGTTAGGTTGTTGTCGCCGCCAACGTCGGTGAGCCGGAAATCGCGGCCCTGGAACTGAAAGGTGAGCTTCTTGTGGTCCACGCCGAGCAGACCGAGCAGGGTGGCATGCAGATCGTGCATCGTGACTTTGTCTTCGGTCGCACGAAGGCCGATATCGTCGGTGGCGCCTATGATCTTGCCGCCTTTTATTCCGCCACCGGCCATCCAGACGGAGAACCCATAGGGATTGTGGTCGCGCCCATTTCTACTGCCTCCGCCGCCTTCCGCGCCGTCGGTGAACGGCGTGCGGCCGAAGTCGCCGCCCCAGAGCAGGACCGTGTTGTCCAACAGGCCGCGCGATTTCAGATCGGCCAGCAAGCCGGCGATCGGCTTGTCGACTTTGCTCGCCATGAAGGTGTGGTTCTGGTCGCACTCATTGTGCGCGTCCCAGCCGACTTCGCTGCCCTTCTTGCCTCCGGAGTAGAGTTGCACAAAACGAACGCCGCGCTCCACAAGCCGCCGCGCCATCAGACACTGCGAGCCGAACTCGGAGGTGAGCGGATCGTTCAAGCCGTACAGTTCGCGGGTCGCGGTGGTCTCCTTAGTAAGGTCCGCTACTTCCGGAACGGCCATCTGCATTTTGAAGGCGAGTTCGTAGGAATTCATGCGCGCCTCCAACTCCGTATCCTCAGCGCGCTCGGAGTGGTGGCGTTCATTGTAGAAGCGGAGCAGATCAAACGTCTCCCTCTGCATCTTTTCGGAGACACCCTCCGGCCGGTTCACATTTAGAATTGGCGGTCCTTCGGTACGGAGCACCGTACCCTGAAACGACGCGGGCAGAAAACCCGACCCATACGCCGGCGCTCCGGCTTTAATGCCGCCGTCGAGCATTACGACGTACGCTGGCAAATTATCGCTTTCACTGCCAAGCCCGTACACAACCCAGGAACCGACGCTCGGCCTGCCGACTCGAGCCCAACCGGTGTTCATCCAATTTTGGCCGGTGACATGGGTAAAGCCGTCGTGATGGCAGGAGCGAATCACCGCGAGATCGTCGGCGTGGCGCGAGAGGTTCTCGAACAGGCTCGATATCGGAACTCCCGACTGTCCGCGCGGTTTGAACTCCAGCGGCGAAGCCATGATCGGCACTTTGTCGACCTTCGTGAACTGGAAATCGGCCTTGCCGAAACTGGGCGGGACCGGCTGCCCATGCAATTTCTTCAACAACGGCTTCGGATCGAACGTGTCGAGATGACTCGGGCCGCCGTGCATGAAGAGGAAGATCACGCTCTTCCCTTTGTTCTTGGGCTGCGCCATCAAGGTAGACGCCGCCAACCCTCCGAAGCCGAGGGCCGATTTCTCTAAAAATTGACGCCGGTTGAAAGTGTGCATGTTCAATCCACGTACAGAAACTCGTTCATGTTCAGCAAGACGAGACAAAGCTTTTCGAGGCTCGGCGCGGCTAGCGCTTTTTCGATCTCCGGCTCGCGCGGCGCGCGCCCCAGCGCGATTTGCCAAGCCCGCACAATCTGGGCCCGCGGGTTCCCTGGCTCCTCCGCTCTCAGCCGTTCGGCGAATCTCCCGGACTGTCTCACCATGAAGTCGCCGTTCATGAGCGTGAGCGCTTGCGGGGCCACGGTGGTGGCCTCGCGGCGCGCGCAACTCACCGAAGTGTCCGGCGCGTCGAACGTCGTCAGCATTGGTAAGGGGAACGACCGCTTCACGTACAGATAAACGCTACGCCGGTCGTGCTCGGCCGGATCCATCGCCTCCGGCCACTGGTTCCGCGCCCACATGGTGATGTACTCCTCGCGGCCGAGCACCGGAACCACGGGCCGTCCGCCCATCTTCGTATTCAAAGCGCCGCTCGCCGTAAGCACGGAGTCTCGCAGAGTCTCGGCGTCCATGCGCAGCCGGTTCGCGCGCCACAGAAACAGGTTGCCCGCATCCACGCGAGCGTTCGCCGCACTATGGGTCGAGGCTCGCCGGTACGCCGCGGACAGCAGAATCACTTTGTGCAGCCGCTTGGTGGAGCCGCCGTTTGCCAGGAAGTCGCTCGCCAGCCAATCCAGCAACTCGGGATGCGTGGGCTCTTCGCCTTGCCGTCCGAAGTCGTTCGGCGTCGCAACGATTCCGCGGCCGAAATGCCAGTGCCAGATTCGATTCACGTAAACGCGCGCCGCCAACGGATGGTCGGGTTCGGTGAGCCAGTTCGCAAGCGCCGCACGCCGCGCCAGTTTCGCGTTCGCGATTTCGTCGATCGGCTTCGCCTGCAACGCAGCCGGAAACGCGGGCGGAACCTGTTCGCCTTTAGAACGCCAATCGCCCCGGTGGGTGATGTGAATGCTGGGCACAGTGGCCGCATGCCCAAGCACGGTCGCCGTTTGCATCACGGGATTGGCCTTGAGAGCCGCCTTGCCGAGTTCGACGATCAACTCATTGCGCCGTTTGCTCTCCTCCGGTGTCAACGGAATATCGGCGTCTTTACCTTGCGCATTTTCCTCCAACCCGGCTTCGGTGAACGCTTTTTCCAACCGCGCCGCCAACTCCCGTTGCGCTGGTGTACGCTTCTCCACCGCCACCGCGTGCGCCTCCAGCACGGCGGCCGGAAACAGCGCGCGCACTTTATTGACCACGCGCTGCCGCGCGGCCGAATCGATTTTTTGAATGGCGGTCTTCAGCTCTTCCACGCGGAGCCAGTTGGGATAACCGGATTTGAACCCGAAGATATTGAACTGCGGGATGACGGGAATTTCGCGTTCTTCCGAGCCGGCGAAAATCGCCATCATCGAGTGATAGTCACGCTGCGTAATCGGGTCGAACTTGTGGTTGTGGCAGCGCGCGCATCCGAAGGTCAGACCCAGAAACGCCTCGCCCGTTGTATCGGCGGCGTCGGTCAGCCACTCATAGCGAACCTGCCCGCCAAACAGCGCCGCCTCATGATACACCGGGCCAATTGTGTACAGCCCTGTCGCGATGCGCGCGTCCAGATTCGCGAGCTTCGAGGGAGCGACTTTGAATCCGCCATCCAGATCCAGATCGTCGGGGTAGAGTTCGTCGCCGGCGATCTGTTCCCGCACAAATCGTTCGAAAGGCTTGTCTTCGTTGAACGCCTTGATGACGTAGTCGCGGTAGCGCCACGCGTTCGGGAAATAGATATCCGTTTCGAAGCCCCCCGTGTCGGCATAGCGCACCACATCGAGCCAATGCCGGCCCCAGCGCTCGCCGTATCGAGGTGAGGCCAACAATTTATCGATGAGTTTCGGCCACGCATCCGGCGAGGCGTCCTCGACGAATGCCGCGATTTCGGCCGGAGCGGGCGGCAGCCCATGCAGATCCAGATAGGCGCGGCGAATCAGCGTCCGGCGGTCCGCCATACCATTGGGTGCGAGGCCCTTCTCGCGCAGCTTGCCGTCGACGAACTCATCGATCGAAGCGCCGGGCGGACGTTTCAACTTCTTGAAGGACCACCAATTCGGCTCGGCGTTCGAAGCAGCCGTCCACTTCGCGCCGGCGTCAATCCAATTTCGAAGTGTCGCCACATCGGCACGCTCCAGCCCGTTTTTTCCGGGTGGCATCCGCAGTGTTCCCTGTCTTTCGACGGCCGCAATCAGCCGGCTCTCCGCGGCTTTGCCAGGAACGATGGACCCCTTCGCCAACGCCGATTCACGCGTGCGAAGATCCAGGCCGCCCATCTTGGCGGCGCCGTGGCAACTGGCGCAATTCGCATCGAGAATGCGCCGGGCCCGCTCCTCCACCGGTTGCGCAGCCGCCACAGTGACGATAAAGTACCAACACCACTGGCGCATGAACGTTACTAAGTTATCAAATTAGGAGTCCGTTATGAAGTCCTATCAAGTTGTCGCGGCCATCGCATTGCTATTGCTGACCGCATGTCCCAAGCCACCCGTTGAGGCCTTGGATCAAGGGTGGAGTGAGGAAGTAAAGTGGAAGTTCTGTTATACACCGCAAGGTTCGCAGGTGTTGCCCTACACGTGGTTCCTGGCCTTGGAACAGGAGAACTCCACGACGTTGTTCCGCGACAACGCGCATATGGAGCAGCTTGGCTACCTGCCGCAGGGATCGTGGCAGAACTACAACCCCGACAAACTACCTATCGGCTTCACGAAAGAACGCGAGAAGGCCGGGCAGTGGGAAGTGATGGGATTGACCTGCGCCGCCTGTCACACGTCACGTATTGAGGTGAACGGAAAAATCGTTCAATTGGAAGGCGCGCCCGCCCGCGCGGACTTTCAGACCATGGTCACCCGCCTCAGCGCTTCAGTTACGAATACGGCGAGAGACGCGGACAAGTTCAAGCGCTTCGCCGCAAAAGTCGTTCCGGACGGCAACGCCGCCGGGGTCGCGGGCCTGAAGAAGGACCTCGCCATGTGGGATCAAAGACTGCGGGACCGCGTGAAGAACAATCTGCCTCCATTGCCACCCGGCTACGCGCGCGTGGATGCGCTAGGCAATATTGCCAATCAAACCACGGCGGTGGACCTCGGCATTATGGCCAATCTGCGGCCGCCGGATGCGCCTGTCTCCTACCCCGCCATTTGGGATGCGCACCGGCAGGACTTCGTGCAATGGAACGGCACGGCGCCCAACGTAGGGCCGGGCCCGATGCTGCGAAACATCGGAGAGGTTCTAGGTGTTTTCGGCTCCCTCGCCTTTTCGCCGAGCCCGAAGCTCCCGCCCATCTATCGCGCATCGACGGTTGATGTCGAGAACTTGAGAAAACTGGAAGATTGGATCGCCATGCTGCGTTCGCCGGCTTGGGCCAATCCGGAGTACGGACTGCCGGCGTTGGATCAGGCGAAGGTGGCCGCTGGCAAAATTCTTTTTATGACGAATTGCGTAGGCTGCCACAAGGAGACCAATCGAAGCAATTTGAATGAGCCGATTCTGGTCACGATGAAAGAGGTCTCTATCGTCGGCACCGACGGCAAGCTCGGAGAATTCATCGGACGCAAGGCGAAGACGGGTCCACTGGAGGGAACGCTGATTCCGCCGGGCCGGTTCAAGGCTGAAGAGCCGGTCGCGATGGTTCTGCGGAACGCCGTGATCGGAGTTATGGTTGGCAATCTAACCAAGGCGTTGCCGACACTGAAACTGCGCGGACCGGCGCAGTTGTTCGAGGATTTCCAGAACGCGGTGAAGGAGAAGGGTGCGCACGAATCGTTCTTTGGGAAAAACCCGCCGCAGCTCTCTACGCCAATGTACAAAGCGCGGCCGCATAACGGCATCTGGGCCACCGCGCCGTACTTGCACAACGGCTCGGTGCCGGACCTGTGGTCGATGCTGCAAACGCCGGACCAGCGGCCGAAGAAGTTCTACGTAGGCAGCCGCAAGTTCGACTCCGCGAAGGTCGGTTTCGATTCTTCCGACGCGTCGTTCTTCGAATTCGACACGTCGCTTCCGGGAAATTCGAATCAGGGCCATCTGTTCGGAACGGCGCTTTCCGAAACCGAGAAGTGGAACCTGATCGAATATCTAAAGTCGCTATAGGATCGGTTCCGCCAACGGCCCGCGAGCCTTTTCGAAGGCATGCGCGAATTGAAGGACGCCCCAATCGTCATTGTGGCGTCCAACGATTTGAAGGCCGATTGGGAGCCCGTCCGCCGTGAAGCCGGCGGGAACGGAGATGGCCGGATGGCCGGTGATCGTGATGTACCAGCACGATTTCATCCAGTCGATGTAGCTGTCCATCTTCGTTCCTTCAATCTCGGTGACAAACGGCTGATCGATGGAAAACGGCGGCACTTGCGTGACCGGCAGGACCAGGAAATCGTATTGCGCCATGAACTGTCCGAAGCGGGCGTACATCTTCGAACGCTTTGCTTCGGCTTCGGCGATCTGCGGGCCGGTAATCCGGGCACCGGCCTCCACCTCTTGGATCACGGTGTCCTTGATCAAGGTACGGTGGCGTTGCACTTTCGCCTCGTGCTGCTGATAGAAACTCAGAGCCCGGTAGACTTTGAAGGTCTCGCCGCCATCTTCAAAGTCGAACTGAGCATCCTCCGTTCGTCCGGGAATGATGGAGCGGCGTTTCTCAATCACCTCCAAAACACTCTTTGCATAGGGCAAATTGGCGAAGCGCGGCGACCATGCGATTCGCGCGGTGCGGAAATCGCGGTCCAGCGGCCGGGCAAAAAGCGAGCCCGGTTCGTGGATTGACAACGGTACGCGCGGGTCCGGCCCGGCCATCGCCGACAGCAAAAGGGCGGTGTCCGCCACGCTGCGGCCTAACGGTCCGGTGACGCTGATAGTGTTCCACGACCCGCCGGTGGGCCAGCGGGGCACGCGCCCGGGGCTCGACCGGAATCCGGTCACCGAACAGAACGCCGCCGGGTTTCGCAACGAACCGCCCGTGTCGGAACCGTCGGCGATTGGTAGCATGCGAGTAGCCAGCGCGACCGCGGCGCCGCCACTGGAACCGCCGCAGGTCTTGGTCAAATCGAAGGGATTCCGGGTTGCGCCGAATACCGGGTTGAAGGTCTGCGACCCGGCGCCAAACTCCGGCACGTTCGTCTTTCCGATGCAGATGGCGCCGGCGCCCTGAATGCGTTCCACGGCCAATGTGCTGCTGGCGGGAACGTGGTCCTTGAAAATGGGGGAACCGTAGGTCGTGCGAATGCCCTTGGTATCCTGCAAGTCTTTGTGCGCCACCGGCAGGCCGTGCAGGACACCCAGGAAACGGCCTTTCGCGGCGGCTTCATCCGCCGTGGCTGCCGCAGCCCTTGCCCGATCCTCCACCAGCGTGACGATCGCGTTGACCTTCGGATTCACCTGTTCAATCCGCTTCCAGTGCGCGTCCAACACCTCCCGCGCGGATACCTTCTTCGCGCGCAGCAGCGCACGCAACTCCACGGCCGATTTCCTGCAGAGCTCAGGTACTTGGGCGGCGGCAAGGCCGGCGGCGACGAATCCTCGGCGCGTCAACATCCCGCGACGATACCGAATCCTTCGGGAATCCGCAACACTCGATATACTCATCGCATGCTCCTGCGTTTGCTGCTGGCGTTGCCGGTGAGCGTTTTCGCCGCCGAACCGCCGGCCGCCGTCAAGACGTTGCTGGCCGAAAAATGTGGCGCGTGCCACAACGACACGGCAAAGGCATCGGATTTCACTCTGTCCGCGGTCGCGAAGGGCGGCAAGAAGTTCGGACGCGCGATCGTCGGAGGGCATCCGGAGCAGAGCGTGCTGGTGCGGATGATCCGGGGCGAAATGGCGCCGCGAATGCCGCTTGGCGGAACGCTGTCCGCCGCGGAAATATCGCTGATCGAAGGCTGGGTGCGATCCCTGCCGGCCGAGCGAGCGCACGATAAGGAAGAGTGGCGCTGGCCGTATGAGAAGCCGGTGAAAACCGCGCCCCCGCCCGGCGGAACGAATGCGGTGGACGGCTTTGTCCTGGCACGATTGCAGGCCGCCGGCCTGCGCCTTGCGCCACCGGCTGCACCGGCCACGCTGGCCCGGCGAGTGTATCTGGACCTTATCGGCCTGCCGCCCTCGCCGGAGGAGTTGCGCGCCTTCGTCGAGGATCGATCGCCCGATGCCTACGCGAAGATGATCGAGCGGCTTCTAGCAGATCCGCGCTACGGCGAGCGTTGGGGCCGGCATTGGCTGGACCTGGTGCGCTATGGCGAGACGTCCGGGCTGGAGGGCGACGGCGCCATCGGCAACGCCTGGCGGTATCGAGATTGGGTGATCGATGCGTTCAATCACGACATGCCGTACGACCGTTTCGTCATGCAGCAACTGGCGGGCGCCGACGAGCATTCGATGACTCGCAACAACTATTCGCCAAACATCCAAGGTCACGTCCCGCTAGGATTCCTTCGTGTTGCGCCGTGGGATCGCTCCAATCTCGTCGCCGGCGAGGTGCGGCAAAACTATTTGAACGAAGTCACGACTACCGTGGGCTCCGTATTTCTGGGCCTGTCAGTGGGCTGTGCGCGCTGTCACGATCACAAATACGATCCCATTCCGCAGAGGGACTTCTACCGCCTCCAGGCGTTTTTCAATGCCATTCAAGTGGAGAACGTCGACGTCCCATTCAAGGATCCGGAGTTTCGGGCCAAGGCCGAGGCGAAGCGAAAAGAGATTCAGGATCGCCTCGCGAACGGCCCGGAGAAGAAGGCGCTCGACGAATTCGAAACCGCCGCGTTGCCCCGCTACCGGGCGGCGCGGAAGGAAGCGGCCAAGGGGAAGAAACTGGTGGTCGACGATCTTCGCCTGGAGCTGCGCCGGAAAGACTCCTCCGTCTTTAGTGAGGCCGAGCGCCGCCGCCATGCGGACCTGCTGGAAGACGCCAATCGGACTCTCGATCCCGGCGAAGCCGCCGCTCTCGACAAGTTTGAAGCGGCGCTGCTGCCGCGAATGGAGAAGGCCGGGCTGGAGCGTTTCGATGTGCTGGGCGTGGAAGAACTGCGTGGGGAACTGGGCCGGTCGACATCCAAAATCTTCGACACCGGGGAGCGGAACAAGCACCGCGACCTATCGGAGGCTCTGGAGGTATTGCGCCGCCGCGCCGGACGCTGGTCGA
>VFZO01000062.1 GCA_016871155.1 Acidobacteriota bacterium | reverse complement strand
GGGAGCAGAAGGCGGCAAAGCGCGGGCGGCGAAACACACAGCAGAAGAGCTGTCTAAGTGGGGCAAGATGGGCGGACGACCACGGAAAGATGGATCGAAGCCAGTGAAGAAAGAGGGCAAATAGATGTCAGTCTATAAGCGCGGCGGCGCATACCACTACGAATTCCTATTCGCAGGAAAGCGAATCCGGGAGTCTGCACGCACGACTAGCAAGACAGTCGCGAAGGAAGCGGAAAAGAACCGCAAGCGCGAACTGGAGCGCACCTTGGCAGGCTTACCGGCGACGGATCGCATGGACCGTATCAAGTCGGCTGGCGAAATGGTGAAGAAGTATTTGGAGTCGTACAGCCTCAGCCATCGGCCCAAGTCCATACTCTTTGCAAAGGGGCGTCTTGCCCACGTATCGCGCCTTCTCGGAACGACACTTCTCCCGGACTTGACGGACAGCGCGATTCATTCGTACATGAAAACAAGACTGAGTGACGGCGTATCTGGCAGGACTATCAACATGGAGGTGGGCGAACTGAGCCGGGCCATCGGCCATCCGTGGTCCATCCTTTGGCCGAAGGTGCGAAAGCTCGAAGAACGAAAGGACGTAGGAAAGGCGTTGTTATTCGAAGAGGAACGCAGACTACTCGATGCCGTGAGCGATCAGACATCCCCAAATCGCTCACAGACTCTCGGGACCTTTATCCGTGTTGCACTTATGACCGGAATGCGCTCGGGGGAGATTCTTGGGCTGACGTGGGGGCAGGTTGACCTTGCCCGTCGAATCATCACGGTCGGACGAGCGAAGACATCCTCTGGCACCGGGCGGCAGATTCCAATGAACGGTGATTTGTTCTCGGTTCTATCCGTTCATGCCGATTGGTACACCAGACGATTCGGCGCGGTCGAATCTGGCTTCTTCCTGTTCCCCTTCGGCAAGCCGACGCCGAACGACCCGACAAAGCCGATGGCGGACGTTACGGGCGCGTGGGACGCGCTGCGGCAACGGGCTGGCGTCCAATGCCGTCTTCATGATCTTCGCCACACAGCGGCCACTAAAATGGCAGAAGCGGGCGTTCCTGAGAGTACAATGCTTGCACTTATGGGCCACATGAGCCGCGCGATGTTGGAACGCTACAGCCATATCCGCATGGCCGCGAAGAGAGAGGCTGTGGAGTCGCTCGGAATGAGCAAGGCGCGAGGAAATTCCGAGGCCTCCCCCACAAATGTCCCCACAACAGAATCGCCGGATAAAATCCACTTCGCCTAAGTCGTTGATTTGAGTGGTGAGCGCGGAAGGAATCGAACCTTCAACCTACTGATTAAGAGTCAGTTGCTCTGCCAATTGAGCTACGCGCCCGCACGGGTTGGCCGTCACCGTCTACCGGCCAACCCCTACTTTACCACAACCGCCGGGAACAGCGCCTCAAAATTGGCGCTCGTCGCCTTGCAGAACGCCCCGTACTCCACGCCCAAAAACTCGGCCAGATAGGCTGCAGTTTTGGCCGTGTACGCCGGCTCATTTCGCTTGCCCCGGTGCGGCACCGGCGCCAGGTATGGCGCATCCGTCTCTACCAGCGCCCGGTCCAGCGGCGTGATGCGGGCCGCTTCGCGGACTTCGGGCGCTTTCGGATACGTCACGATGCCGCTGAAGCTGATGTGGAAACCCATCGCCAGGCTTCGCTTCGCTTCCGCCGGGCCGCCGCTGAAACAGTGCATGATGCCGCCGCCGCGCCAGTGCCTCTCCAGCAGTTCGAACGTATCGTCCCACGCTTCGCGCGTATGAATGACGATGGGCTTGCCGACGTCCGCGGCGATCTCCATCTGCTCGACGAACACGCGCCTCTGTACATCGCGCGGGCTGAAATCGTAGTGATAGTCCAGGCCGATCTCGCCGAGCGCGAGCACGCGCGGCCGGCGCAGCAACTCCCGAATCCTGGGGCCGCAATCGGGCGTCCATTTCGCCGCGTCGTGCGGGTGCACGCCGGCGGTCGCCCAAATGCAGTCATAGCGCTCCGCCAGGCGGACGGCCACCTCCAGGTCCGGCGGGCCATCTCCGGTTCCGATGGCCAACATGCGCGTGACGCCCGCGTCGATGGCGCGCTGAATGACCTCGTCACGATCGGCGTCAAACTTGTGGCCGTCCAGGTGGCAGTGCGAGTCGACTAGCATCTACTTCAGTCGCGCGCCGATCGGCACTTCTTCCAGAAACGACGCCAACCGCGGGGCTCCGCCTTCCAGCGACGCCGCCACGATCATGCCCTGGCTGGTAAGGCCGCGCAGCTTACGCGGCGCCAGATTCGCGACGATCACAACTTTTCGCCCAACCAGTTTTTCGGGCTCGTAGGCCGACGCGATTCCGGCGACGATGGTCCGTGGTTCCGCTTCGCCGATGTCGACGCGCAGGTGCAGCAGCTTGTCGGCTCCTTTCACGCGCTCGGCGAATTTCACTTCGCCGACGCGGAGATCCACCTTCACGAAATCGTCGATGGTGATTTCGGGGCTCAGCGGAATGGGCGCGCCATCGGGCGGCGCGGCGGCGGGCTGCTGGCCCAGCAGTTCGGCCTGGCGCGCGGCCTCCTTCTGCTCCAGGTCGTTGAGCGTATCAATGGTGGCTTTCATGTCGAGGCGCGGGAACACCGGCTCGACGGGCGGCACCGTGCGGACGCCTTCGGCGGCGTCTTCCAGCGAGCCGAAGCGTTCATCCTCCACGGCCGTGGAGTGGCCGAGGAGCTTCCAGATGCGCGCGCACGAATCCGGCAGCACCGGCGCGGCGAGAACGGTAACAACGTTCAGCACCGCATACACATTGCTCAGCACGGCATCCAGCCGCGCCGCGTTGGCCGGGTCCTTCACCAGCTTCCAAGGCGCCTGTTCGACGATGTATTTATCGGCGGCGGAGATCAGTTGCCAGATGGACTCAAGCGCGCGCGTGAAGTCGAGCTTCTCGTAGCCATCCAACGCCCCGGAGATCGCCTCGCGCCAGGGCAACGGATTCTCGGCCGAGGCAAGCTGGACGGTTCCCGCGCGGTACTGATGAATCATGCTGAGCGTACGGCTTGCCAGGTTGCCCAGGCCGTTGGCCAGGTCGGCGTTATAGCGCGTGACCATCGCGTCGTAGGCGAAGTTGCCGTCGGAGCCGAAGACGATCTCGCGCAGCAGGTAATAACGCAGCGCGTCGGCGCCCATGGCCTGGCGAATCGGCTCCGGCCGCACGATATTGCCGCGCGTCTTCGACATCTTGTTGTTGTCGAACAACAGCCAGCCGTGGGCGAAAATCTTCTTCGGCAGCGGCAGGCCGGCGGCCTTCAGGAACGCGGGCCAGTAGATAGCGTGAAAGCGGACGATCTCCTTGCCGATCACGTGCAGATCGGGGGGCCACAATTCCGTGCCGGCAACGGCGCTCATGTAGGTCGTCAGCGCGTCGAACCAAACGTAGAAGACGTGCTCCGGTTCATCGGGAACGGGAATGCCCCATTTTATGGTGGTTCGGGAGATAGAGAGATCCTTCAGCCCGCCTTCCTGGCGCAGGAACGCCAGCACTTCGTTGCGGCGCGTCTCGGGCTGCAGGAATTCCGGATCGCTATTCAGTTCAATAAGCCAATCGGTGAACGCCGACAGCTTAAAGAAGCAGTTCTCCTCGGTGACGAGTTCCAGCGGCTGGCCGCTCTCCGGATCCACGTCGCCTTCCTTGGCGTCCTGCACGAAGGCTTCCTGCACAACGGAGTAGTAGCCCGTATAGGAGCTCTTGTAGATAAACCCGTTGGCCTTGCAGCGGCGGTAGAGATCCCGCACGGCCTCGGCGTGGCCGGGCGAAGTGGTGCGTTGAAAGTAGTCGATGCCGAACTGAAAATTCTTCCAGGTGTTGGCGAACTCGGCCGCGACGGTGTCGGTGAACGCCTGCGGCGTCTTGCCGGCCTTTCGCGCGCTGCGCTCGATCTTCTGGCCGTGTTCGTCGGTCCCGGTGGTCAAGCGCGCGTCGAAACCCTGCATGCGCTTGTAGCGTTTATACGCGTCGGACGCGATGGTTGTGTAGGCGTGGCCGATGTGGGGCGCCGCGTTGACGTAGTAAATCGGCGTAGTGATGTAGAACTTTTCCATGAACTAGAACTCTTTGAGATAGGCGTACTGGGCTTCGGCGAGGATCTGCTTTAAAGGCACGCCGGCGGCTTCGGCCAGGGCGCGGCAGTCGTCGTACTCGGGGCTGGCGCCTTGCGGCGAAACCTTCATGCGGACCTTGCCATGCGGCGTCTCCACCTCAATCACGCTGCGCGACTGCACTCGGCGTTCGGCGGAATAGAGCCGCAGACCAAGCGTGGAAGTCTCCGCCAGCACGATGCGGGTGAGCGATTCCTGATCCTCCGGCCGGGCGATGACGCTGAGCAGGGAACCGGGGCGGTTCTTCTTCATCAACAGCGGCTGGAGTGTAACGTCCAACGCACCGGCGGCGAACAGGCGATCCATAGCGTAACCAAGCACTTGGGGCGAGGAGTCGTCGATATTGGCTTCAATCACCGAGACGGTGGTGGATTCGGCGACCGCTTCGCGCTGACCGATGACGCAGCGGAGGACGTTGGCCTGCATAGGAAAGTCCTTGCTTCCCGCGCCAAAGCCGGTCCGCTCCACCGACATGGACGGCATCACGCCGAAGCCGGCCGCCAGCGTGGAGACCAGCGCCGCGCCGGTGGGCGTGGTGAGCTCCATCTCGGGACCCTTGCTGTAGATTGGGCGGTCGACAAGGAGTTCCGTGGTGGCAGGCGCGGGCACCGGCAGAGTGCCGTGTTCGGTTTCCACGATACCGCTGCCCACGTTGATCTTCGAGCAGTAGATGTCGTCGACGCCGAGGAGCTCTAGGGCGAAGCAGGCGCCGACGATATCGGAGATAGAGTCCACCGCGCCGACTTCGTGGAAGTGAACCTTCTCAAGCGGCAGGTTGTGAACCTTCGCTTCGGCCGCGCCGAGCTTGTTGAAAACATCGATGGAACGGCGCTTGGTGCGTTCGGTCAGAGCGGCGGCGTTTTCGATGATGCGTACAATGTGCGGCAGATGGCGATGGGCCTTCTGCTCCCCGCCCTCCACGTGAAACTTGGTGGCGGCGATGCCCCGGCGCTTCGTCTTTTCGTAAGAATACGAAGCCCCGAGGTTCAGCGACTGCAGTGCGTCGATCAACCGCACGCCGTCGGCGCCGGCATCGAGGAGCGCGCCGACCGTCATGTCGCCGCTAATGCCGGAAAATGCGTCAAAGTAACAGGTTTTCATGGGATAAGGGCCCGAACGGCCATTATCCCATGAGCACTCCTACTCGCAGCGCAGAGCGACGGTGGGCTCCGTGGAAGCGGCCCGGAGCGCGGGTTTGATCGCGGCCGTCAGCGCGACAATCACCAACAGCAGCGGCACGGCGAACCAGATGACCGGCTCCGCCACCGCCAGGCCCACGAAGCCGGTTTGCAGAACGCCCGTTGCCAGATTGCCCAGCAGAAGCCCGGCGGCGATACCGGGAATCGCGATGCGCGCGGCACTGGAGAGAATCATGCGAAGCACATCGCCCCGGCTTGCGCCAATCGCCATGCGAATTCCGATCTCCCGGACACGGCGGCTCACCGAATACGCCATAACCCCATAGAGGCCCACGGCGGCAAGCAGCAGACCCAGCACCCCGAGACCGGTGACGGTCCGCACAATCAGGTTCACAATGCTGACGGTGCGCCGGTCGTGGTAGTCCGCCATGGTGCGCACACCGGCAAGCGGGACATCTGAGTCGACGCCGCGAATGGTATTCCGAAGAGGCGCGGCAAGCGCGGCAGCGTCGCCCTCGGTATGCAGCAGCAGAACACGGCGGCTGAGTTGGGCCTGGCGCTCCGGGAAATAGAGCGCGGGCATGGGCGATTCGCTAATGAAGATGTACTTCGACCTCCGTGCCACACCGATCACCTGGAACCACTCCTGTCTGCCCTCGCGGCGAACGCGTTTGCCGATCGGGTCCTGCCCTGGCCAATAGCGCTCGGCGAAAACGTCGTTCACGACGGCGAACCGAGCGCCCTCCTCGTTCTCGCGTGCCGTGATCCAACGGCCCCGCAGGAGCGGAATGCCCATGGTCTCGAAGTAGCCGTCGGCGGCGACGGTCTCGAAGGCTTCCGCCACGGGTTCCTCGGGAGGCAACTGCGCTCCCTCTGCTTCCAGGCGCGCGAACGAAATGCCGCTCGCCGCCGTGGGCACGGTGGATGCGATCGTGGCGGAGCGAACGCCCGGCAGCGCGCGAAGGCGCTCCAGAACGATGCGGAAGAACTCGCGCGACGATGCGGTATCGCCGCGAAGATGCGACGGATCGATGTGCGCGAGCAATACGCGCTCCCTGCGGAAGCCCGGATCCTTAAGCAGATTGCCGCGCAGACCGGTGATCATCATCGCCGCGGAGATCAACAAAACACTCGCGACGGCTAATTGTCCGGCCACAAGCACACCCCGGCCGGCGCCCGCGCGCATGCGCTGATGCAAATCCTGCCGCAGCACGCGAATCGAGGGCCACAATCCGAACACCAGTACGCTGCCGGCGGCCAGCAGAAAGTTGAACTGGAAAACGCTCCAATCGACCGGAACGTGAAACTTGATTCCATACTCGGTGGGCGGTTCGAAACGCGATAGCCCCGCGGCGAACAGCACGGCGGCGCCAATACCCGCGACGCCGCCGGCAAGCGCGATCAGCAGATTCTCGGTCAACAGTTGGCGAAGCAGCCGGCCCCGGTTGGCGCCTACCGCCAGGCGCACGGCGAATTCGCGGGCCCGGCCAGCGCCCCGCGCGAGCAAGAGGTTTGCCAGGTTGCCGCAAGCGATCAGCAGCACCAGCGCCGTAGTCGCCAACAACATGCCCGTGATCATCGCGTCCGGCGGAGACTGGTCGACACGGTGCTGGAACTCGGAGCGCACCCGGAGCGTCCGGCCTCGATTCAAGGCCGGATTCGCCTGTTCCAACCGCGCTCCGAGCGTGGCGAACTCCGCGGAGGCCGACTCCTCGTCGTGACCAGGCGCCAACCGCCCCTTGACAGTGAGCACGCGATGCTCCCGCGAGTGCAGGAACGGCCGTTCGCGATTGCCGGCAACCTGGGACATCATCAGCGGAATGAACACGGCGCTATCCACCAGGTGCCGGGCGCTGAAGAACCCTTCGGGCGCGACTCCAATTACGTTGAATTCGACGCCGTTGATGCGCAGCGTGCGGCCCAGCACGCGGGGGTCGCTTTGCAGTTTTTCCGTCCAAAACGAATGGCCCAGCACAACGACGGCGTCCCGCCCAGGCACGGCGTCTTCCTCCGGGCGGAACGCGCGCCCAAGCGCCAGAGCAATACGGAGCGAATCAAAGTAGTTGCCGGAAACGAAGGTGCCGAGCACAAGCTCCGGCTGCGTGGATGGCCCTGTGGAGACGCCAAAGCTCCCTTCGGTGAAAGCGATCAAGCCGGTGACGGATTTCGCGCTGGCGCGGAGGTCCAGGTAGTCCGCATGCGAGTTCGCTTGCGGATCGTTCGCGCCGGTTCGCAGGCTCTGCACCGTCACCACCTGTCCAGCGTCCGGAACGGCCAGGGGGCGCAGCATCAGGACGCGGGCCAGCGTGTAGATGGAGGAGTTCGCGCCGATGCCCAGCGCGATGGACGCGATGGCCACGGCCGCGAAGGCCCGGTCCCGCCGAAGGCCGCGCACGGCGTATTTCAGGTCCTGCCAGAGGATTGCCAGGTGCTCACGCGGCGCGGTGCGAACGGTATCGAGCGTCAGGTCCCACAGCAGCCGCGGCATGGGTTCCACGCGGCTGCGTTCCGCGGCAAGGGTCCGCATTTCGCCGGCGTACTCGGCGCGAAACTCCTCCGGATAGAGTCCGAGGAGCTTCCTGAAGAAGCGGTCAACCTTCCTGGGGTGTGAATCCATTGGCTTTGGCATAACGCAGAGTCTCCTGCAAGCGGGCGGTCTCGGCCATGGCGGTGCGCCGGCCAAGCGTAGTGAGTTTGTAGTAGCGGCGGCGTTCGTCGTCCGCGCTCCGGCGTGTCTCCTGGATCAGCCCTTGCTCCAACATTCGTTTGATGGAGCCGTAGAGCGTGCCGGGATTCAGCCGCAGCCTGCCGGCGGTGCGTTCCTCCACATCCTGCATGATGGCGTAGCCGTGGGACTCCCCGGCGGCCAGGGCGATGAGGATTTGAAAGAACGGGGCGGGCAGCGGAAGCAAGGCGTCGATATCTTTCACGTCACTATAGTGACACTCACTATAACGGAACGCAAGGCAAAAAAGTTCCGCGCGCTAAAAGAAAGTTGGGTAGGCGTCGTACATCTCCGCGGCCGCTTCCATCGCCGTGCCGATCTGGATCAGCGGCCCCTGCCCTATCCCCGGGCACCACTTCGCCGTCCGGTTCCATTCGCGTTTCATGCCCGCCAGGCCGGGCCAGAACGGGAACAAGCGGCATTGCGTGGGCTTGGCCTCATGGATGGAGCAGCCGTCCGGAGTCAGAAAAACGCACTGCCTCTTGCTCAGTTTGCGCAGCCGCCGCTGGTGGCGCGTTTTGTAGATGTACTTGGCGTCGAATGCGCGCAGCGTCATCCCGAGGAACTTTGCCGTCTGCCGGGCGTCGGCCTCGGAGAAGTACACGTAGCCTTCGCGTTCGCAGCATTTTATGCAGCCGCGCTGACATTCGAATCGGAGGAAACCTTCGGGTGTTTCGTTGGGCATGGTTGCATGGCGGCTCGAAATTCGAGACGTTGTATGGGATGGTACCAACTCAGCCGATGAGCCGCCGCGCGATGCTGGCGGCGCTGGGCGCGGCCTCCGCGCCGGCGCAATCCGCACCCAAGATGGAGTTCTGTGTCTTCTCGAAGCACCTGCACTTTCTCGGCTGGCCGGAGATGGCCGCCACGGCCAAGGAGATCGGGTTCGAGGGAGTGGACCTGACCGTGCGCAAGGGCGGCCACGTAACGCCAGAGCGCGTGACTGGCGATCTGCCCGCCGCCGCCGAAGCGATCGCAAAGGCCGGACTGCGGCTGACGATGATCACCACCGATATCGCCGACATGACGACGCCGCACGCGCGCGCCGTTTTGGGCACGGCGGCGAAGCTCGGCGTAAAGCACTATCGTTGGGACGGGTATCGATACAATGAGAACGCGCCGTTGCCGGAGCAACTGAAGACGCTGGCTCCGCGAATCAAGGACCTGGCCGCCTTCAATAAGGAGCACGGTCTCTGCGCCATGTACCATACCCATTCGGGCGCCGGTCGCGTTGGCGCTTCGCAGTGGGATCTCTGGCTGTTGCTCAAGGACCTCGACCGGAAGCACGTGAGCTTCAACTTCGACGTCGCCCACGCGACGATTGAAGGGGGCCTGGGCGGCTGGATTCATTCGGCCAAGCTCGCCATGCCCCATATGGGCGGGATTGCGTTGAAGGACTTCCGTTGGGAGAAAGCGGCGAACGGCAAGTGGCGAGTGGCGTGGCAGCCCATAGGCGACGGAATGGTACAAACGGTCGAGTTCCTCAAGATGGCCCGCGAGGGCGGATTCCAGGGGCCGGTGCAGGTGCACTACGAGTACGGCATGGGCGGTGCCGATAAGGGGAGCACGACGATCACTTGGACACGCGCTCAAGTGGTGGCGGCCATGCGGCGGGATCTCGACGCCTTGCGCTCCGCGGCGAAGACCGCGGGCTGGGTATGAGTTACGCGGCCTGGCTGACCGGCTTGAGCTTCTTGTTCTTCGCCGTGGAGCGCCTATGGCCCGGCCGGCAGCCTGAGCGAAAAAGCTGGGGAACCGATCTCATCCACATCGTGGTCAACTCGCACGCCTGGGGCGTGCTGATCGCTTTGACGGTAGGCCGGTACGTCCCATCGTGGGACACGGGATTCGCCGCGGGCTGGCCCATGGCGGCGCAGGCCGGCGCGCTAATCGCGGTGCAGGATTTCGCCCAATGGTGAGTGCATAACCTGCTGCACCGGGTTCCGGCGCTGTGGGAATTGCACAAGGTGCATCATTCGAGCCGCTCGCTCGATTGGCTGGCGAATTGGCGGTTTCACGTTCTGGAGATCGTGGTGTACCGGGCGCTGCTCTACGTGCCGCTAGGACTGCTGGGCGCTAACGGGCAAGCGCTATTCGCCGTGGGCGTCTGGAACACATTCATGGGGCACTACACCCACGCCAATACGCGCATCGGGCTGGGCCCGTTTCGCTACCTGCTGAACTCTCCGCGCATGCACCTTTGGCATCATACGCATGCCTCCGCCGGGCCGGTAAACAAGAACTTTGGAATTGGTTTAAGTGTTTGGGACTGGGTCTTCCGAACGGCCTACATGCCGGAGCACGACCCTTCCCGGCTCGGATTCCAGGGCGGCGAGACGTTCGCCGAAACCTGGTGGGGCCAAACGCTGGCGCCGTTCCGCGCCCTGGTTGCTACTATGAAAAAACCATGAGGCGCTACCTTGTTGTTCTCGCCGCGAGCGCAGGTGTGTGGGCGCAGAGCGTCTATGCGATTCGCAATGCGGCCATTCACCCGGCCTCCGGCCCGGCCATCGCAAACGGCACGATCGTGATCCGCAACGGCCTCATCGAAGCCGTGGGAACCGGTGTGGCGGTCCCGGCCGATGCGTGGGTTGTCGAAGGCGCCGGGTTTCACGTGTATCCCGGCTTGATCGATGCGTTGAGCAAATGGGGCTTGCCCGCGGCCGACGCGCCAGCCGCAACCGGCGGACGCCGCGGCGGGAGCGAAGGCAGCGAGCCCAATGTGCAGTATCTCGACGATGGCGGCCCGGAGGAGAGGCCCCAAACCACCAGTTGGGTCAAGGCGGCCGATCTGATTCAGCCGGGCGAACGCTCCATCGCCTCGGCACGCAACGCCGGCTTCACGACGGCGATCGTCTTTCCGAGCGCCGGAATCTTCGCCGGGCAGGGCTCGGTTGTCAACCTGGCGGGAGAGCGTGCGGGCGAAATGGTCGTGGCCTCGCCGGTCGGCCAACACGTCTCGTTGGCGACGCGCGGATTCTCGTCGTTCCCCGGTTCGCTGATGGGGTCCATCGCCTACGTGCGTCAGATCTACCTGGACGCAGAACATTACAGACAGGCCAAGGCGATGTACGCGCAGAATCCGCGCGGTTTGCAACGTCCGGCGTATGATCGTGCCCTGGAAGGCGTGCTTGAATCGCCGCGAGTCCTGCTGCCCGCTTCGCGCAAAGTGGAGATCGACCGCATGCTGCGTTTCGGTAAGGAACTCAAAACGCCGTTTGTCCTGTACGGCGGCACTGAAGCGTGGCGCTCCGCGGCCGACCTGAAAGCGGCCGGTATTCCCATGCTCATAAATCTGCGCTGGCCGGAGCGCGACCGCGACGCGGACCCGGATTCCAAAGAGTCGTTGCGAACGCTCGAAGTTCGCGAATTCGCGCCGGGCAGCCCCGCGGAGATGGCCAGGGCGGGCGCCCTGTTCGCCTTCTATGCCAGCGGATTGGAGCGCTCCGCCGACGTGAAGCGCGCCGTGAAGCAAGCCATCGACGCAGGTCTCTCGAAGGACGATGCGTTGCGCGCCATGACCTGGAACGTCGCGAAAATATTCGGACTCGACGATCGCCTGGGAAGCTTGGAGGCCGGCAAGATCGCCAACGTCCTGGTGACCGATGGAGAGTGGTTCGAGGACCGCTCCAAGACAAAATATGTGTTTGTCGATGGGAAGAAATTCGAGCCGTCGCCTGAGCCGGAACCCGCGAAACCCGCGGCCCGGAGGGCGGATCGATGAAACGCCGGAATTTTCTTTTCGTCCTGGGCGCCGCGGCGCAGACGCCCTCCAACGTCACGGTGATTCGCAACGCGAAGATTCTGACGATTACAAAAGGCACGTTTGACGGTTCAGTGCTGATTCGCGACGGGAAGATCGCCGAAGTTGGCCCGAACGTGGCGGTGCCCGCCGGTGCAAAGGTGATCGACGCCGGGGGACAGTACGTGATGCCCGGTATCATTGACTGCCATTCGCACTTGGCCACCGAAGCGGTGAACGAAGGCACGGTGTCGGTCTCCTCCATGGCCGGCATTGAAGACACGGTGAATCCCGAGGACATCGGCATCTATCGCGCACTTGCCGGCGGAGTGACCACCGCGAATATTCTGCATGGCAGCGCAAATGCGATCGGCGGCAAGAATGCCGTCATCAAGATGCGCTGGGGCCGGCAGTCGCCCGAGCTTCTTTTCGAAGACGCGAAGCCCGGCATCAAGTTCGCGCTCGGCGAGAACCCGAAGCGCCGCGGCGGCGCGCCGTCGAACTTTGCCGCGCCCGGACCGGCGCCCAGGTTGCGCTATCCGGCGACGCGTATGGGCGTTGAGGACGTGATTCGCGAGGCCTTTACCGATGCCAAGGCGTACCGGGCGCAGTGGGAAGACTATCGCGCGCGCTCCGCGAAGGGCGAGCGTGTGATTCCGCCCCGGCGCGATCTGAAATTCGAACCGCTCGTGGAGGTACTGGAAGGCAAGCGCCTGGTGCACGCGCACTGCTACCGCGCCGACGAGATTCTGATGCTGCTGCGGGTGGCCGATGAGTTCGGCTTCAAGATCAAGACCCTCCAACACGTCCTGGAGGGCTACAAGATCGCCAAGGAGATCAAGGAACACGGCGCCGGCGCTTCCACGTTCTCCGACTGGTGGAGCTACAAGATGGAGGCCTTCGACGCGATTCCCTACAACGCCGCGCTCATGCACAAGAAGGGCGTGCTGGTGTCGCTGAACTCCGATAGCGGGGAGTTGATCCGGCATCTGAATCAGGAAGCGGCCAAGACCGTCCGCTACGGCGGCCTGACCGACGATGAAGCGCTGGCGATGATCACAATCAACCCGGCCAAGCAGTTGGAGATCGACGGGCGGGTCGGGTCCATCGAAGTGGGCAAGGATGCCGACCTGGCGATCTTCGATCGCCATCCGCTGTCGAACTTCGCCAAAGTGCAAAAAGTCTTCATCGACGGCAAGCTCTACTTCGACCGGGATGAGGATATGAGCCAACGCGCCGGCAAACAAGCGAAGAGAAAATCGATGCTCGACCAGCAGAAGGCGCGCCCGGCCGCACGGAGACCGCAATGAGAACCGCATGGATTTTCTCCCTGGCGCTGGCCGCCGCGGACGATAGCTTCATTCTCCGGAACGTCACGATTCATCCCGTAACGGCGCCGGCTGTTCCAAACGCCACGCTGGTCGTGAACGGCGGCAAAATCGCCGATTTCGGCCCCAAAGTAGCTATCCCAAGGAACGCGAAGGTAATTGACGGCAAGGGTCTGCACGTCTATCCCGGTTTGATCGACTCGGCGAGCAACGTGGGCATAAGCGAGGTCGGTTCCATCCGGGAGACATCGGACACGGCGGAACTCGGCGATTTCAACCCGCAACTGCGCGCGGTCAGCTCCATCAACCCGTCCAGCGAACATGTGCCGGTCACGCGCGCCAACGGGATTACCACTTCGGTGATCTATCCGGGCGGCGGCATCATAGGCGGGCAGATTGCGTTGATGCATCTGGACGGCTGGACGTGGGAGGAGATGGCGATCGAAAAGAACGTCGCCATGCAAATGCGGTTCCCCTCGATAAGCACATCGACCTTCAGCCGGGCGTTCGGAAGCGGGCGCACAGCCTATGCCGACTCCAAACGCCGCTACGAAGAGCGCATCCAGTCGCTCAGCGGGTTCTTCGAGCAGGCGCGCGCCTATCAACGCCGCAAAGCGGCCGGCGGCGCGAGCTTTCAACCGGACCGCCGGCTGGAAGCGATGCTGCCGGTGATCGAGGGCAAGCTGCCGCTGATGGTCTTCGCTGTGCGGGAGCGCGCGGCGCGGGAGGCGATGGCATTCGCCGAAAAGGAACGCGTGAAAATTGTGCTGGCCGGGCTGCGCGATTCCGGACCGGTCCTGACAGAGATCGCCGCGAAAAAGATACCGGTGATTCTTGGTGAGACGCTGGATCTGCCGCTGGAAGAGGACTCGACCTATGACGAGGCCTACGCCCTGCCCGCCGAGTTGCACAAGGCCGGCGTAACCTTCGCGTTCGGAACATTCAGCGTGCAGTTCGCGCGCAACCTGCCATTCCAGGCGGCGGCCGGCGTGGCCTTCGGCCTTCCGCACGAGGAAGCGCTGAAGGCCATCACCATCAACGCGGCCAGGATTTGGGGCGTGGAGGACCGCATCGGTTCTATCGAAAAAGGAAAATGGGCGGACCTGATTCTCACCGACGGTGACCCGCTGGAAGGGCGCAGTTCGGTGAAGCAGATGTGGATCCAGGGGCGGCCGGTGGATCTGGAGTCGCGCCACACAAAGCTCTACGAACAATACAGGAAGCGCTAAAACGCTCCCACCAGCTTTCGCCCGCCGGCCTCGCACACGAGCCAGACCTTCTCCGCGGTCGATAACCGGATGCGTTGTTCCAGCACCTGGAACTGGCGCGCTTCGATTCGATTCAACAGCCGGTAATAGATCTGGATCAGCGCCCATAGCGACGCCCGGCTCTCCCGGTGTACAAGCTGAATCAACGGCATCGCATCGTCGTAGAACTGGCGGGCGCGCGTCGCTTCATACCGCATCAACTCCACGAACTCGCGCGTGTAGTCGAGCCGGCCGGGCTCCACGCCGAACCGGCGAAGATCTTCCGTAGGCAGATAGACGCGGCCCAGCCCTGCATCCTCCTTAACGTCGCGCAGAATGTTGGTCAACTGAAAGGCGATCCCGCACTTCTCGGCGAGTTCCAACGCTTTGCGGTCCTCGAATCCGAAAATGTGAACCACGGTAAGGCCGACGACCGACGCCACGCGGTAGCAGTATTGATACAAATCGTCGAAGGTCCGGACTTCGCGAGGGCTCAGATCGGTTGAGACGCCGTCGATCATGTCGTGGAAGTACTGGTGCGGAATTCCGAACTTGCGAACGGTATCGTGAAATGCGGGCCAAACCGGATGCCCGCCATAGCGGCCTTCCAGCGCGGCCTCCAGGTCTTTCCGCCACGCGGCCATGGTCTCCAGGGTCGTCGAACCGGGTTCATCACTGAGATCGTCGCAGTAGCGCATGAACGCATAGACGGCGCACATGGCGTCGCGCTGCTCGTCGCGCAGCAGAACGAACGAGTAGTAGAAGTTCTTGGCGCGCGAGCGGGCCACCTTCCGGCAGTATTCGTAAGACTCGGCGGCCGTCATGCCGCCCGCCCGATGGCAAAACCCGCCAGCGTCCGCATCAACAACAACACCCGTTCGGACTTCGAAATCCTGGGCCGCGCCGACAACACGTCGTAGCCCTGGCGCCCGATCTTGTCGAGGATATAGAGCCCGCCGCGCGAAAACAGCGTGATATCCAAAGCCAGGCGGCGGTCCAAGAGCGCTGGCAGCGCCAGCCCCTTCTCAAACAGCCCGCGTGCCACGCCGCAGGCCTCTTTCATGGCGGCGGCGAAGCCGGGCGTAAAGCGCCGGGCGCAAACGTCCTCCACCGGGACTCCATGTCTTGCCAGCAGGTCGAGCGGAATATACACGCGGTCCTTGCCAAGGTCGACCGAAACATCCTGCCAGAAGTTAGCCAATTGAAGGGCTGTGCAGGTGGCGTCGGAGAGTTCGTAGCGCCGCTCGTCGTGGTACCCGCCCAGCCCCAGTACCAGGCGGCCCACTGGATTAGCCGAATTTCTGCAATACGCGAAGACTTCGTCCCAATCGTAGTAACGAGTTACGCGCTGGTCGTGTTCGAACGCCGTTATCAAGTTGGCGAACGGATCGATGGTCAGCCCATGGGTTTTGACGGAGGGTCCCAACGCGACGAAGACCGGATGGCTCGCCTCGCCACGGTACATTCGCTCCAGTTCGCCCCGCCACCAGTGCAACAATCGCAAACTCTCCGCCGTGTCGCCGATCTCGTCGCCCAGATCGTCGGCCCAGCGGCAGAATGCGTACACGTTGTAGAAATCCTGGTGCAAACGCTTGGGCAGCAGGAAACTGACTACGTGGAAGTTCTCGTAGTGCGAGGTTGCGATCCAGCGGGTATAGGCCAGGGCCTCGTCGCGCGTCCATGTACGGGCCATGGCATCACGATCGCGGACAAAGTCCTTCGGAGCAAGCATTCGCCTACTACGGAATAATCGCGGTCTTCAGGCGGCCGCTCGAGTTCATCAAGGAACGCAGTACGTCGCGCAGGCTGTCGAGCGAAGCTTGTCCGGCGACGAAATCCGATGCGCAGATGTGGCGGCGCGACACCGCCTCCAGCGCCTGCTGGATTTGCCGGGGGGTGTGATGGAAACTTGCCTTACAGGTGAGCTCGGAATAGTGAAGCAGGTTCGTATCCAGTCCGACCTGGGTCTCATTCGGACAGCCGCCGAAGAAGTTCACCGTTCCGCCTTTTCGGAGCAGCCGCACCGAAAGATCCCAAACCTCGGGCTTTCCGACGGCTTCGATCACGACGTCGGCGCCCCGGCCATCGGTGAGCGCGCGAACGGCGGAGGCCGGATCTTCCACCTCGGGCAGGCAGATCAGGTGCGCGGCGCCCATGCGCCGGGCATCGTCCAGTTGCTCGTGCCGCCGGGCCATCGCCACAACACGCGCGCCCAGCACCTTCGCCATCCGGACAAACATCAGCCCGATCGGGCCCAGCCCGATCACGACCACCGTATCGCCCGAGCGGACGTTGGATTCCTCCAACCCGCGCAGCACGCAGGCCAGCGGTTCGGCAAGCGCGGCGTCCTGATAGTCGACGTGCGCGGGAATTTTGTATGTGTTCTTCTCGACGATCCGGCCCGGAATGCGGATGAACTCGGCGTACGCGCCGTTGTTGAACAGCAGGTCGTCACAAAGATTTTCGAGGTTGCGCTTGCAGTAGTAGCAATCGCCGCAGGGAGCCGAGTTGGCCGCCACTACGCGATCACCCTCACGGAACTTGCGAACTTCGGCGCCGGTCGCGACGACATCGCCAGCCAGTTCGTGGCCGAACAGGGCTGGCGGTTGGATCATCCGCGCATGGTATCCGCGCCGGAAGACCTTCACATCGGTACCACAGGTCAGCGCCGCTTTCACCCGAACCAGAACGTCGCGAGGCCCAATTCGAGGCACGGCGACGGATTCGACTTTGACGTCTTCCTTGCCGTACAAGACGGCGGCCTGCATTTTTTGCATTAGTGGTCGTGTCCCTGAGGCCAAACTAGAATTTTCAGCGATTCTGGCGCCGGATGCAACGCCAGGTCAAATCCCCGGCTAATGTCGTCGAGCGAAAAACGGTGTGTCACCAGTTCTCCGACGGGAATTGCCCCGCTAAACACCAGATCGGCGGAAATCCGCTGCAGGTCCACATCCGCGCTGTAAGATCCGAACACTTGACGCTCCCCCATACAGATGTCCTTGCCGGAAAGCTCGATTCTCTCTTTGTCCGAAGTCTGGGCGAAAAGCAGGATTTTCGCGCCCGGGCGCGTGCACCGGATGGCCTGTTCGACGATCCCGGGCGCCGAGGCGGCGATAAAGACCAGATCCGCTCCCCGGCCTTCGGTCATGGCGGCGCAGTGGCCGGCCACGTCCTCCACACGGGGGTCCCAACTGTCGGCCGCGCCAAACCGGCGGGAGAACGCTCGCCGCTCCGGCATCGTATCCGTCGTGACCGTCCGGATCCCCTTGTGTTTCAGCAGCATCGTGAAGATCAGGCCGATCGGCCCCTGGCCCATCACCACCGCCAGCTCGTCCGGCCGGGGATCGGCCATCCACACGGCCTTCACGCATGTGTTCACGGGTTCCACAAAACAGGCGGTGTCATCGCTGACGCCGTCCGGGATCTTCTCCACCCCGCGCTCCACGATCCAGTCCATGATCCGGATGTACTGCGCGAACCCGCCGCCGGCCGGTTCGAAACCGGCGGTGATGCCAACTTTTTTGTACACGGCGCACTGGGCGTAGAGGCGCCGTTGGCAATAAAAACAGGTTCCGCAGGGAATGTGATGGAACGCCACCACACGATCTCCCTCCCGGAATTTCGTCACACCGGCACCGGTCCGCACCACGACCCCAGCCGTCTCGTGCCCGTAGATACGCGGAGGTGGAAGAAGATCGTACTCGACCTTCTTCAAGTCGGTGTGGCAGATACCGCAGGAGTGAACTTTCACCAGCAACTCGCCTGGGCCGATGGCCGGCAACGGCAGTTCCTCCACTTGCACGGTGCTGTTGCCGCGGTAGACGGCGGCGCGCATGGTTTCAGAATTCATAGTTGAGAAGGAACTCTCCTAGTTTCGCCGATGCGGGACGGGCGCGGCTGGCCATACGGTATAGATCGGCGGGATACCGCAATCCATGCAGCGCGATGGAGCCCACCCGGAAGCGGCCCTCGGCGTCGCGATACCGGTTGAAATCGAGGCGGAACGCTTCGCCGGCCAGGTCGCTGACAACTTTCACCGCGTGGAAGCGCGTGCCGGCCTGGGCGGCCCACCGCGCCAGCGGCTCCGCCTCCATTTCCACCATGCCGAACCCATCGGCGAAGTAACGCGCCTTCTCCTCGATGTTGCCCAGAAAACGATCCACCGAAAGGAGCGCGCGATGCGCGGTGCGTTCCAGCGGAACGGTGGCGTGGCCATTCACGCGCGTCGCCGAAACGATCGTCTCGAGCCCGAGCGCGGGGTCCAGCGCGCCGCAGAGTCCAATGCTCAGCAGAACGTCGATCCGGGGGAACCGGCTAACGGCATTCTCCAAAGCGCGAGCCGCTAGACGTGGCCCGGGACCCTCCGCGAAAGTGTGGATCCGCGATCCCCGCAGCGGCGCGGTCTCGAAGGGCGACGAGGCGATGGCGACGATAATCACCGGCGGAACCATTCCACGGCATGGCGCAACGCGGTCTCGGCCGCCGCCGGCTGGTAACCGAGTTCTTTCGCCGCCTTGCCGTGCGTCACCCACATCTTTTTCTTCGCCATCCGGACGCCTTCCATGGGAGCGCGCGGCGGCGTGCCGGTCCATCTGGCGATTGTTTCCCCGGCCGCGGCCGCGGCCCACGCTACGGCGTAGGGGATCTCGAACTTCGGCGCCGGAACGCCGCTGATGCGGGAAAGCGTTTCCAGAATCTGTTGAAACGTCAGGTTCTCTCCGCCGAGAATGTAGCGTTCGCCGGGCCGCCCCTTGTCAAAAGCGAGCAAGTGCCCCTCGGCGACATCGCGTACGTCCACGATGTTCAGGCCGGTATCCAGATAGGCCGGCATGCGGCCCCGCAGGAAGTCGAGAATCGTCTGGCCGGTTGGCGTCGGCTTGAAGTCGTGATCCCCAACCGGCGCGGTGGGGTTGACTATGACAACGGGCAGGCCATCGGCCGCGAATTGCCGGACCGCCTGCTCGGCCCGCCACTTGGAACGTTTATAGTGGCCGGACATTTCGGCCTCGGAAACCGGCGTCGTTTCGTCGCCCAGTCCACCTTCCACGAATCCGATACAGCCGACGGTGCTGGTGTAGACAATGCGTTCCACGTTCGCCGTGCGGGCGGCCTCCAGCAGCGCCCTGGTGCCATCCACGTTTGCGGCGTACAACTCGGCCGGATTCGGCGACCACAGGCGATAATCAGCCGCGACATGGAACAACGCGCCGCAGCCGTCGATCGCGCGCCGCAGGGAGCCCGGGTCGGTCAGGTCCGCGGTCACCACTTCGACATTCAACTCCGGAACCGGATGCCGCCCCCTGGTCATGGCGCGCACCGCCCAGCCGCGCTCCGCCAGGCGGCGCGCGACGTGCCAACCGACAAACCCCGATGCGCCAGTAACCAGGACCGGCCGCACAGTTATTGCCGCGTCTTTAGAAACGCCGCCAGCGCCAACAGCGGAAACGAGTTTCTGTACATGTGGTAGTTGAGGTAAAAGACGCGCGGGAAGCCCGTGCCGGTGGCTTGCGGTTCGTCCCACGTGCCATCGCTGTTTTGCGTGCGCGAAAGATACGCCGCAGCGCGCTCCAGCGAGTCGCTGCGGGTGTCGCCGCTGGCAATCAGCCCCAGGATCGCCCAGGCGGTTTGCGAGGGAGTGGACTCGGCCGGTACATACGTGTCCTTGCAGTAGCTCTCGCAGCTCTCCCCCCAGCCGCCGTCGGCGTTCTGAATGGCGCGGAGCCACTCCCCGGCACGGAGCATATGCACTTCGCGGTCGCTCTCGCCCGCGGCGCGCAATCCGCGCAACGCCAGATAGGTTCCGTAGATGTAGTTCACGCCCCAGCGGCCGAACCAACTGCCGTCGGCCTCTTGCGCACGGATCAAATACTCCACGCCTTTGCGGATCGTGGGATGGGCCGGATCGACGCCATGGAGAATCAACCCTTCCAAAACGCGGCCAGAGATATCCGGACAGGCCGGATCCAGCATCGCGTTGTGGTCGGCGAACGGCACGTGGGAGAGCACCGGCCAGTTGTTATCGACATCGAACGCGGCCCAGCCGCCGTCCTTGGCTTGCATGGCGATCAGCCAGTCGATGCAGCGGCGCACCGCCGCGGTATGGGCGGCGTCATTGCGGCCCTTGCTGAAGCCCAGGGCGATCATCACCATTCCGGTATCGTCGATGTCCGGATAGAACTCGTTGGCGAATTCGAAATACCAACCGGAGGGTTCGGTATCCGGCCGGTGCACGGACCAGTCACCCTTGCGGCGAACTTCCTTCGACAGCAGCCAATCGGCGGCGCGCGACAACGCTACGCTGGGCGCCGTGCCAGCCTCGCCGAGCGCATGCATGGCAATCGCGGTGTCCCACACAACGGAGAAACACGGCTGGAAAAAGAAACGCTGGCCGTCGTCGACCATTAGATTGTCGAATTGGCGTTCAGCTTCGTCGCGATCGGGGTCACCGGGTTCGTGGCCGAGCAGGTCCAGCGCCATGATGGTGTACATCATCGGCGGGTAGATGGCGGCCAGGCCATCGGTGTGCTGCGTGCGCTCCAGTATCCACGCCTTGCAGCGATCGATAGCGGTCTGCCGGAAACCCTCGGGCCCGAACCGGTCCCAGAGCTTACAAACACGGTCCACACCGAGGAAGAAGCGGTCCCACGAAAACATCCCGCCCTTGCGGGGGAACGCCTTCGAGACGCCGGGTACGAAGAGTTCGTCGATCGAGAAGCCCGGCGGCACAGGGCGGTCTGGATTCATCGCCTGCACGATCGCCAGCGGAATCACAATGGCGCGGGCCCAGGCGCTCATGTGGTAGATGAGCTTGCCCATCAGGATCATCTCCGGCGGCACCGACGGCACGTGTTCGCGCGGATACAGATGAAATAGGCTGAGGTTGATTTTGACGTAGCTGTTGGCCGCCTGCAGGCCGCCCAGCGCCAGGATGCGCTCGCGCAGACGCGTCATCGCCGGGCTCTCCGGATCGATGCCGCCCAGCTTCAAAGCAAAGTAGGCCTTGACCGACGCGCTTACGTCGGCCGGGCCGCCTGGATAGATCGAGAACCCGCCGTTGGCCGCGCTCTGCCGGGCTAGAATCGATTGTACGGCCCGGTCGATTTGAATTCGCGTGGGCGGAAACCAGCCCTTGTGGGTCGCCGGGTACAGCCAAAGCTGAAGCAGAACATAGTCGGCCTCGAGCGTCGTATCGGCCGTGAGTTCGCCCCACCAGAATCCTTGCTCGTTCTGTTGAGAGAGCAGCCAGGCCGAAGCACGGTGAATCGCTTCGCCGGCCCGCGCCGCAACCGCGTCGGTCGTTTGCAAGCTGGGGCTCATTCGTTACGAAAGGTGGATCTGGGTCAGACGCGGGTTGTGGAGTTCCGGCGGCAAGGAGAATCGCACGTCCTCTTCCTTGACCTCCAACTCTTCCAAAGTGCCGAAGCCGTTTTCCCGCAGATGTTCGATCAGACGATCGACCAGATGCTCCGGCGCCGAAGCACCCGCAGTAATGGCCACAGTGTCTACATTGTCGAACCACTCCGGCTTCACGTCGTTCTCGTCGTCGACCAGATACGAAGGCCGGCCCGCATTGCGGCAAACTTCCACGAGCCGCAGCGAGTTCGAGGAGTTCCGCGAGCCGACCACCAGAAGCAGGTCCGTCATCGGAACCACGGCTTTCACGGCCACCTGGCGGTTCTCGGTCGCATAGCAAATGTCCTGCGACTTGGGACCATCGATCATCGGGAAGCGCTCCCGCAGTCGCGAAACGATATGGCTGGTTTCGTCGAGGCTGAGCGTCGTCTGCGTCAGAAACGCGATCTTCGATTCATCCTTCACCTGAAGGTTGTCCGCGTCCTCGACCGTCTGCACTAGCACCATCGACTCGGGCGCCTCGCCCAGCGTGCCCACGACCTCATCGTGCCCTTCGTGGCCGATCAGGACGATGGTATAGCCCTGGCGGGCAAACTTCACGGCCTCCAAATGGACCTTAGTGACCAGCGGACAGGTGGCGTCGATCACCTGAAGATTGAGCCGCTTGGCCTCCTCCCGGACCGCCGGCGAGACCCCATGCGCCGAGAAAATCACACGCGCCCCGGAGGGAACCTCGCTTAACTCCTCGACGAAAACCGCACCGGCGTCACGCAGTTCGTCGACAACATGCTTGTTGTGGACGATCTCCTTGCGGACATAGATGGGAGCGCCATAGGTGTCGATCGCTATCCTGACGACATCGATCGCTCTGACGACTCCGGCGCAAAAGCCTCGTGGGGTGAGAAGGACAATCTTCTTCGCCTTCGCCCCGGTAAGGGCGGACGTCATGGTTGCCATAATTCTTCAGTATAGCAACGGGGCCCTGGCGGCCTCCTTCTATTGGCGTCCGGCGTTCGTTACAACTTTCGGTACCGGTGCGTTCTCATGCAGCAGGGCAAGGAACGGCCGCATGTCGGCTTCAATGTCCTTCGAACGCATGGCCGGTGCGTCCAGCGATGCGCCCCGTGCATAAACCGTGACGTGCCCGTTGCCGAGAGATTGACGGAGGGTCCCAGCGCTGTCGGCGAACTGCGCCGCCTGCTTGCTGGGTACGCGCGACAGGACATCGGACGCCGGCGTGCCCGCCCAGACGATGTAGATCGCGAGCGGAGAGCGTTCAAAAACGGCCAACTGCGCGTCGAGAAGGGCGGCACAGAGCAAGTCCTTGCGGTCCGCCGGGTCGAAATAGGCGACGACCCGGGTCTTGTCGATATTCCGGGCGAAGACTTCGCGAAAGCCGGAGGCGGTGCTCAAAGCAGGCTGACCTTCCGGCGCGGTGCCGGATCCGAAAAGATACCGCAGCGAAGCACCGGCGATCCCAACCATCAGCAGCGCCCAAACGATGAGGAATTTCTTATTCATACACAACTGAGGAGGCAGACGCTTCCTCCACGTAGGATCGGATGGCCGCCGCCAGAACTTTAGGGTCGTCCGTTCCCAGTACACTGAGAGCGGCCTGGGACCATGGGTAGTTTCGCACCAGTTCCGTAACGCGTTCGTCGTCCAGATCCAGGCCGGGATGCGCCGCCCGTCGGTCCCGGTTGCGCCAAATCGCCACTTCGAGCGGGATCTGGAACTCGACCACGCGCAACTCCGCTTCCGCTCGTCGCGCGGTCTCCCGGCAGGCGGCCCGGTCCTCGGCGCGGCCGAAACCACCGTCGACGAGAACGATTCCGGCCTGCGGGATCAACAGTTCCGCGGCCCAAAGCACCGCGCGATAGGCGACGGCCCGGTCGGCGCGAGTGTGAGACGAATCGGGCATCAAGCGCTGCCGGATGGCGTCCATTTCCAGATGGGCATAGGGTAGCAGGCGGGCCACAGTGGACTTGCCGCCGCAGGGCGGGCCTCCGAACACCACCAGCCGTCTCATTCCGGTGTCAGAGTCAACACGGCCTTCGCTTCCCAGCCGCCATGAAAGTGTATCGGATAGCTGCCACCGTTCAGGTACGTGTCCCATTGATCCCGGGCGTGGCTGGAGAGCATGTGCCCGCTTTGGCCCGTGGGCAGCACCAGACGGCCGCCGGCGGGATCGCCGAAATCGACCACAATTCGCATGGAGGGTCCCAAGCGGAGCGTGGTCTGACGGATCGTGGTCGAGGAGCCGTCCATCGGTTGCGGTTTCAGTTGGAAGTAGCCGCCGATCCAAGGAATCCGCGCCGTCACGGGATTCGCAAGCGTGAGCTTCTGATACTCGCCCCAGGTCCATTTCCGCGTATCGCGGCCCTGCCGCCGGGACCCTTCGTCAATTCCCTCCTGCAGGCAGCGCAACAGTTCGTGATCCCAATCGGCGAACCAGCCGGCGGGCCGCTCGCGCACCAGCGACTCCAACACGGCAAAGTAGATGTAGGGCTCCCACTCGATGTTGGGACTCTTCGACGCTTTTCCGGCCACCGAGCGCCGCAAATGGCTGGTGGCATAGGTCACCAGCAGCGGCGCCGGCTGGGAGGCCCGCATCTGCCCATCCCATTCGCGCAACTGGTCCACGGCGGTCTTCAGTTCGGGGTTGGTCGCCTTCTTCCGGTCGAACGCCACGACGAGTTCCCTGGCGAACCAATGGGAAAACGGCGAATAGACGTCGGCCTGCAACTTCACCAAGTCCCCGGGCGTCCAGTCCTTCCGTTCGTCCAGCCGCTTGACGATCTGCTGGAAGCGGAATTGGGGGGCGAAGTTGCCGCCGACGGTGTACTTGTAGTCCTTCGGAAACGGATTCTGATTCGCCGTCACGACGCGGCCGGAAGGCGGATTGTAGAAGGTGGGCAGTTCCTCATAGGGAATAAACCCTTCCCACTGGCAGGTGCCCGGGGCGTTCACGCGCTGGCCGTCGCAGTCCTTGCGAATGGGCAGCAGGCCGTTCACCTGCAGGCCGATGTTGCCTTGCGCGTCGGCGTAGGTGACATTGCTGGCTGCGCTGGGAAAGTCGCGCAGCGCCTCGCGAAACTCCGCCCAGTTGCGCGCGCGATTCAGGTCCACCAGCGCCAGGTGAAACGGCCGGTCTTCGGCGGCGTTCCAGCGCAGGGCCACGACCTTGCCGCCGGGCCCTGGCAGGGCCGGGCCGGACGAGAACACGAACTGCTGGAACGGCTCGCTGCCCGCGCCCCGGATCGGAATCCGCTCGCGTTCCACCGTCGCCTGCCGGTCGCGGGCGGCATCGACATAATAGAGGTCCTGTACGTCGAAGCCCAGATTCGTAATGCCCCAGGCGATATTGTCGTTCCGGCCCACGACGATCGCGGGCGAACCGGGAACGGTAACGCCGGCGGCGTGGATACCGGCGCCCTTCAAATGCATCATGTACCAGATACCGGGCATCGACCAATCCAGGTGCATGTCGTTGGCCAAGGCCGCTTTCCCGCTCCGGGTCCGGCTGCCTGCAATGGCCCAGGCGTTGGAGCCCGGCTGTTCGTCGGCCCCGGTGCGGACCGGCCAGATTCGTTGAATTTTCTCCGGGTCGCCTTTCTCATACATGGCCTCGCGGGCCAGATCGTGCTTATAGGTATTCGACAAACGTTGGGCCATCATCAGCCCGATCAGCACGGAATCCTCAATCCGCCACGGCCGCGGCTTGACCCCTAACAGCGCGAACTCCAGGGGCAGCTTGTCGTGATGAGTTTCCAGATAGTGATTCACGCCGCGCGCGTACGCCGCCATTACCACTTTGTCCTCCCCGGCCACGGTGGCCGCCCGGCGCTCGGCCAGGCGCGAAAGACGCAAGCGCCGAAACTCCCGGTCGCTCTCAATGGCTGGCGGTCCGACGATCTCCGCCAGTTCCCCGGCGGCCAGCCTGCGAAACGTTTCCATCTGCCAGAAGCGGTCCTGCGCGGTGACGAAGCCCTGGGTGAAGAACAGGTCCTCGAGCGTTTCGGCCTGAATGTGCGGCAAGCCCTGCGCATCCCGCTCGACACGAGCGGGTTTTGAAACGGGCGCGGCGGCCGTTCCGGACGCCAGCGGAAGCGGACGCCAGCCGAACCAGTAGGCGGCCCCGCCTGCGGCCAATAAAGCGAGACCGATCAGCGCGTTGATAAACTGGAGCAATCTCCGGGTAAACACTTCTTTCTAGTGTAGACACCCGCACACGCATGCCGGATTACAACTACGGCTACCGGTTTCTGCTGGTGGCTTTCATCGTCGGGCTGAACGGATTCTTCTCCGCCTCCGAAGTGGCGCTGCTTAGTTCGCGGCGCTCCCGCATCCAGCAGATGGCCGACGAAGGAGACAACGGCGCCAAGGCCGCGTTGGCCTTGCTCGACAATCCCAGCCGGCTGCTCTCGGTCATTCAAATCGGCGTCACGCTCGCCAGCCTGGGCCTGGGCTGGGCCGGCGAAGAGACGATCCATCACCTGTTTAGCGGAATGCTGCAACCGCTGGCCGGCGCTCTGACCGAACGCGTAGTGGAGATTATCGCGTTGATTTTCTCCTTCGCGCTGATGACGTACATGCACGTCGTGATCGGAGAGGTGGTTCCGAAAAACATCGGCATCGAAACGGCGGACCGCCTGGCGGTGCTGGTGGCGCCGATCCTGCTCTTCCTGGCGAAGTTGGCGTCGCCCATCGTTCGAGTCATCGAGGGTTCGGCCGAAAAGATCTCCCGCCTGCTCGGCCTGAAGGGCGAGATCGAGGGCGGCGGCCATTCGGTGGAAGAACTGAAGTTCATCATCTCTTCGTCGCGCAAGGAAGGCGAGATCGAGCGGTTCGAGGAGTCGGCGATGCAACGGCTGCTGGAGCTCGAGAACTACGGCGCGCGGGACGTGATGGTGCCGCGCAATCAGATGATCACCGTTCCGGTGGGTGCGTCGCTGGAACAACTTCTTGTC
>VFZO01000061.1 GCA_016871155.1 Acidobacteriota bacterium | reverse complement strand
GCAAAAATCGCAACGATTATCGGCCAGAAACTCAAAGCGCTGGGCGAGATGAACAGGGAGTCCTATGGCGGCATTCATGCCGTGGCCGAGTTGTTCAACCGTTTGGACACCGGCTCCAGCAAAGAGATCCTCGACCGGATCGAGACCCAGGACACCAATCTTGTCGAGACCATCCGGCACCTCATGTTCGTCTTTGAGGATCTTCTTACTGTCGATAGTAATGCGATTAAGGAAATCCTGTCGCGCGTCGACCGGAAGATGCTCGTCGTCGCCCTCAAGGGTACCAGCGAGAATCTGCGGAATCACTTCATGGGCAACATGTCGCAGCGCGGCGCTGAGATGATGCGCGAGGAGATGGACACGATGGGCCCGGTGAAGATCAAGGACGTCGAAACCGCTCAGCAACAAATTATCAGCACGGTTCGCCAACTCGAGAACGAAGGCGTCATCAGCATGCGCGGCGGCGGCGGCGGCGATCAGTATGTGATGTAACCCTATCCTATGTCATCCAGAGTCCTGGCTAAGTCGCAGTCCGTTTCCGTTCGTTCGCACCATTTCGTGACGGCGTTCGGCACGGCCGTCAATACGGACGAGTCTTCGCGGCCGGCCGCCGATTCCATGGAGGCCGGCCCGGAGACCGAGCCAAATCCGGAACTCGGCGGCGCGCTGCTCCGGATACAGATATTGGATCGGCGGATCGCCGAGTTGGAGCAGGATGGCGCTCAGCAGCGGGCGGCCGGACATGCCGAAGGTTTTGCCGAGGGACTCCGAACGGGCCGGGAGCAGGCGGCCGCGCAGTGGGCGCCTTTGCTGGACCGGATGGCGCAGTCGATCGGTGAGATCGCGACTTACAGGGCGCGTTTTCGACGGGAGGCAGAACCGGAACTGGTTCGCTTGTCGATGGGGATCGCGAAGAAAATCCTGCGCCGTGAGTTAAGTATCGATCCGCATGCGCTTCTCGGCGTGCTCAAGGCCGCGCTCGAAAGCATCAATCACACCGAGGTGCTGGAGGTTCGCATCAGCGTAGACGACTCCTCGGCGCTTTCGGGCCGGATCTCCGATCTGGGCTTGCCCGCCGCGGTCAATGTGACTGGCGACCCGGCCCTGGCCCGCGGCGACTTGCGGATTGAAACCAAGCGCGGGTCCGTCGACGCGAGTATTCAAACCCAACTGGCCGAGATCGAGAACGGACTGGCCGACAGGAGCGGCTCCCGGCGATGACCGAAGCGCTCACCCCTTTTACCGCCGAACCGTACCTGGCAGACCTGGACACAATGACCGTCTGGCGCCGCACGGGCGCAGTTACCGAGGTCGTCGGCCTGCTGGTCGAATCCCAGGGGCCGGCGGCCGGAATTGGCGACTTCTGTGAAATCGAGATCTCGTCCGGCGTCAAAGTCCGCGCGCAAGTCATCGGGTTTCGAGACGGCCGGATGCTCTCCATGCCGCTTGAGGACACGAGCGGACTGCAACTCGGCGACACAGTGGTGGCGCGCCCCGGCGCGGCGCTTGTCCCGGTGGGCGAAGGGCTTCTCGGCCGCGTGATCGACGGATTCGGCCGTCCAATGGACGGTGGTCCGATGATCGAGGCGGATGCCCACTACCCCTTGTACGCCTTGCCACCGGGTCCGATGGAGCGTCCACCCGTTGGCTTGGCACTTGGCACCGGAATCCGGGCGATCGACAGCATGTTGCCCTGCGGCCAAGGTCAGCGCGTCGGGATTTTCGGTGGATCCGGCGTTGGCAAGAGCACACTGCTCGGAGCCATGTGCCGCCACAATACCGCCGACGTGAGTGTCCTTGCGCTGATCGGCGAGCGCAACCGCGAAGTCCGCGGGTTCTTGGAGCACGAACTCGGGCCGGATGGCTTGCGGCGAAGTGTCGTCGTCTGCGCGACATCGGATCAGCCGGCGCCACTGCGCCTCCGGGCAGCATTTGTCGCTCTGGCCATCAGCGAGTACTTTCGCGACCAGGGCAAGAACGTTCTTCTGGTCATGGACTCTGTTACCCGTCTGGCGATGGCGCAGCGGGAGATCGGTCTGGCGGCAGGCGAACCGCCCAGCCAGAAGGGCTACCCGCCGTCTGTCTTCAACCTGTTACCCCGGATCTTTGAGCGCGCCGGTAACTTCGAGGGCGGCTCGATCACGGGCCTGTTCACGGTCTTGGTGGAGGGTGACGATTTTAATGAGCCGGTCTGCGATGCTGTGCGCGGCATTCTGGACGGGCACATCATCCTCTCCCGCGAACTCGGCGCGGCCGGCCACTATCCGGCCATCGACATCCTCCAATCGGTCAGCCGGCTGGCCAACGCCGTGTCGACTCCGGAACAGAAGGAGTCGGCCCGGAAGGTCCGCGAATCGATGGCGGCTTACCGGCGGTCAGAGGATCTCATCAACCTGGGCGCATATTCGGCCGGGAGCAACCCGTTGCTCGACGCCGCGATTCGAACGCGCCCGCAATTGGAATCGTTCCTCAAACAGGACGCCGCTGCGCGCGTATCCCGGGAAGAGACGCTGGACGCGCTCCAGCGGTTGGCCGGTGCCCTGTAGTCCGTGAAAAAGTTCCGATTCAGTCTCGAAGCCGCGTTGCATCTGCGAGAATTGCGCCTGGAGTCTGAGGAGGCGAAGCTTTCGGCGATCCACGCCGAGCTCGATGCAGTGCGGCACGCCGAGCAGACGCTTCGGGACGAGTTGGAGGAGTCCAGCCGCGCGGTGCTTGCAGCTGAGCCGGACGCCTTTCTGCTAGGGGAGCAGGACCGGTTCCGCCAAGCCGCGGGGCGCCGGTTCGCGGCCTTCGCCAACCAGGCCGCACTTATCGGACAGCGCATCGCCGAACAGAAGCAAAAGGTCGTGATCGCTAGGCGCGATAGGGAACTCTTGGTGAAGTTGAAGGAAGCGGCCCGGAACGAATGGCTCCGCAAGGCCGACCGGGAACTCCAGGCCGTGGCCGACGAGGCGTATCTTTCCCGGTGGGGCCGCTAAGCGGCCTTACGCCTGCTGGTACTGTGGGAGACCACGCGGGTGGAGGTCGTTGCGCGGCATCACCAGCCAGCAAACCGGATAGACCAGCAGCGGCAGGCCCACGACGAGCGTCAGCGCGACCCACAACAGGCGCATCATCGTCGTGTCCATGCCGAAGAACTGGGCGAAACCGGAACAGACGCCGGCCACGCGCCGGTCATACATATTCCGCTCCAGACGCCGTGGCGGCACGGGCGCGGCCGGTTGGGGTTGGGCGCTCCATTGGTATTGACCGTCGTTCGACGGCTTGCCGCAGCGGGCGCAATACCGGTGATCCTCACTCATCGAAAAACCGCAAGCTGTGCAAAACATGGTTGGATGTTCCCTTCTTGCATTCTGTTACGCGTACGTCCTGGGAAATGTTCCCCGGATCGGACGGCATCCGGAATAATCGTAAAACCGTATAGGATACAGAGAGAGGGAGACTACCACGGATGCTGATTCGAATTCCCAACGGTTGGGAGATTCCGGAGCGCGAGGCGACGCCTGAGAGCGTGTATTGGAACCGCCGTTCCGTGCTGCGCGCTGCCGGTTTGCTGGCCGTACCGTCGCTCGCGGGGCAGGGAACTTCCCTGTATCCAGCGAAAAAGAACGATCAGTTCGCGCTGGACCGGGCCGTCACGCCGGAGTGGGCGGCAACGGGGTACAACAACTACTACGAATTCGACCCGTACGCAAAGGAGGGTCTGAAAGATCTGACTGGGAAGTTCAACATCGCGCCCTGGAAGGTGGAGGTGACCGGACTTGTCAAGGAACCGCAAACCTACGATCTCGACGACATTCTGAAGAAGTTCCCTCTCGAGGAGCGTCTATACCGCTTCCGCTGCGTCGAGCGCTGGGCAATGGCCGTGCCGTGGACCGGCTTCCCGATGGCGGCTTTCATCAAGTTGGTGGAACCGAAGGCTACCGCGAAGTTCATCCGTTTCGTAACCGTCAACCGGCCGAAGGAGATGCCCGGCATGGCGAAGGCTCCGTATCCGTGGCCGTATTTCGAGGGGCTACGGATGGACGAGGCGATGAATCCGTTGACGATGCTCGTCACTGGCCTCTACGGCAAGCCGTTGCCGAAGCAAAACGGCGCGCCTATCCGAGTGGTAGTTCCCTGGAAGTACGGCTACAAGAGCATTAAGTCGATCGTGCGGGTGGAGTTTACGTCGAACGAACCTCCCACGTTTTGGAACCGCCTCCAGCCCGCCGAGTACGGTTTCTATTCGAACGTGGAACCGAAGAAGCCGCATCCGCGCTGGTCGCAGGCCTACGAGCAGTTAATTCCCACCATGGAACGGAAGGCCACGCTGCAGTACAACGGCTACGAACAGTTCGTGTCCGGCCTCTACAACGGCAAGGAATTCTAACGGTTACTCGTAGCGGAGCGCCGTGTTCGGGTCGACCGCGGCTGCGCGGCGTGCCGGGATGAACGTCGCCGCCGAGGCGACCAGCAGAAGGAAGACCGGGACGGCGACGCAGGCCACGACATCAACGGAGCCGGTGCCATAGAGCACACTGCGCGCCGCCGCGCCGAACGCCGCGCCTCCGGCCAGGCCCAATACGGCGCCGATGCCCGCGAGCAGCAGGCCCTCGCGCAGGATCATGCCCACCACCTGCGACTTCCGCGCGCCCAGCGCCATGCGAATCCCGATCTCGCGGCTGCGGCGCGCGACGGCGTAGCTGACCACTCCGTAGACGCCGATCGTCGCGATTAACAGAGCCACCGAGCCGCAGAGCCCGAACAGCAGGGCGGCGGCTTTGGGGAGAAAGAGCGCGCGATTCAGATGCTCCTCGAATGTGCGAACGTCGAAGATCGGCAGCGACGGATCGACGCGGCGTACGGCGTCGCGCAGCGGTTGGATCATCTGGCCGGGTTCGCCCGTGACGTGGGCCACGACAGTGATCCCAAGCGTCATTCGCTCCTGGCCGATCTCGTTATCGAGCGCCGGATAGAGGATTGGCGGCGGCTGCTCGCTGAGCATGCGGGACTTCGTGTTCGCCACCACGCCGGTGATGAATAGCGTTCTTCCGAAGTTCGAAAAAGTGCGGCCGACGGCCGGCTGCCCGGGGAACAGGCGCTCGGCAAGGAGTTGATTGACGACGACTCCATTCGAGCTCCCTTCGCGCACCTCCTCGCCGGCGATGAAAGGAATCCCCATCGTTGTGAAATACCCTGGGCGGATGTTGGTCACATCGGTGCGGACGCCGTCCTCGCCCGTCGCGGCGGAGGAGACACGGGTTGCATTGCCTCCGAGGGAGAGCGGGAAGAGGTCGGTGAGCGAGGCGGTCCGGACGCCGGGTGTCGCTTGCGCCTCCGCATGGAGCTTCCGGATCAGCGCGCGCACCTGATCGCCGTTAAGGCCCAGCAGTTGCGGGTCCACAGCCAGCATCACCAGGTTTCGATTGCCGAAGCCAGTCTCGGCGTTGTGCGAGGCCGCCAGGCTGCGCAGGAACAGCGCGGAGCCGATGAGCAGAGGCAGGGAAACGGCGACCTGGGCGACGACCAGTCCGTTGCGAAGGCTCCAGCGGCGAAGGCCGCCGGGCGGGCTGTCCGATTTGAGGCCATCGACCAGTTCGGTGCGGCTAGCGCGAATGGCTGGCACGAGGCCGAACAGGAGCCCGGTGAGCAGACAGAGGCCGAGGCAAAATAAGCCGACGCGCCAATCGGCCTCCATGGCGAAGTCGACCGGCAACTCGATCGGGAGGCGCATGGTGCCCGCGAGGTGAATGGCCGTTGCGGCCAGTGCAAGGCCGGCCGGGCCGCCCAGCAGTCCCAGCACCAGGCTCTCCGTGACAAGCTGGCGGATGAGCCTGCCCCGGCCGGCGCCGATCGCCAGGCGCGTGGAAATTTCGCGCCGCCGGGCCTCAGCCCGGGCCAGCAGAAGATTCGCGACGTTGGCGCAGGCCAGCAACAGGACCAGTCCCGCGGATGCGAAGATGAGCCCGAAGAGAATCCACGCGTTCTCGCGGACGATTGGATTGAGTTGGCCGGCGCGCTCGACGGCGTAACGTCTATGTTCGTTCGCGTTCCGCCGGCTCCGGTTCTGCCGTTCGGCCAGAAGCGCCAATTCAGCGCGCGCCGACTGCATGGTCGCGCCGGGACGCAGCCGTCCAAGGCCGAAGAGCCACTGGCTGTCGTAGCGGTTCAGCCGGTCCACGGCCTGCTGCGCGTTCATGGGTTCATGCTCCCGAATCATGGAGAATGGAATCCAGAAATCGCTGAAGAAGGCGAACTCGGTACCTTTAAACCCGGCCGCGGTAACGCCGGCGACGCGCACCCGTTTTTTATTGAACTCGATTTCGCGGCCGATCAGGCTGCGGTCGCCGCCGAAGCGCGATTGCCAAATGCCGTAGCTCAACACGATCGCCGGCGGCGCGCCCAGTTTGTCGTCCTCGGTAGCGCGAAATCCGCCGCCGGCCTCGAAGCGCGGCTGGGCGATATCGAAGTAGTTGGCCGTGACCAGAGAGCCCCAGTAGCGCCGGGGCTCACCGCCGCTTGCGATCGTCCCTGCCACCAGCGGCAGGAACGCGGCTAGGTCATCGAGCGAGGAGGCGTTCTGCCGGATAGATAGGATGTCTGGGTATGAAAGCGTCTCTCCGCCCAGAACGCTGTCGGATTCGGCCGCGGTCACGGTAGCTAAGGTTCCGGGGGAGCGCACGGGCAGCGGTTGGAGCATCGCGGCGTTGACAAGGCCGAAGATCAAGGTGCAGACCCCGACGCCCAGCGTGGCCGAGAGCGCGGCCACTGCCGCGTAGCCCGGCTGCCGGCGGATGGTCCGAACCGCGTAGCGAAGATCGCCCGCCAGACCGGAGGCCCAGTTCCAGATCCAGACCTCGCGCGACCGCTCGGCGTAGAGCGTGGCGTTGCCGAAGGGGTTGGCAGCGCCGGCGCCGGCGGCCAGCGCCCGGTGCGTCTCGATTTCGATCCGCAGCGCTTCGGCGCGCTCGTCTGTGTTGAGCCAATAGCGAATCCGGCGAATCCATTTCTGCATGTGTTTCATCCTGTAAATGCCATCACGCGGGCGATGGCGTGAGTAAGGTTCTTGTAGCGGCCGCTCTCCTTGGTCAGATGTTTGCGGCCGGCGGGCGTGAGGCGGTAAAAGCGCGCGCGGCGGTTGTTGGCCGTTGTTCCCCACTCGCCGTCGATCCATCCGTTCAGTTCCAGACGCTGCAAGGCCGGGTAGAGCGAGCCCTCCTCGATGCATAGAACATCCTCAGTGATCTGAGCGATCAACTGTGCGATGGCGTAGCCATGCAGATGCCCGCGCGTGAGCGTCTTCAACACCAACATGTCGAGCGTTCCGGGCATTAGGTCTTGCTTGTCTCGTGACATTTCATCAGACAGTCTACACCTAGACAGTCTGATAAAGCAACGCTGAAAGTCTTCGGAAAGTTCCGGGAAAACTTAATCCGTCGATTTCAGGCCGAGCTGGCTGAGGAAGTCGAAGATTCTTTTGTAGGCATCCTGTGTTGGTGTGACGCCGAAGTAACCGTGCTTGCCGCCCTTGACTGTAACCAGTTCGTTCGAGACTTTCGCGGCGGCCAGCGCGTCGTGCAACCGCACCGCGTGCGGGTACGGAACGGTGGTGTCTGCGTCGCCGTGGACGGTGATGACCGGCGGCAGGCCCGCGCGCACGTAGGAGAGCGGCGAGACCCGCTTGGCCACCGCATCGCGGCCGGGCATGGCGGCAAACCACCGGAGCGCGTAGGTCTGTGTGTTGGGACCGTCCAGTATTTCTCCAACATCGGTGATGCCGAACCAGTTGACCACGGCGGCGACCTTCAAGTCCTCCGTGCCGGGGCACTGGCGGTCGAGTCCGGCGGAAGCCGGGGTGATTCCGGTCATTAAGGCCAGATGCCCGCCCGCGGAGTGGCCGGTGACGACGATGCGGCTGGTGTCGAAGCCGTACTGCTTGGCGTTGCGGTAGACCCACCGAAGGGCGCAGAGGCAATCCTCGACGGCGGCGGGCGCCAGGGCGATCGAAGAATGCCGGTACTCGACATTGACAATATGCCAACCCATCACCTGGTACGGCAGCAGCCAGTGGGCGTAGGTCGCTTTCGTGGAGCCCTGCGGCCAGCCGCCGCCGTGGATGTAGACGACCGTGACGTTGGGTTCGGCGGTCTGAAAGCGGTGGACGTCGAGCTTTAGGTCGACACCACTGGCGGTCTGATAGGTGATATCCGGCGTGACGCGGTACCGTTCCATGCGTTCGACGATCGATTGCAGGGCGGGCGTTTGTGCGAAGACGGCGGACGAGAGCAGGAGTGCGAGCTTAGACATGGGGCTTGCGGCCATGATAGCGGAACCACGCTTTGCCGGGTTTTGGCTCTCGAGGCTCCAGGCTGGCCAGCCCTGTTGGCACAAACCAGCGTTGGTAATAGAATCGAGGAATGATGGACCAGTTAGACAGGGAGGGCTGTCGATGGCCGTGAACGGGTCCAACGCCGGGCCCTTGCGTGCGTGGGTTGCGGCCTTGGCGGGTGTCCTCGTGCTCCCCGCGCACGGGAATCCCGCCGCGGATGCACGGCAGTTTCTGGATCGCTTTTGTGTGGCGTGCCACAACGACGGCATGAAAAGCGGTGGCCTGAGCCTTGCGCACGCCGACGTCGCAAGGCTCGGTGCGCAACCGGAGTTGTGGGAGAAGGTCGCCCGCAAGATGCGGACAGGGGTTATGCCGCCCCCGAATGTGCCGCAGCCACCCGCCGCCGATCGCCGCGCCATGCTTGTCTGGATAGAGGCCTCGCTCGATGCGGCTTCTGCCGTGCAGCCGAACCCAGGCAGGACCGAGTCTCTGCGGCGCTTGAATCGAACCGAGTACCAGAACGCCATTCGCGATCTCCTGGCCCTTGATATTGACGCCGCTTCGATGCTTCCGGCCGATGAAAGCGGACACGGCTTCGACAACGTGAATGTCGGCGACCTGTCGCCGACGCTGCTGAACCGGTATATCGCCGCCGCGCAGAAAATCAGCCGGCTGGCCGTGGGGACAACGCAGACATCTCTCGTCAGCGACACGATCAGCTTGGCCGCTGACCTAACGCAGGAGGGCCACCTGCCGGGCCTGCCGCTCGGCACTCGCGGCGGGTTCTCTACGACCTATACGTTCCCGCAGGATGGCGAGTACGACTTTCAGGTTTCGCTCATGCGCGATCTGGCCGGCGTCATCAGCGGGTTGCGCGATTCCCGTCAGCACGAAATGCTGGTCCTGATCGATCGCGTGCCGATGCACACCTTTACCGTATCGCGGGCCTCCATCGGCGACGAGATTTTAAACGAAAAGCCATTGAAGACCCGCCTCGCTGTCAAGGCCGGCCCCCATCAGGTCGCCGTGACCTTCGTCAGGGAGGGCTCCTCGCTCATCGATACCGCCAGGCAGCCGACCGAGTCGCGTTTCAACGACCGGCGTCATCCGCGCACCGTGCCGGCCGTGGACCGGCTCGCTGTCACCGGACCCTACGCGGCCAAAGGGGCGGCGGATACGCCCAGCCGGCGGCGGTTGTTCACATGCCGGCCTGCCGGCAACGACAAGGCCGGGGAAGAGAAATGCGCCGCGGCGATCCTTTCCTCCCTTGTGCGGCGCGCCTATCGGCGTCCGGTTGAAAAGGCCCACTTGGAGGCGCCCATGGCCTTCTTCCGCCAGGGCCGCGCTCAGGGAGATTTCGACTCGGGCATTACGATGGCGCTGACGGCGGTGCTTACGAATCCTAGTTTCCTGTTCCGGGTAGAAAGCGATCCGGTCAAGGTTGCAGCCAATGGAGTCTACCGGGTGAACGATATCGATCTCGCCTCGCGTTTGTCGTTCTTCCTTTGGAGCAGTATTCCAGACGACGAGCTGCTCGACGTGGCCGCACGCGGCAAGTTGGGTGTGCCCGGCGAACTCGAAAAGCAGGTGCGCCGCATGCTGGCGGATCGGCGGTCGCTCAATCTTGCCACAAACTTCGCTGGCCAATGGCTGCGGCTTCGGAACATTGGCGCCGTCGTGCCAAGCGGAAATCTCTTCCGGGATTTTGACGAGAACCTTCGTCAGTCGATGCGGCAGGAAACCGAACTCTTTTTCGACAGCGTAGTGCGCGAGGATCGCAGCGTCCGGACGTTTCTGTCTGCGAATTACTCGTTTCTCAACGAGCGCTTGGCCAAGCACTACGGAATTCCGAACGTGTACGGCAGCCGTCTCCGCCGCGTAACTCTCGCCCCGGAGAGCCGGCGCGGGGGTCTGCTGCGGCAGGGCAGCGTACTTTCGGTCACATCCTACGCGACCCGCACCTCGCCGGTGCTGCGCGGCGTACTCGTGTTGCGCAACATTTTGGGCGCGCCGCCTGCGTCGCCGCCGCCGAACGTCCCTGCGCTCGAGGAGAGCACGATGGCCGCCAACCTTCCAATGCGGGAGCGCCTGGCCGCGCACCGCTCCAACGCCGCATGTGCAAGCTGCCATCGCACCATAGATCCGGTGGGCTTTGCGCTCGAAAACTTCAACGCCGTTGGCCAATGGCGCGACCTGGAGCTGGAAGACCGCCCCGTCGACGCCACTGGCGCTATTCCTGGCGGCGAAGAGTTCCGCGGTATCGACGGTCTGGAAAGCGCTTTGCTACGCCGTCCGGAGCTCTTCGTCACCGCGTTGACCGAGAACCTGCTGACGTTCGCGCTCGGGCGGGGCATTGAATACTACGACGCGCCGGCCGTGCGCAAGATCGCCGGAGACGCGGAGAAGGCCGATTACCGCTTCTCGTCAATCATTCTTGGAATTGCGAAGAGCATGCCGTTTCAAATGCGGCGTGCCGAACCGGCGGCCCCGGAAAAGCTCGCGCGGGCAAACGCGCGAAGAATAAGGTAGAAGGACGAACACAATGTTTCTGGCGAAGAAGGCGATTCCCCGGCGAACTCTCCTGAAAAGTGCGCAAGCCGCGCTGGCGCTGCCCTTGCTCGACGCCATGATCCCCGCCGCTACGGCGTGGGCGCAAACGCCCGCTAAGCCGGTCAAGCGGCTGGGCTACGTCTTTGTCCCAATGGGATGCGATCACTCGCGATGGACGCCGCCCGGTCAAGGAAAGCTAGGCGAGCTCTCGCCCAGCCTCGAGCCGGTCCGGCCGGTGCTGGATCAAGTGACCGTCATCACAAATATGCGTCTGCCGAATGCCTATCCCGGCACGCACGACACGTCGAACGCGGCATTCCTAAGTGCGGCGAGTTCCAAGCACACCGAGAGTTCGGACTACTTACTTGGCATCACCGCCGATCAGATCGCGGCCAATCAAATGGGCCGCGAGACACAGCTCCCGTCGCTTCAACTGGCAATGGATCTTCATCCGTTGGCCGGCGTTTGCAACAACGGCTACGCGTGTGTGTATCAGAACTGTCTCTCCTGGTCTGGGCCCACAACACCGTTGCCCTCCGAAGCGCATCCGCGCGTTGTATTCGAGCGGCTCTTCGGCGAAGGCGGAAACGCCAGCGCTCGCCGTGCCGCGCTGCGCAACCGTGCTAGTCTGCTCGACTCCTTCACCAATGAGATCGCCCGGATGAAGCGGCGCGTGGGCGCTCCGGATCGCGTCCGGCTCGATCAATATCTGGATAGCGTGCGCCAGGTGGAGCGCGAAATCGAACGCGCCGAGCAAGCTGTGAATGATAACAGGACGCCCGACATGGACCGCCCTATTGGTGTCCCCGCAGCGTTCGCCGATCACGCCAAGCTCATGTTCGATCTCCAGATCCTCGCCTTCCAGGCGGATATCACGCGGGTCATCACCTTCCAACTCACTCGTGAGCAGAGCAATCGGACCTACCCGGAGATCGGTGTCCTGGATCCGCATCATCCCACCAGTCACCATGGCAACGATCCCGTGAAGGTCGCCAAGATCGCGAAGATCAACAACTACCACGTCAAGCTGTTCTCCGAATTCCTGCAGCGAATGAAGGCAACGCCAGATGGCGATGGATCGCTACTGGATCACTCGGTGTATTTATACGGAAGCGGCATGGGGAACCCCAGCCTTCACGATCATGAGAACCTCCCCATCCTGGTCGCGGGCGGGGCCAAGACCGGATTGAAGGGCGGCCGGCATATTCGCTACGAAAATGGCACGAATCTGTCTAATCTTCACCTCACGCTTCTGGACCGCGTTGGAATTCATCTCGACTCGTTCGTCGATAGCACCGGCAAGGTCGAAGACCTCTTTGAGCGCGTGGACGTTGGCTAGGAGGGATCGAATGCACCGGCTTGCTCTCTGTGGGCTCTTTCTGGCTGCGGCAGGTCTGGGCGCCTCGCCGTCATCCGCATTGCTTGCCGACGCCGCCGAACAGCGCGACACGTCCAGCGTTCGCAAGCTTCTGGCCGAGGGCGCCGGCGCGAACGTTGCTCAGGCGGACGGAACCACGGCGCTGCATTGGGCCGCCCACCACGACGACGCGGAGAGTGCCGCTTTGCTCTTGCGCGCGGGTGCGAATGTGAATGCGGTGAACCGTTACGGAGTGCCGCCGCTGGCTCAAGCCTGCATCAACGGTAATGCCGCCGTCGCTAAGCTGCTCCTGGACGCGGGAGCCGCGGCCGACGCCAAAATGAAGGGCGGGGAATCTGTTCTAATGTTGGCTGCGCGCTCCGGCAGCGTCGAAATCGTCAAGGCCCTTCTTGCCCGCGATGCCCGCCCCGAAACGCGCGAGCGGCTCGGGCAGACGGCGCTGATGTGGGCTGCCGCCGAGGGTCACACGGAGGTGGTTCGCACGCTCATCGCCGCAGGCGCCGATATCAACGTGACTGTCGATTCCGGTCTGAACGCGTTCTTGTTTGCCGTGCGAAGCGGGCGCCTCGAGACGGCCCGCGCGCTCCTCGCCGCGGGCGCCAGCGCCACCGCGATGATGCGCGCCAATTCCAGGGCGCGCCAGTCTCCGGCCCGAAGCACGACGCCGCTTATGCTTGCCATTCAAAACGGCCACTTCGAACTTGCGATCGCGCTGATCGACGCCGGCGTCAGCCCGAACGATGTAAGCACGGGTTTCACGCCATTGCACGCGATCGCCGGAGTGAGGAGGCCGGATTCGAGCGACGGGAGCGATCCCGCCGTGCCAACCGGCCTGGGCCGGCTGTCGAGTGCGGACTTCGTGCGCGAGCTCGTAAAGCGGGGAGCGCAGGTCAACTTTCGATTGCCGCAGGACTCACCCAAACAAACGGCGACTTCTTCCAGTCTGGGGTCCGGCGGCGCGACGCCCTTTCTCTTCGCGGCTGATCGCGGCGACGTAGCGCTTATGCGGCTGCTGCTCGAGTTGGGTGCGGACCCGCTGCTTCCGAATTTCGACAATACGACCCCGCTCATGGCCGCCGCCGGCGTGGGCACGAATGAGCCGCAAGAGGAGGCGGGCGAAGAGAGTGAGGCTCTGGAGGCCGTAAAGATGCTCCTCGATCTCGGGGCGGACGTCAATACCGTGGACAACAACGGCGACACCGCCATGCACGGCGCCGCGTACAATATCAGCCCGATGGTCATGAAGTTGCTGGCCGAGCGAGGCGCCGATCCGCGCATTTGGAACAACAAAAACAAGGCCGGCGGGACGCCGCTGTTCATCGCCGAGGGGTACGCCACCAGGATTCCTCGCCCGGATACGCCGACAATCCTGGCCATCACAAAATTGATGCTCGCCGCCGGCCTCTCAACAGCGGGCGAACGGCCCAAGATCATCGACAGCTACGAGAAGCCGGCCGGGAAGCCGTAGCCGGGCCTTAGCCGCCGCCGCGCAGAGCGGCGGAAGCCTTATAAACGGCCAATCGCAAACGGTTAATCCCACCCAGCGGACGATGTTCTCGAAGCCCGTGCCAGGGCGTGAACACAAGGCGCTCGCAGTACGCGCGCCGCTCTTCCGTTTCGAAATCCTGCGGGGGAATCCGAATCGTGGCGACGCTGACGAACGGATCCGTCCACTCGCGGCAGGCGTCCTCGATCTCCGTTTCTATCTTGCCTTCCAGTTCGGCCGCGCTGCGCACTTGCACCAGAAAATCGAAAACGATTTCTTGCGCATCGGGAGCGGTCAACCGCTTGTGCAGCGCCGTTCGCAGATAGTTCTCGTCGTCGCCGTCGGGCGCCTCACCGCTGTGCGGGTCCACGGGCTTCGCCGAAAACTTCATCGCGCGGCCCTCGCCGAACAGGAACGCGGATCCACTGAAGTACTGATTGTCCACCGGGCTGACCGGTGGAGGCTGGAATGTAAAGGGTGCCTGTGCCATCGCCGTCGCCTGCTTCACTTGCCGTACAATCGTGCCGGTCCGCGCCAGCCGTGCAGCCGCCGCTCCGGTTACTTTCCGTTCGAAAAAGCCCTTGCCTTCACTCTCGTCGCCTCCAGTCTTGATGGCTTCCGAAAGGGCCAAGTAGTCCTCCACGTTCGAGAACGCAAACACAGGCTGGTTGATCATCAGCAAGTCCTGCGTCATAGGGCCGTACTCCGGCAGCAGAGGGTCTCCTGTCACGCCCATCAACTTGATCGCCATTCCCCGGCTTCCGTGCGGGCCGTTCTTACCCGGCGCCGAGTCCCGCCCTATCCGGAGCGATGCGTTTGAGTACCGGATCCAGGCCTCGTAGACTCGGCCCGGATTTGCAAAGATGCCGGTGCGAAGCGTTTCCGGCAACGAGGAATGCACCTCGAATCGAGCCGAGACGCACCCATGATCCTTCGGGTGTACGCCCCTCAGGATCGTCTTGCCTGCCGGGTAGCGGCCTTTCATTTGTTCGATTGTGAGATCAACGATTTGTTGAATGGCGTCGTTTTCGCCTGCGGGAACGTGTTCCAGATTCATGGCGCTTTCTCCTTTGGGTGCGCCCTCGGCAAAGCGGCGTGCAACCCTTCCAGGATTCTAAGCGTAAATTTTCAACGGAAAGCGCATCCGAAGGTGAGAATTCTCAGAAGCTATATCGCATAACCAACTGCCCCAGCCGCGACGTTCCCGCCGCCGGAAAGATGTGAGTGGAGGTAATCACGCCGCCCGCGGCCACATTCGACGTCATATTCGGCTGACCGTAGTTCACGTGATTCAACACATTCTGAAAGTTCGCTCCCAAAGTAAGCTTGCCCGCGCGTTCAAAAGCAAACCCCTTCTGAATCCCACCGTTGAAGATGGCGTATCCTGGCCCGGTGACGGAGTTTCGTTCGGCGTTGCCGAAGCGGCCGGCCGCGGGCACACCGAAACCTGCGCGGTCGAACCAGGCCGCAAGCGTCTTGGGATACCGCGTGTCGCTCAATTTGTCCGGCCGCCCGCCCACGGTGTTCGTGTTCGAAGGGTCCGATCCGGCAAACAGCGGATTCAGAAAGTTCCCGGTGCTAAGGTTTATCAGCGCCGCGATCTGCCATCCACCCCAAAGCTTGTTCTTCGCCCATGGCAGCTCATACATCACTTGATTCATCCACTGATTCCGCGGAATGGAATAGACGTTGCCGCGGTCTCGAGCCCGGTCGTAGGCGTCTTCGATCGTCGTGTTCAACTCGGCGTTTCCGGTATCGTCCACTTCACTCAACTGCTTGGCCAGCGTCCAGGCGGACGTGATCAACAAGCCATTCCGGAAGCTCCGGTTGAACTGTACCTGCAGGCCGTTGTAGAGGTTGTTCGCGCCGCTCTCGGCGTAAGTGATGTTGTTGTAGCGCGGATAGGGACGCCGGGCTGCGGTGAACGGGGTCGAGGACGCGCGGGGCTGGTTGATGTTCCTTTGATAGGGCAACTGCGAGCCCTTCGAGCCGATGTAGCTGACTCGAATCCCCATGCCTGCACCGAGTTCCCGCTCCAACGTCAGCGAATACTGATTCGACAACTGCGCGCGGAGATCGGGCGAAATGCCGTTTAGATTCAATGCTCCGGGAACCCCCGCGGCCGCGAAAGGCCGCTCGAAAGTGAACACCGGAACGCCATTGACGATGTTGTTGTTCGACGTCGTCGAGAGAGAGAACGGCCCGCCTGCCAGCACAGACGCTCCCGAAAAGTGACCGTAGAAGAGTCCAGCGCCGCCGCGCAGCACTGTGCGGCTGTTGAACTGATACGCGAAGCCGAACCTGGGGGCCCAATTGTTTCGATCGGCTCGGCGGAGCGATTTCGGGATGCCGAGACTCTGGGCCGTAACGATCGGAACATCCACCGGGAAGAAGGGGCTGAACGCGCGCCGGGACCCTTCCTCCGGCACGATCACGGCGCCGCTTCCGGGATCAAAGCCGAACATGATGCCGTCGCGAGCGCTGGCAGGCTGGTTGTATTCGTAGCGAAGGCCGTAGCTGAGTGTCAGGCGGCTCGTCAGTTTCCAATCGTCCTGAGCGTAAAAGGACAGATCGTGCCATCGATTGAATTGAGCGGGATATGGGTCGATTCGCGTTACGGCCGTGGGCAGGCCAAGCAGGAAGTCGGCGTACGGATTGCCTGTCCAGCGATTCGTAAAGCTGAAGCTCCCGTAGAGGCCCTGCACGGCCGGAAGGTACCGGTTGACGAACCAGTTGACATACTCGACGCCGAATTTCATTGAGTGACGTCCGGCGGTCCACGTGAGGTTGTTGGAAAACTGCCAGTGCCCGTCATTGACCGGGTTCAGGAGTGTTTGCAGTGCGGAGTTAATTCCGGTGATATTGAGAACCGGAATTCCCGGGGCGCCGCCGCGAGGAGGTAGTCCCTGAATCCCAATACGGTCCAACAGCCCTTGGCCGGTGACGTCGGCGAAGGACTTCGACGACAGAACCACGAAGCCGAATCGCGCCTCGTTGAAGATGTTTGGACGAATCGTGGCCACGTCGCCAAGAGTGGCAACGTGTACTTCCCGGATATTGGTGGACGTCCCAACGGCCTCGGGCGGCAGCGTGGATCGCGCGCCTGGAATCTTGTAGTCGCTCTTTTTCCACTGGTATCGCGCGAAGCTGGAATGCCCGGATGTCCAATTTTGGTCGAAACGCGCTTCGTAAATGTCGTGGGTCTCAGGCCCGTTGAATGCGGCCCGGTAGTTCGCCGTCTGCAGCGACGGTGCGCCGAAATTGGGGAGGGGAAACAGCGCTTCCTGCGCACGCCGCGCCTGGGCGCTCATGAACTGCGGCAAAATGCGATTGCCGTCAAACGGATTCACGCCGGAAAATGGGTTGCGCAATGCGGCCATTCCGGAAAAATCCCCGTTGCGCATGGCGAGAGTTGGAACGTTCGGGCTAAACAGATAGGCGCGCGAGCCTTTCGTCTGATCGAAAGTGAGTTGAAAAAACGTCTTGTCCTTTTTCAGCGGCCCGCCAAATGTTGCGCCGTAGTTGTGAATGTTCTGGAACGGTTTGGCGACGGAAAACGTGTTTCGCGCGTCCAGCGCTGAATTGCGGCCGTACCAGAAGAGGTCGCCGTGAAACCGGTTGGAGCCCGATCGCGTGACGGAGGTGATGACTCCCATTCCGCCAAACTCGGCTTTGTTCGAAAGAATGTTGGCCGTGAATTCGCTCACCGACTCCATGGAGGGCTGCGATACCGGATCGGGCGTGCCGAAGTTTCCGAAGTTGGCCTCAATACCGTCGACCTTCGTCTTGACGGCGTTGGCGCCGGCTCCTGGTGTGATCCACGCCGCCCCTGCGCCCACCTGCACTAGGCCAGGCACCGTCAGCGGCATCATCTGGAAAATGATGCCGGAATCGCCGGCGGCGTTGAACACGCTTCGCAGATTCGTGGGCAGTTCCCGAACCTGCTTCATGGTTAACGAAGTCGCGATCGACGGACTCTCGAATTGCAGCACCGTGGCAGCCTCGCTGGTCACTTCCACCGTGTTGGTCGTCTCGCCAACCACGACGTTCAGGTCTCGGCGGCTCGTGCGATAGGCGGCGACGGGAAAGGCGGTAGTGGTTAGCGTCTTGAATCCCTTCGCCTCTACGGAGAGCGTGTAGTCGCCCGGCAGGACGTTGGCAAACAGATAGAGTCCGCTGTCGTTCGATTGCGAACGGCTCTCGACGTTTGTGCCCGTATTCGTCAGCCGGACGGATGCTCCCGGAACCACGGCGCCTGAAGGATCGACGACTTGTCCGGTGACTGTTCCAAGCGGTGATTGCGAAAAGAGCCCGAGGGATGAGGCCAGCAGGGCGGCGAGGATGCGAGAATTCTGCATGAAAGCACCATTTTCTCACGCGAATGATCGGGCTTGCCGGCCCGGGCGCTTTGCATTCTAGGCAATAATCGAGCAATGCGCGTGTTTCTCCTATTTTGTCTATGCGCCGCGCAGGCGGCTACGATTCAGGAAAAGACCAGTGGCATGAAGAAACATGCCGGATTTCTGCCCCTATATTGGGATGAGAAGAGTGGAAACCTCTTTCTGGAAATCGAACGAATGGGTGAGGAGTTCCTCTTCTACACGTCTCTAGCCGGCGGCCTGGGCTCGAACGATGTGGGACTGGACCGCAATCAAATCGGGCGCTCGCGAATTCTGCATTTTCGCCGTGTAGGTCCCAAAGTGCTCCTTGTCGAGAAAAACGTCCGTTTCCGTGCCAACAGCAACGATGCCGCCGAACGCCGGGCCGTCGAAGATGCCTTCGCGCAGTCGACGCACTGGGGCTTTCCGGTTACCGCCGAGGAGGGTGCCCGTGTCCTGATCGACGTTACGCCGTTCATCCTGCGGGACGGCCACAACGCCGCCAGCCGGTTGCGCGGCGCACGTTCGGGCGCCTATCGCGTGGACGCTTCGCGGTCCGCCGTGTACATGGATCGAACGCGGAACTTTCCGGACAACACCGAGATGGAGGTCAGCCTGACGTTCACCGGCGACGTGCAGGGGCGCTATGTAAGTGAAGTCACCCCCGATGCGGAATCCGTCACGTTGCGTGAACACTATTCGTTTGTTCGGTTGCCGGAGCCGGGCTACAAGCCTCGCCGGTTTGATACGCGCTCAAGCTTCATCCCTTTAACGTTTTTCGACTACGCCGCGCCGCTTGGCGAATCCACGGCGCAGCGCCTCGCGATTCGGCATCGCCTGGAGAAGCGCGATCCCTCGGCCCAGGTGTCCGAGGCGGTGAAGCCCATCGTCTATTACGTCGATAACGCGACTCCGGAGCCGATTCGCGGCGCTCTGCTGGAGGGCGCCCGCTGGTGGAACCAGGCCTTTGAAGCCGCCGGCTACCGCAACGCGTTCCAGGTGGAGGTGCTGCCCGCCGATGCGGATCCGCTCGATGTCCGCTACAACATGATTCACTGGGTCCACCGTTCCACGCGCGGCTGGTCCTATGGCAGCGCGGTCACCGATCCGCGGACGGGCGAGATTCTGAAGGGCAACGTGACTCTCGGCTCGCTGCGAATGCGGCAGGACTATCTGATCGCCGAAGGCCTGCTGGCGCCGTATGAGAGCGGCAAACCCGTGAATCCGGCCATGCGGGAAATGGCGTTGGCGCGCATTCGGCAATTGAGCGCGCACGAAGTGGGGCACACCATCGGACTGACGCACAACTTTGCATCGTCGGTGAACGATCGCGCGAGCGTGATGGACTATCCCCACCCGCTGGTCTCGCTTGCCGCTTCCGGCGGCATTGATCTATCCAGCGCCTACGCGACCGGAATCGGAGAGTGGGACAAGGTGGCGATCGCGTGGGGGTACCAGCACTTCGCGCCGCGCGTCGACGAAGCCGCGGCGCTGGACCGGATTCTGCGCGACGCATTATCAAGGGGTCTCCGCTTTATGGCCGACGACGAGGCGCGCGATCCCGGTGGCTCTCATCCTTCGGCGCACCTTTGGGACAACGGCAAGAACGCCATCGACGAGTTGCAGCGAGTGATGGAGCTGCGGGCAAAGGTGCTGGAACGGTTCAACTCCAATGTCATTCGCGACGGCGCGCCGATGAGTCAAATGGCCGATACTCTGGTACCCGTCTACCTGATGCACCGGTACCAGGTGGAAGCGGCGGCGAAGTCGCTGGGCGGCGTTGACTACAATTTCGCGCTGAAGGGCGACGGGCAATTCGTTACACGCGTGGTGCCTGCCGTGGAACAGAACCGTGCGCTGGCCGCGCTGCTGCGAACGCTGCAGCCCGGCACGCTGGAGTTGCCCGAGCGGCTTCTCCGGGAAATCCCTCCCATCGCCTACGGATACCCCGAAACGCGTGAACAGTTCCAGAGCCGTACCGGGCGCACATTCGATGCCGTGGCGGCCGCGGAAACCGCCGCGCACCATACGCTCGGCTTGCTGCTGAACGCGGAGCGCGCTGCGCGGCTGGATCAACTGAAAGCCCGGGATGGGTCGCAGCCGGGGTTCGTCGCCGTTCTCCGGGGGCTTCTGCAAGCGACCTGGCACGCCCGCCATGAGCCTGGGATGCGCAGCGAAGTCCAGAAGGCGGTCAACATGGCCGTGCTGCATCACCTTATGGTCTTGGCCGCAAACGAACAGGCCGCCGCTGGCGTACGGGCGCAAGCCCACGCCTCTCTTGAAAGCTTGCGAGTCGCACTCCGCGCGAAGACCGGCGGGGACGATTGGCGCGCGATGTATGTTTTCGCCGCGCAGCAGATCGACCGCTTTCAGAAAGACCCTAAGATCATCCCCGTTCCCAAGCCGGTCGAACCGCCCCCGGGGCAGCCGATCGGCTGCATGATGCCGGAGTTCTAGCGCACGCCAGCCGGCCACTCATACGACGGCTTGTTGGCATAGCGCTTCATCGAGATGTTCAGCGTGCCAACGGCGCCCGGCGTCAGCCGCACCGTCATGTGTTTGCCGTTTAAGTCGCGCTTCGATTTACCGTCGTCGACACTCAGAAACTGATGCTCGCCGAACGCGCCGGCCTGCAGTATGGTCTCTCGCGTCTCGGTCGAAGAGGTGTTGACCAGCGTCACGCGCACGGAGGTCTCGCTGATCTGGTCGACAAGCGCGCCGACGTCTTCTGGAATCCCGGCACGCTTGCGGGCGGGATCGAAGTACCGAAGGCGAACGTGCAGCAAGCCGCCGTGGTAGATGTGATTCGGCCCTCCCATCATCTGTTGCACCAGCCCTTCCAGTACAATCGGATTCCGTTCTTGCCAATGGTGAACGTTCATCTCTTCCGGCGGCATCTTGTCTGTGCGAATCTTGGCGAGCCGGCGGAGGCACTCGGCGTAGTTACCCTTCAAAACGTCGACGGGCCAGCTCGGATTTTTGCCCTCCAGAAATAGCATCCAGGGACCCTCGTTCTTGTCGTCGCCCTTGGCTTTGCGATACGGTGCATTCGTCAGCGCGGGCATATCCACAAGCTTGTGTAGGAAGCCACGGTCGGCATTGTCGAAGCTCATGTACCAAAGGTTGACGGGGTATTGGGGCTCGGCGGGCCGCCAGTCGTACCAGCCCTGTTCGGCGTGACGGTTTGGCACCAGCAGCTTGCCGTTCTCGGACTTCGCCACGTTGGCGATGTAGGTCTGCTGGGATCGCGGCAGATCCAGGAACTTCGCCTGGCCGGTCAGCAGCAGAGCGTTCGCGCCGCCGATCATCGTGGCCTCCAACTGATTGAATAGACCGTGGGGCCAACGCCAGCCGTAGTAGCCGCCGTACCATTTGCCGTCCATGGTCTCGCCGATTTTTCCGTTCGGGCCGATGTTGTCCGGAATGATGCCGTTGTTCTCTTTGACGCGGCGCATCCAGGCTTCGACGTACTCCGTGATCCAAGTCTTGTACTTTTCGTCGCCCGTGTACATGTAGGCGTTCGCGATCAACGAGGTGGCCGCGAGGTTCAGCGGCACGTCGGCCCGCATCATCCGCTTGTTCATCGATTCGAGAATGGACGGGAATCGTTTGTCGTCTTCCCAAGCCATCGATTCGGTCACATTGGGAATGTCGTTAAACGGCAGCGGGTAGTGGGAAAGAACGTCGCGATGGGTCACCCAATCCTCGGCGGTGTTGACGAATCGCGGCCCCTTGGACCCATTAATGGGGGAAGTGATCCGTTTGTGTACGGGGTCCCAGTTGGGACCCTCCGTATAAAGTTTGGCGAAATCCAAGGCGCGCTTTCGCATCCGCGGTTCGTACGGATTCGATAAGCCGAAGAAGTAGAAATTGACGTAGCTTTCACCGTGGTGCATCCAGTCGTAATAGGAGTCGAACTCCTTGTGAACGGTGCCGTACTTGGTGAACAGTTCTGTGACCTTGTCCCAAAGATGCCTGGCCAACGGGTCCATCCGGGCATCGCCGCCCAGCGCGTGGTAAAGCGGAAAGTTGTAAAAGCTCTCGTAGCCGTCGTCGCTGCCGTCCATACCGGGCCACTCCTTGCGCCAAATCAGCGTACCGTCGGGGCGCGTGTATCGCTTGACGAACTCCTGCGATGCGGGCCAGTATTCCTTCAACAGTTGGCGCTGCCACAGGGCCCACTCCGGGGCCGGTTTGGGAGTGTCGATAACAACGGGTTGCGCGGCGAGTGTGCCGAGGAGGGCGGTTACAAGTAGGATCTTCATTCCGGATTGATTCTATCTAAACGTTATACTGCTTCATCATGCCTTTGTCCCGGCGCAGCTTCCTGCCCTCATTGTCGCTCCTCGCTCAGCCGAAGCGGCTCAACGTCTTGCTTATCACGGTCGACGATATGAACTGGAATACGCCGAACTGTTTCGGCGGCCAGGTGCAAGGCTTGACCCCGAACATCGACAAGCTCGCCTCCGAAGGTACGCGTTTCGAACACGCCCATGTGACCATCGCCGTCTGCCAACCCTGCCGCAGCGCATTAATGACTGGACGGTACCCGCACCGGAACGGGGCTGAAGGATTCCAGCCGATTCATTCGAACGTGCCGACGCTGCAGGAACAGTTGCAAAAGGCGGGATATTTTCAAGGGATTTTTTCGAAGGTCGAGCACCTGACGCCGGCCGCGAAGTTCTGTTGGGACGTCGTGTTGGAGCGGGAACCCCTGGGCCGTGGCCGGTCGCCGCAGCGCTACTACGAAGCCGCAAGGGATTTCTTTGCGCAGGCCAAGGCCGCAGCCAAGCCGTTCTTCCTCATGGCCAACAGCGATGATCCGCACCGGCCCTACGCGGGTAGCGCCGACGAAATACGCACGTTCGGTCAAACCATGGACTTCACCAGGAGGGTCACCGAGGAAGAAGCCTGGGTGCCGCCGTTCCTGCCCGACATTCCCGGCGTCCGAAAAGAGCTTGCGGAATACTACACCTCGGCCCATCGCGCCGATCAATCTGTTGGAGCTGTCTTGCGTGCCCTGGACGAAGCGGGGCTTCGAGAGCGGACGCTCGTGATGTTCCTGAGCGACAACGGCATTGCATTGCCCTTTGCCAAAACGAACTGCTACCTGCACAGCACCAAAACTCCATGGATAGTCCGGTGGCCCGGGGTGACCAAATCTGGCGCCGTGAATCGTACGGACCTTCTGAGTGGCATCGACTTCACGCCCACAATTCTGGAGGCCACCGGCCTAGAACCCGTCGCCGGCCTGGACGGCCAAAGTATGGTTCCCGTCTTGCGAGGCAAGCCCGCGAAACGAGAGAGGATCTTCACTGTTTTTCACGAAACGAGTGCTCGCGCGCGGTTCGAAATGCGGTGCGTGCAGGAACGGCGTTTCGGCTACATCTGGAACGCCTGGGCCGACGGAAAGCGCGAGTTCCGCGGCAACGGGCAGGCGGGGCTTAGCTGGAAGGCGATGGTCGAGGCAGCGGCCAGCGATCCGCGGGTCGCCCAGCGTGTCAAGTTGTTTTCCACGCGTCACCGCGAAGAGCTCTATGACTTCGCGGCGGACCCGGATGGGCTCCGGAATTTGGCCGCTGATCCGGCCTTTGCCGAGGAGCGGAAACGGATGCGCGGGCTGCTTCGAGAGCATCTACGGACGGTCGGAGATCCACAGGCCCATGCCTTCGCCCAGGAGTTCCCGGCCTAAACGAAAGTCTTGAATTCCATCACGTCGCCATCCTGCACGACGTACTCCTTGCCTTCCGTCCGCAGCTTGCCGATGGAACGCGCATGCGCAAAGCTGCCACACGCAACCAAATCCTCGTACGCGATCGTCTCGGCCGAGATAAAGGCTTTTTCGAAGTCGGAATGAATCACGCCAGCGGCCACGGGCGCCTTGTCGCCAGCATGGATTGTCCACGCACGGGTCTCCTTTTCGCCGGTGGTCAAATACGTCCGCAGGCCCAGCAGATGATACGCCGCCTTAATCAGGTTCCCCGCGCCGCCTTCGGTAACGCCCAGGCTATCCAGGTACTCCTTGCGCTCCTCTTCCGGCAGCATCACCAGCTCCGATTCGATGTCGGCCGAAACCACCACAACCTCGCAACCGAGTTGGTGCGATGCGTATTCCTTTACCTTGCCAACCCAGGCGTTGGAGTCCGGATCCGCCAGCTCTCCCTCGCCGACATTGCAGACATACAGCATCGGCTTTGCGGTGAGCAGGAACAGCGGCCGGATCAGCGCGCGATCTTCCGGTGTAGTCTCCATGCTGTAGGCAAGTTTGCCTTCGCCCAGGTGCTTCTCCAGCCGGTCCAGAATTTCGATTTCGGCGATGATCTTTTTGTCGCCAGACTTGGCGGCCTTTTGCTGCCGCTGTTTTCGTTTCTCGACGCTGTCGAGATCGGCCAGGATCAGCTCCGTATTGATGACTTCGATGTCGCGGACAGGATCGACCGTATCCATGACGTGTTCGATATCGGCGCTCTCGAAGCAGCGAACCACTTGGGCGATGGCATCGACCTCGCGAATGTGGCCAAGGAACTGATTCCCCAGCCCTTCGCCCTTGCTCGCACCGCTCACCAGTCCGGCGATATCCACGAACTCAAAAACCGTGGGTACGATCTTCTGAGAAGAACTCAGCTTCGACAAGACCTCCAGCCGCGCGTCCGGTACCGTGACGATTCCGTTGTTCGGATCGATGGTGCAGAACCGGTAGTTCGCCGCCATGGCCTTGCGGCTTTGCGTCAACGCATTGAAAAGAGTACTCTTGCCGACATTCGGCAGTCCAACAATCCCCGCACGAAGCATAAACCTCTATTCTACCGTTGCGGCGTTGGAAACCGTTAGCATTGCGCGCATTCCGCTCGAAATCACACGTTGCGCGCGCAGGCCGTCGTTGTGGTTGGTGGGGAAGTCGCCGCCGCTACGGCAGCGTTCGATAAACACCGCGGCTTCGGCTTTGTAGGCGGGACCGAAGCGGTCCACAAACTCCGGCGCGCCGGGCCCGCCGTCTCCGCCGGGAAACGTCTGGCGGGCGATGGGTTCGCTGCGTCCGCGGCGCCCGAAGGCCTCCACGACGATTTCGCCCGGCCGTTGATCGAAACGTCCGATCTGCACCTGGCCCTGGTCGCCATAGACAATCGTCTCGACCCGGTAACCGGACACATGATTGCGAGTCACCTGCACCTGGGCTGTCAGCCCGGCGCCGAACCAGAGATAGAGCATCGCGTCGTCGAAGTCTTCCTGGCATGTCGTCAGCGCGTGACTGTAGACGCGGGATCCGATCGCCAGGGCCTGTTCCGGCATTCGGCCTGTGATCCACAAAATTTCGTCGACGTTGTGCACCGACATGTCGGGCAGAATTCCGTCGCTCTGGTATCCGTTCGGAGCTGGGCCGGAGTCTTCCAGCGCCGAGTAGATTTTGAAAACCTTCCCGATCGCGCCATCCAGCGCAAGCTTCCGGCCGTACGCCAGCGCCGCGTCAAAGCGCCGTTGAAACGCCAGCATTACCGCCTTGGGCGCTTTGGCGTCGAGTTCGGCCGCGAAGGCCGCATCGCCGGTCAGAGAACCGGTCAGCGGCTTTTCCAGCAGCACCCGGTGGCCGGCTTCCACCAGGCGCACCGTGTGCTCGCGGTGTTTCTCGGTGGGTGTCACCACCATCGTCGCGCTCGCCACTCTCGCTTCCGCGTAGGCGCCGATGTCGTGGAAGACCGCTCCATTGAACCCAAGCTCGGCCGCGAAGCGCGCGGTTTTTGCAGGATCGGCATCGACGATGGCGGCCAGGCGGCAGACGCCGTCGATCCGTTCCAGTTCCAACAAGTGCCGGGCGTGGACCCAGCCCATTCGGCCAAGACCGGCAATTCCAATCGGTAGGGGCTCGGACATAAGTTTGTCTAGCAATTATCCGTCAAAGCGATAGCCGTGGCCGCGAACAGTAACGAAGTGAACGGGCTGGGAGGGGTCCGCCTCCAGCTTGGCGCGCAGCCAGGTCATGTGCACGTCGACAGTTCGGGTGTTCGGCGTGGCGTTGTAGCCCCATACCTCTTTCAATAGAGTTTCGCGCGCCACCACCTCGCCCTTTTTTTCCACCAGGTAGCGCATGAGCTGGTACTCCTTGGCGGAGAGCGTCAGCTCCGTACCGTTCCGCCGGACGATCGCGGCCTTGGCGTCCACTTCGATGTCGCCGAAACGGACATTGGATGAAAGCGGCTCCAGCTTAGTGCGCCGGAGAATCGCCTCCATGCGGAGCAGCAACTCCTCCATGTGAAAGGGCTTGGCGACATAGTCGTCCGCGCCGGCGCGCAGGCCAGTAATGCGGTCGTCCACTTGGCCCCGGGCGGTCAGCATGACCACCGGCGTATCAATTCCGTCCTCGCGCAACGACGCGCAAACCTCGAAGCCGCTCCGGCCCGGGAGCATGACGTCCAGCAGGATAATATCGAACCCTCCCGCTCGCGCCGCCTCCAATCCACTCACGCCATCAAGTCTGGTCTCCACCCGAAATCCTTCCGCCACCAGCCGGTCGGACAGCGTGAGCCGCAGGCCCGGCTCGTCTTCAACAATTAGGACAATTGGCGGCTCTGCGCAGGAATGTGAACGGGTGAGCTAAACTCGCGGGATTGCGAGAACACGAGTTCACGAAGATTCTAGGCTGGCCTGGGTACCAGGTATGGAAGCACGAGATCGACGAGGAGAAGCGGTCGCTGCGGCTGTGGGTGAGGCGGAAGCGTGGGAATCGGGTATTGATTTGCGCGGGTTGCCGCGAGCGGGTGAAGGGGATCGCGGAGATCCGGGAGCGGGAGGTGCGAGACCTGCCGTGGCGAAAGTATCAGACGACGGTGATCGTGGAGTATT
>VFZO01000060.1 GCA_016871155.1 Acidobacteriota bacterium | reverse complement strand
CGACATCTCCAGAGCGCACTCGGTCTTCGCCGCACTGCACCGTCTGGCAACATACCGCAAAGCGACGACGACTTTCATCTTTTTGGGCGGCCCGCCGCGGGCCATTGGGGCTCCCTGGCCAGTCAGGAAAAGCTGGATCACGTCGCCGGCCGCCGCCGGAGTGGCCGGGGTGTTCAACGAGTAATCCTGATTTAGTGCGGCGGCGCGTTCCGGGCCCGCTGCGAACAATCCGGGCGCGGCCGGATTCACACTAATTTCGACCGGGAGCGAAGCCTCAAAGCCGGCCGGCTCGACCGTAACTTTCACCGTGGGCTTGCCCGCAATCTCAAACGGGACCTGCGCGTTGATCTGATTCCGGCTCGCGTAGAGAATGGCGCCCGGGATATCGTCGAACAAAACCCGTGTTCCCGCTAGCGCAGTGGGGTATCGATTGGTGGATTCGTTCACCCGCGCAGCAAGGCCGGTGGCGGGGCCTAGACGGTCACCGGCGATCGTGATCAACTGGCCCGGCGCCAGCGCCCCGTTTTTTAAGCTGGCGGCGTTTACGACACCTCCCGGCGCGATCAGCGCGCGCTGCCGCGCGATCGTAAATGACACTGGAATCGTTACGGTTTGGTTTGCCGCACTCGGCGAGTTGAGGGTGATGCGGCCCGCGTAGGCGCCGGCCGGCAAATCTCCGGTCTTGACGGACGCGGTAATTTCACCGTCGCCCGTGCCGGCGGCGGGAGTTATGGCGAGCCAGTTGCCGCCATTTAAAGTAGTGGCGGCCGCCGTCCATGCGGGTCTCGTTTCCCCTTCCATCTTGATCGAAAGCTTTTGCGGCGCCGGAGCCGCCGCCGCGCCCTCGGTCGCGGTAAAAGTCATCGCCGGTGAGGATGGCCGAATCGTCGCCGGAACCGGCTCACGCACGCGCAGCGTCACGCGCACGAACTGCGGCGAGTTAACCGCACCAGGCGCGAGGATCGAAATTCGGGCTGTGTAAGTGCCGGCCCGGAGGGTAGAAGCGTTAGCCGTAACACGCAGATCGGCGTCGTCGTAACCTTGGCCCGGCGCAATGGTCAGCCACGTAGCGGGTCCGTTGTCCCCCACCACATCCGTTCGCCAGTACAAGCCATCGCCCAGGAAAATCAGTGGGAACTGAGGGCTCGATATCTGAGCGGCGCCAACGGCGCCTTCCAGGAAGACCTCGTTTACCGACAACAGGATCCGCGTGAGCGGTGCGGGTTCCGGTGGCGGCTGTGGGGGCTCGGGCGGCGGAGGAGTTGGATTCGGATTGGGGTTTGGATTCGGGGGCGGCGGTGGTGGCGGTGGTGGTGGCGGTGCGGGGGCCGGGCACACCGGCAACGAAGGAAACTGCGGGCAATGCCCCCACAGTCCCATAAGGCAAAGGTTCAGTAATAGAAGCCTTGTCACCGAGCTTTTATTTTACGAGATCGTAGACCGCGAAATTGCGGTCGAGGTAGACTTCTCTCGACGGCTGTAGAATTTCGAGCACCGCTTTGCCCCGCTCGCCAGACGGGAGAATCAGATACCGATAGCTCCCTTCGCGTGCCGCGGACGCGATGCGATGGGGGTCGTTTGCCGCGTCTTTCATGAACAGGCACTGAAAATCTTCCACTCGTGGCGCATAGGCACTGGCGCAGTTGTCCAATGAAAACACCCGTCCGGCGGGCTTAGCGTAAAGAGCCGCGACAGAGCCGTACTCCGGCAGTGCGGCCGTCAAATATTCCGTTGTGCCGGATCTGCCGGCCAACCAGAACAACTGCGGAGCAGAGACTTCGATCAATACGCACACGGTCAGCGAGAAGAAGTAGCAGTATGCGGCCGCCGCCGCGGCTGCCCTGCGGGGAAGATGAGTCGTCACTCCTGCGGCGGTCCACGCCACCAGCAGTGCGATCGGCAGCAGCGCATAGCGTAAGGTCACCAGAATCGAGACCCAATACAGCAGATAGATCGCGACGAACAGAATGGCCAGAGAGGCGGCCTGATTCCGCCCTCGAATGAACGCGGCCAAGCCCGGAAAAAAGAACACCAGCCACACGCCCATCGGGTTATGCGAGGTGGATTCGAACGCCCGGCGGCCGTCGAAATGAAGAAGCCAAGGGATGCCCGCATAACGCATCACACGTTCACCGGCCGATTGGTACGCATGATTGACCACGCTGAAATCGGCGGCCCGGGCCCGGCTCTCCGGGTAGAGCGGATCGCCCTTGAGAATGTACGTCCTCGCCAGCGAAATTGTGCCAAGAAACAGAAAAATCACGCCCACCGAAAGCAGGGCCCGGGCCCGATTCGGAGAGCGCCAGATGCGCCAGAGGAACAGCGGCGTGAGCGCGACCGCTCCGAACAATGCCACGTGCTTGATGCCGAAAGCCATCGCGAGGAAAAACGTTGCCAACGGCAACCGGTCATCGATCACACAGTAAAGGCACGCTAAAAGGAAGAACGCGAGGGGTGCGTCGTTTTTTGCCACAAACTCTGTCCAGTGAAGGAAGGGAATCGTGAGTGCGGCGGCTGCACCCGTGACAGCGGCGGATCGCGTCATGTCGAGCCGGCGCAGCAGCGCGACGAGCAGGACCAGCGTGGCAACCAGGAAGATCGGTGCGATCATTTGCGCCCCCGCTTGTCCGCCGCCGGTGATCCACAGCATGGCCATCAACAGCTCCGTGCCCTGCGGATAATACGATTCGGCCAGCGTCGGCAGCGGCGCAAAGACTCCTGTTTCCGCATACCAGCGGGCCGTCGCGAGGTGCATTTTTAGCGGGTCGAACGCGATGGCGGGCGTGAGAGTCCAAATGGCCCCGAGTCCACCAAACAGGAGTGCGAAGTATGTGGAGACACTCTCCACGGGGCCGTGCAGTTCGCTCGTCCAACGCCCGGCCAGTTCTCGCAAGTCTTTGCCCAATGGCCTCGCCAGTAGCGCCGGGGCCAGAAGCGCGGCGCCTAACCACAAGTTGAGCCATCCCGCCAGTCCGGCGGCGAAAAGAACCAGGATCAAAACGCCGGCGCCGAACCCAAATCGAAGACCGATCCGTGCGCCAGGCGAGCCCGCCTGGATCCGTGCGCCGATTCCATACGCCGATAGAAACAGCAGCGCGCCCGCACCCGTCGGAATCGGTGCGCGTAACAAGCAGACCGCCAATGGAAGGGCGGCCAGCGCTACTGGTTCGGCGGCGGCCGGCAGCTTTCTGCGGAGCCAGTGCCAGATGAACAATCCGGCCAGCAGCAGGACAGGCACCGCGTTCAGAACGGCGGCTATAGCAGGCGGACTGTGCGTCTTGAACAGGTCGACGTGCCAAAGCAGCGGCGGCGCCGTAAGGGCGGTAGCGACGGCAAGCCAGATCAGCCATGCGAGCTTCATCGCAATCGGACGGTTTCGCCGGATCTTGCGCTTTCGTACCCGGCGAAGACTAGATTCAAAACGTCGCGGGCATGTCGCGCGGCCTCGATCGGCCGTTCGGACAGCGACATCTCCCGTACGAACACCCGCAGGTGTTCCGCCGTGGCGGATGCGAATTCCGGCGCGCCGCTGTTCAGGTATGTCGACGACACGCCGTTCACTTCGGAACGCGCTTGCCCGCCGCGAACGAACCCGTGCTTAAGCGTAAAGCGCCGCGAATTCTTGGCCCAATCGATGGAGAACCGCGCGACGCCGCCGAGGGAAATTCGAAGCGACGCGTGCTCGCAGTCGATCCGCATCTCCAAATACTTCTCCGGAGCGTGCGTGACGCGGTTGAACGAAAACGTGCCAAGCCTTTCCCCGGGAAACCGCAACGTCGCATTGACGAGCACATCGGCATCGTACTCTGGCCGGGCGCGAGGAGTGAACACGTTGACCGTCTCCGGCAGTGCGTCGAAAAAAAAACAAGCCAGATCCAGCGCATGCGTGCCGAACTCGAACAGGACATACTGCTTCAGCGCGCTGCGCCAGTTCGTCTCCTTGGCGGGCGGATGAAACATCTGCTGCCAACATTGAATGTAGTAAGGCCGGCCGAATTCGCCCGCGTCCAAGCGCCGTTTCGTTTCGGCGTAGTAGCTCATGTAACGGTACTGGTTGTTCACGCGGAGAAGCAGGTTCTTCTCTTTGGCGAGTGCGACGATCTTGTCGGCCTCCTCGATCGACGGCATGAAAGGCTTTTCACAGAATACGTGAATCCCGGCATTCAACGCTTTTTCGCAGATTTCAAAGTGCGAGCCGGGCGGTGTGCCGGCGATCAAAAAATCGAACTTTGCCTTCTCCATCATCTGGTCGAAGGAGTCGAACGTTTCGGGGATGCGAAACTTCTCCGCCATCTTCTTACGCATCTCGGCGTTTGGGTCCGCGCCTGCCGTGACGACGATGTCGGAGACGGCGGCACACGCTGGAAGATGGATGCGGTCGGCGACGCCGCCGAGGCCGACGACGCCCGCGCGAACTGGCATAGGCGACAATTTTAACATTGTGTTTCGGCAGTTCCTTACATTGGCGGCCGGAGAAGGCGGCGCGCGTCTACTGCACGCTGTCGCGTTGCTCCTCCTCGCCCGGCGCGCCGGCCCGGCCGCGTTCGGCGAGTTTGGAACGGCGCAGTCGATCGCCGGCTATGGAGCCCTTCTCGTGCAGTGCGGACTGGACACGCCGGCGACGCGAGCCGCGGTGCGCAGCCCAAACGGCGAGACGCAGTTGCGATCCGCCGTGCTGGCGCTGCGGGCGCCGGCTGCCTTAGCCGTTACGCTGGCGGCCGTTCTGTGGCGCGATCCGATCCTGCTCGCAATGTGCGGTGTCTGGCTGGCGGCAGCGCTCCAGATGCGGTGGCTGCTGGTGGCGCGCGGCCGATCGCGCACCGTCTCAATCGGCGCTCTCCTTTCGGCGGTTGTCTTTCTGTGCGCTGTTGCGTTCGAGCTTCCGATTGCCGGAGTCGCCATCGCCTTGGGACTCGGCGAGGTGGCGGGGGCCGCGTATGGGCTCTGGGAATCGCGGGGCCCGTTGGCACCGAGCGGAGAATGGCGGTGGGCTCTGAGCCGTCAGGCGCTCCCCTTCCTGGCGGCAATTCTCCTTGGCAATCTTCTCTACAACCTTGACGTCTTCGTCCTTTCGGCGCTGCGTTCGAAGGAGGAAGTCGGCCTGTATCTGGCGGCCTACAGGCTCACGACGGTGTTTGGTCCGGTGTTGTCCGCGATGCAACTGAGCGCGTTACCCGAATTCGCGCGCCTGGCGCCGGACTATCGGCTCGCGAACGGCTTGGCGTCGATGTTGCTGCCGCGCGCGGCGATTGCGGCGCTCGTGCCCGCCGTGGCGCTGGCGGCCCTCCCCACCGGCATTCTCCACATCTTCTACGGCAAAGCGTTCGACGCTGCGAGCCCGCTGGTCGTGGTTTTGGGCTTCGTGCTGCCCTTGCAAGTGACCCGCATGATCTTCCGTCAAGCGCTGCTCGCGTTCGGCGGAGAGAGGCGGGATCTGCTCAACTTAATGGCAGCCGTGGCTGTCAATGCCGCGATCGATCTCGCCTTCGTGCCCGAGTTTGGTGCAATGGCGTGCGCTGCAGCCACGTTGGCAGCCGAAGCCGTGCTGGGCTTGTTGACGTGGCAGGCGTGGAGAGCTCGATGCGCGTGACGCTTGTCCGGCTGCGCGGCAAAGGACCCGCGCGCGACCTTGCGGTCCACGAACAATACGGGGCGGCGACCCGGCGGCAGGGCTGGGAACGCGCGACGGGCGACGTCGTCGCGTTTCTCGACGATCGCTATGACCAGGGTCCCGAGTGGCTGGCGGCGGCCGGGTCCGGCGGAGCCGTCGGCGGTGTTGTATTGCCGGGTGACGCGCTTGGCTACGCCGGCTGGCTGTACTACGTCATTGAATACGGCTGGAGGCAGCGGCTGGCCGCAGGGAATATCGCCTACCCTAAGCCTGGGCGCGCGCCCGATGAAATCGATCCCGGCCCTGCGCGATTGGATCCCCGCATGGCCGTGAGATTGATCCGCTACCCAAGCTTGGCCGGCTACGTCCGCGAGCGATTTGAGTACTCCAAGGCGTGGGGCGCCCGGCACGTCAGCCGGCCGGAGTCCGTCCTGCGCCTCGCGTTGCCGTTCCTGCTCCTGGCACGTACTCCGTGGTGGAAAAGACCGGCCGTTTTCCCCGGTGTGGTGGTAATGAGTGTGGTCATGGCGGTGGGCGAGATTGCGGGAAGTTGGAGCCGCCGCTCTGTTACATTGGAAGATTCATGAGTAAGCTGGTGGCGGCTCGTCCGCAAATTGGGATCGGTGGGTGCCGGGTCTCAAGTCGAGCGAAGCAGTTGGTGATGGAAGTCCTCGATAGTAACCGGTTGAGCGCGGGCCCGATGATCGATCGTTTTGAGCGCGAAATTGCCCGGCTGCACGATACCCGTTTCGGGCTCTTCACCAATTCTGGTACCAGCGCGCTGCAGATCGCATTGGCCGCGTTGAAGGAGCGCTACGGCTGGCGCGACGGCGACGAAGTGCTGGTGCCGGCCGTCACGTTTGTGGCCACGTCGAATGTGGTGCTCTACAACAACCTGACACCCGTATTCGTCGACATTGAACCCGAAACCTTCGGTATCGATCCGGCGCAGATCGAACGCCACATCACACCGCGCACACGCGCCATCGTACCGGTTCATATCGGCGGCCACCCCTGCCAGATGGATTCGGTCCTGGACACTGCCTCCCGCCACAACCTGCGAATCGTGGAGGACTCCGCCGAAACGATGTTCGTTCGCTACAAGGGCCGTCCTGTTGGTTCGATGAGCGACATTGGGTGCTTCTCCACCTACGTGGCGCACATCATAACAACAGGCGTGGGAGGCCTTTGCGTGACCAGCGACAACGAGCTGATCGTGGTGCTGAAGAGCCTCATGAATCACGGCCGGGACTCCATCTACACGCGAATTGACGACGACGCTGGCAAGCACGGCGATGCACTCTTCGAAATCGCCGACCGCCGGTTCAGCTTCATTCGCTTCGGCTTTAGCTATCGCTGTACTGAAATGGAAGCCGCGCTCGGCATCGCACAGTTGGAGACGCGCGACGCTGATCTGGCACGCCGCCGCGAGATCGCCGGCCGCTTGTCCAGCGGCCTGATGCCGCTGGCCGAACGTCTCAGGCTGCCTCAAACAAAAGAAGGCTGCGAGCATGCGTGGATGTTCTATCCTCTCGTTCTCACGGATTCGACGGTCCAGCGCGCCGCACTGATCCAGTTTCTGGAAGACCGCCAGATCGAGACCCGCTACCTCTTGCCACTGCTTAATCAACCCGCCTATGTCCGCCGCTTCGGTGCGCTGGAAGACCAGTATCCCATCGCCCGGGATGTGAATCGAAACGGCTTTTATGTCGGCTGCCACGCCGGCATGACGGACGAAGAGGTGGAGTTTGTGGTGGCGACGTTCCACGCGTTTTTCCGGGGCGCCGAGTGAGCCGGACTTCCAAGGGTCTGCCGGCCCGGCGCGGTTCCGGCGAACGTGTTCCGCCGGTCAGATGTAAGATCTGCGGCGGCAAAACCGATCCCGGTCTGGACGTTGGCGCGCAGCCGGTGGGGGATTTGATTCTTACCAAGGCCGGCCTGCGCCGCCCCGAAACCTTTTATCCCATGCAGATGTTCCACTGCCAGGATTGTGGGCTCGCGCAGTTGGGGTACGTTGTAAATCCCGCCGTCGTCTACAAATACTTTCCATTCGTCAGCGGCACGACGCAAACAGCCACGCGGCACCTGCAGTCGCTGCCGTCGCAGGTGGTCGAAATCGGCGGCCTGAACGCGTCGTCGTTCGCGGTGGATATCGGTTCCAACGACGGAACGCTGCTCAAAGCCTACCGGCCGTTCGAAGTTCAAGTTCTAGGCGTCGATCCTTCCGCAATTCCTGTCAAGATCGCGCTGGAGGCCGGCATTCCCACTTGGCACCAGTTCTTCAATGAGGAGACGGCGGCCGAAATCATCGCGGCGCATGGCCAAGCCGACGCCATCTCCGCCGCGGGCGTCTTCGCCCACATTGCGGACCTTGGTAGCGTCATGCGTGGAATCCGGAAGTTGCTTAAGCCCGGCGGCGTGTTTGTCAGTGAAAATCAGTACTGGTTGTCCATGGTGGAAAAAGGACATTACGACAACATGTTCCACCAGCACCTTCGATACTATTCGCTGCGTCCGCTGGAGCGATTGTTCACCGCCTACGGTCTGGAAGTATTCGATGTCCGGCGTTCCGAAGTGTACGGCGGTTCGTTCCGTGTGTTCGCCGGTTTTGCGGGGGCGCATCCCATCCATCCGCGTGTGGGTGAAGTGCGGGCTGCGGAGGAAAGCGCGAAACTCTATGACCGGGCCACGAATGAGCGATGGACCCGCGACATGTTGGCTCGGCGGAGGGCGCTGCAGGCGAAAATTTGGCAATTGCTCGCGGAGGGCAAAAAACTCATCGGAATTGGCGCGCCTGCGAAAGCCGCGACGGTCTGTAATTTCTGCCGCATCGGTCCGGAGATGCTTGACTACATCACCGAAATTAATCCGCTCCGGGCCGGCAAGTTCCTTCCAGGCGTTCACATTCCGATTGTTGAGGAAGAGTTCATGTTCACCGATCCTCGTCCGGCGGACGCGGCCATTCTGTTCGCTTGGAACTACTATGATGAGGCGGTGCCGAAGTTGCGCGCGCGCGGTTGGAACGGTGAGGTGATTTGTCCGTGAGCCTTGACGGCTGGCGAGGTGAAGGCGCGTTGCTGGTCGGCAGCAGCGGATTCTTCGGCAGCGCGATTCTACGGTTGTTTCCTGGCATGCTTTCGGCAGGCCGCACACAGCCTGCTGTTCCGTGCCGCCACGTTCCGCTCCGGACGCTTCAGGATCTTTCTCCGCTCCGCGACGAAGTTTTTGATCGCGTCATTCTCTGTACCGGCACGTCCCGTCATGTTGAGTTGGCCGATCAGCCCGCCGATATCGCCATGCAGTATCATCTGCAGCCGACCATCGATGTTGGCGAGCAACTCCGCCATCGCAATCTGAAGTCGTTCGTCCGCCTCTCGACAGTGCTCCTTTTCGATGAGACGCGCGGCACTTTGCCGATCGATGAGCAAAGCCCCGTCAACCCGTACCGGGATCGGTACGTGCTCAGCCAGTACCTGGGCGAGGAGGCCGGCCACTTCTACGGCGCAACCACGTTGCGCATCTGCAACACCTACGGGCCCTCGGCGCGTCCGCGCACCGACATCATCCACCGGCTGATTTCCGAACTACGGGAGAATGGCCGCGCCGGGATCACCAGCCGCGCGCCGGAGCGTGATTTCGTCTTCGTCGACGATGCCGCCCGCGCCCTCGCCGCGCTGTCTCGCAGTGAAGCCAAGGGCCTATTCGTGCTGGGTTCCGGAGTTTCGACTACCGTTGGCGCCGTAGCCGATCACCTGGCAGAGATCGCCCGCGGCGCGGTTACGAGTCAGGACCTGCCTCCGGCCGGTATCCCGGCCATTCGGGTGAACAGCGCCAAGTTGCAAGCCGCCACCGGATGGCGCCCAACCACCTCGCTTCGCGAAGGCCTGGAGACTACGTGGAGGGCCATGAATGCGCCTGGGCATTAACGGCTGGCGCATCCACGGGCACCGCACGGGTGTTGGCCGCTATCTCCTCAATATTGTTCGCTGCTGGAACCGGGAATTCACTCGCGGAACATTCGACTCAATCCGCTTCTACTCACATCGCCCTTTGAATCGCGCCGAAATTCCGCTTCCCGAAGAGATTGCCCACTTCCGGCTCAGCCCGGAGATGCGCATGCTGCTGTGGGAGAATCTGCGCTTTGGCCCATCGGCGGACGCCGACGTGCTCTGGTGCCCCTCCTTCTCGAGGCCTTGGCTGGCGCGCGGCAAGACCGTTGTCACGGTCTTTGAAGCTACGCTTGCACTCTATCCGGAGTACTTCCCGAAAAACCACGCGCTGTCCTTTGCTGGGATCTACATTCCGCTCTACCGCTGGAGCGCCCGCAACGCCCACAGCATCATCACAACAACCCAGGCCGCCAAGAACGACATCATGCGTGCCTTCGATGTCCCGGAGCATAAACTGCGCTGCGTGCCGCTTGCGCCGGCGCCGGAGTTCGTTCCCATTCGCGACGCCGCGGCGTTGCGAGCCACTCGCGAAAAATATCTTGGCGGTGACTCGCCCTTTTTCCTGTTCGTCGGCAAACTGACGCCCCGGCGCAACGTGCCCATGCTGATGGAGGCCTTTGCCGGCATCCAGAACAAGGTGCCGCACAAACTGCTCGTCGCCGGACTCAACACCACGGGCTTCCCACTGCAGGAACATGCGCGCAAGCTGGGTATCGCGAGCCGCTTCGTGCATGCTGGTTATGTGCCGAACGAGGATTTGCTCCTGCTGTATAACGCAGCGGATTGCTTCGTGCTGCCGTATTCGTATGAGGCGTTGTCGTTGACGACCATGGAGTCGCAAGCCGTTGGAGTGCCCGTCATCACCACCGACGTCCCCGGCCTCCGGGAGACGACCGGCGGGCACGCCATCCTCATACCGGAGGCTTCCGTAAGCCATATTGCCGCCGCGATGTTACGGATTGCCGAAGACAGGCGCCTGCACCGCGACCTCTCCGAAGCGGGCCCCGAATTCATGCGGCAGTTTACCTGGGAGAAAACAGCGCGGGCCACACTGGACGCGCTCTGGGAGGCCGCCCGGTCATGAGCGTCTGGATTACAGGCGGGGCGGGTTTTCTTGGCTCCCATCTTGTCGACGCCTTGTTACGGCGCGGCGAAGTCCCGGTCGTGATCGACGATCTCTCGTCGGGCGACGCGGCCAACCTTCGCGCTCCCTGCCCGTTTCATCAGCGAAACGTTCTGAGTCTCGACGCTAACTTTTTTCAAAGCGGGCCGCCTTCGGTCATCTATCACCTGGCGGGCGATGCGCTCGTAAGCCGCAGCGTGGCAGGCCCCGTTGCCGATATGGACCGGAACTTGCGCCCAACTCTTCATCTGCTGGAACAGTTGCGCCATCACGCGCCAAACACCAAACTTATCTTTGCCTCCACCGGCGCCGTCTATGGCGAAAACGCGGAGCGGCCGTTCGCTGAGTCCGATGGACTGTTCCCCATCTCACCCTACGCCGTATCCAAGCTCGCCTCGGAACGCTACTGTTTCGCCTACGCGCGCACATACGGTTTGTCTACGTGCAGTCTTCGGTTGTTCTCCGTGTATGGCCGCCGCCAGCGCAAACAAGTGGTTTATGACCTGATTCGCAAGCTTCACGCCGATTCACGCCAGCTCACGGTGTTCGGGGACGGCACACAGGTCCGCGATTTCTCCCACGCCGCCAATATCGTCGATGCGTTCCTGCTGGCCGCCGAAAAGGCCCCGTTTCAGGGTGAAGCGATCAACGTCGCCGGCGGCGAAACGGTTACTATCGGCGAACTTGTCGATCTCATTGCCGAGGCGATGGACGTAAATCCCAGTGTCCAATTCACGGGCGCCCGGCGCCCAGGCGATTCGCAGCGTTGGATTGCTGACACGGCCGCGCTTCGGTCGCTTGGCTACTCACCGCACGTCTCCCTGCGGGATGGATTGCGCGACACGATAGAGTGGTATCGGATTCACCCGGAATGAGTGCCCCTACCGTCAGCGTGATTGTACCGGTCTACAATGGCGGCTTCGGATTTGAACGGTGCCTGGAAGCGTTGCGGGCTTTGACGGAACCGCCGCATGAGATTATCGTTGTCGATGACGGGTCCACTGACGGTTCCCGGTCCGCCGCCGGAAAGTTCGGCGCACGTGTCCTGGCGACGAAAGGCCGGTCCGGCCCGGCCGTGGCCCGCAATCTAGGTGCGAAAGCGGCATCGGGCGACGTGCTTTTTTTCATCGATGCCGACGTGTGCGTCCATCCCGATTCGGTGGAGCGCGTGCGCAGCGGTTTCGTGGTCCCGGACCCGCCCGACGCGATCATCGGCTCCTATGACGATGATCCAGGGGACCGCGATTTTCTCAGCCAATACAAGAACCTCATGCACTGTTACGTGCATCAATCTGCGCTGGAGCAGGCGTCCACGTTCTGGAGCGGCTGCGGCGCCATCCGGCGCGCGACGTTTCTGGAGTTCAGCGGCTTTGATGAAACCTACGCGCGCCCGGCCATTGAAGATATCGAACTGGGCTACCGCCTTTTCCAGGCGGGCCGGACGCTCCGGCTCGACAAGGATCTCCGCGTCAAGCACCTAAAGCGCTGGACCTTTTGGAAGCTGGTCAAAACGGACGTCTTCGATCGCGGTATCCCGTGGACGGAGTTGATCCTGCGTGACCGCAATATGCCGAACGATTTGAACCTTCAGATCAGCCAGCGCATCAGTGTGGCCCTAGCCTTCCTTTCGGTCGGCGTCGCGCTGCTGATGACGCTGTATTGGCGCGGCTATTTCCTCACTCCGATCCTCGCGTTGCTGCTGTTCGCCATGGGCCGCTTCTGGCTGGACGGCGATGGCGGGGCAAAAGGGCCGAAGGCGTTTTTCGGCATGACAGCCGGTTTCGGATTTCTAGTCGGACTTTCCTGGTATCACCACATGCTGGGAATCATTCCGCCCGTGGTGCTCGGCTACGTGTTGTTGTTTCTCAAGCATCGCTACCAGATCGACGGTACGAAGCAGGCGAAACTTCTGTCCGGATTGTTCCTGATCTACGCGGCGCTGGCGGCCTTGTTCATCGTTACCTATCTGCCAACCAACGCCTTGTTGGGGGGCCTGCTCGGCATCCTCTTCGTGCTGTTGGTGCTCAACAATCAGTTCTATCTGTTCCTGGCCCAGCGCCGCGGGCGAGCCTTCGCCATCGCCGCAATTCCGTTTCATCTGCTCTATCACTTCTACAACGGCATCTCCTTCGCCGCCGGTCTGCTGCGTCACGTGCTGCGCCAGGCTGTGCGCCGGCCCGCCGCGTCCGCGGAGAAATAGCGTGGGCTTGAGCGTCATCGTCACGGCGTATCGCTCCGCGGAAACTCTGCGCGAGTGCGTCGAGACCCTCGGCCGCGACCCGATGTAACGCAAATTCTTGTTGCCGACTGTTCCGAACGGCCGCCAGAGTTGCCCGTTCCAGTTCGCCGTTTTCCGTTTCCAACCCCTGTTCCGGCGATGCGATGGGCGCTGCTCCCGGATGTTTCGGAGCCCGTCGTCGCCTGCCTCGAAGGCCGCTGTCTGCCGGGCGAAGGGTGGGGCGCGGCGATTCTGGAGGCGCACCGGCGGCACCCTTCGGTGAAAGCGATCGGAGGCGCCGTCGAGATTGCCGAACCGGCCCGGTACTGGGACCGCGTCGTCTGGTTCTGCGAGTATTCCGCCTACGCGCCGCCCTTGGCCGATGGCGCTGCACGCGATGTGAGCGGCGCCCACCTCACCTACAAAACGGCCGCTGTGCGAGCCGAGGCGGACCTTTTGCGTGCCAACGCCTGGGAGACGCTCTTCCACCTTCGCTGGCAGGGCGCGATTCGCACAATCCCCGCTGCCGTGCGATTCCGCAACGGCATGGGTTTCCTCTCGTTTGTACGGCAGCGTTTTCACTACGGGCGAGGTTACGCCGCCTCCCGGAGCTCGCCCTCGTACGTGGCCATCACGCCAATTTTGCCGTTTCTGCTCACTTGGCGAACGTTCCGAAGGCCGCTGGAATGGCTGCCCTGTCTACCGGGAATTCTACTTTCGCAAACGGCATGGAGCTTGGGAGAAGCGGCCGGCTATCTCGCCGGGCCACCCAGGCAGCCGCGCATATATTGAACAAATTGCTAGCCTAATGGTTTGGCACGAGCGCTTGAAGTTGGCATCGACGGAGGCACCTGGAGCAACCGCCGGGGCTACGGCCGGTTCCTCCGGCAAATCCTTCCCGAGCTTGCCCGCTGCCGCCCTCAGTGGCGCTTTACGGTCTTCCTCGACCAGCCTCAGCCGGATTTGACGGAGGGTCCCAACGTTCGATTCACCGCCGCCCGGACGGACCGGAGCGTGGCCGAGTCCGCATCGGCCGGCGGCAACCGGGGCGCCGTTGACCTGCTCAAGATGGGCCAGTCGGTCAATCGCTACAAGCTGGACCTTCTCTGGTTTCCCACCGTTTATTCTTACTTTCCAGTGACGCGTCGAATCCCCATCGTCGTCGGCATCCACGACACCATGGCCGATCGGTTTCCCCAGTGGGCCTTCTCCGGAAAGCGAAATGAACTGCTCTGGAATGCCAAGGTCCGATTGGCGCTGATGCAAGCCACCCGGATCATGACCGTTTCCGAGTACTCGAAGCGCTCCATCGTCGAGGTGTTCAAGGTAAATCCGGACCATATTGGTGTTGTTCCGGAAGGCGCCGCGGAGATATTCGGGCCCCTGGACCTGCCGCGCGAACCCTTCCTGCTGGCCGTCGGCGGGCTCAGCCCGAACAAAAATCTGGACCTTCTGATTCGAATTCTGCCCGAACTCAGACGGACGCATCCGGGGCTGACCTTGACGCTCGTCGGCGATTACACCAAGGACGGCTTCCGGAACTGCCACGCGGAGCTCGCCGCGCTTGTCCGCGAGCCCGGCTCCGTGAACTTTGCCGGTTTCGTGCCGGACGAAGAACTGGTGCGTCTCTACAATCGGTGTGCCGTCTTTGTCATGCCGTCCCTGGAGGAAGGCTTCGGCCTGCCGCTGGCGGAGGCCATGGCCTGCGGCTGCCACTGCGTGGTTTCGAGCGGACACGCCCTGGAGGAACTAGGCGGCGGAGCCGTAACAACATGCAATCCAAACAGCGCCGAGTCCTGGGTTGCGGCGATCGGGCAACTGCTCGACAAGCCGGCCGTTCACAATGAAGCGGCTCTGCGGCGAAGCGCGCAGTATAGTTGGCGGGCGGGCGCGGAAGCCCTGGCGAAACTCCTGGAGGGGGCCATGTCTTGAAGCTCTCCGTCGTGGTCCCGGTTCGAAAGGCGGTCCACACTCTACCCAGGACGATCGAGAGCCTGCGTGCCGCCTGCGAAGGCATTGAGAGCGAAATCATCGTGGTCTACTCAACGGCGGATGAAACGGCAGCGGTTGCCGGCGCGTTGGAAGGCGTCCGCCTGCTGCGGCGCGAAGGCCTGCTTTCCGTGCCGCAACTCCGCCGGGATGGGGTGCGGGCCGCGCGTGGCGAGTACGTGTTGATCACCGAAGATCACTGTACCGTCGAACCCTGCTGGGCCCGCAGTCTGCTGCAAGCCGCGGAGCGCCATCCGGCCAGCGCCTGGGGCGGGCCGGTCCGCAACGCGCGTGTGTCTTGGCTGGGCTGGGCGCACTACTTCACCCGTTACACGGCGTTCCTGCCACCAGCCGAATCCGGTTACACGCGACACCTGCCAGGAAACAATGCCTTGTACCGGAAAGATGGCCTCAACGCCTTCGCTACCGAATGGGCGGACGGGTTTTGGGAAGCTGAATTCAACGTCGTCCTCACTCGGGAGCGCGGCCCCTTTTGGTACGCCGCCGATGCGCCCGTCACGCAACAACAGCGGCGCGGGCTTTTGGAGTACGCGGCTCTGCGTTATAGGCATGGCCGCTGCTACGGCGCGCGCTGCGGCAAGCCGCACTCCGCCATCTTCTTCTTCGTCGCGGCGCTGCTCTACTGGCGGGGGCTGAACGCAGCCATTCGCAAAGGCGTCGCAGGCCGGTTTCTGAGCGTCTCGCCGCTCTTGATTGTTTACTTTGCCGCATGGGCCGCGGGTGAGATGATTGGCTACGCCGCCGGCGCCGGAGGCAGTTGCTCCGATACGGACTAGAAATGCGCTACGTCTGCCCGAAATGTAAAGGAGAGGTCGTCGTCGCGGACGAGTCGTACGCCTGTGGCCCGTGCGGCCTGGAGTACCCGGTGGTTTGCGGTATTCCGGATTTTCGACTATTCGGCGACCCGTATATCGATATCGAGGCCGACCGCGCCAAGGGGCAACTGCTCCACAACGCCATTCAGGATATGACTTTCGCGCAGGCGGTCCGCCACTACTACGAAATCACTCCCGAAGATCCGCCCGATTTGGCTGAAAAGTGGACGGCCCGGGTGCTGGCCGAAGTGGAGATTGCTGAGAAGATGCTGCGAATCCCCCGGCAGTATCTCCTCGACATCGGCTGTTCCACGGGCGCCGTACTCATCGCCAATCAGGGCGGCATCGGTGTCGATATCGCCTTTCGATGGCTGGTTCTCGGCGCACTCCGATTGAAAGAGTCGGGGACCTCCGCGGCGCTCGTCTGCGCCAATGCCGAGCACCTGCCGTTTCCGGACGGCACCTTCCATCGTGTCACCTGTTTCGATTCCATCGAGCATTTTCGCGATCCGCTGGCGGCTCTGCGGGAGACTCGACGCGTGGGCGCCCGGCTGGAGTTGACCAGCAACAACCGTTGGGCTCCCCTTCCGGAACCGCACGTCCACCTCTGGGGCGTCGCATGGCTGCCACGCTCGTGGCAGCGGCAGTACGTTGCCTTGCGGCGGCGGGATCTGCACCCGTATGGAGTCAGGCTGCTCTCCGCTCGCGAAGGCGCGTGGCTCGCCCGCCAAGCTGGTTGGCGGAACCCGCAGGTGGAAGCCTCTCCTCTCCACGCTCCGCAAAAACGCTTCCAGTTCTTGCTTCGCTTCTACAATAAGGTTCGCCGCTTGCCCGGCCTCTGCCTGGTTGCACCTCGCTGGCTGCTTCGGTGCTAGCATGTCTCGAATGGCGAATCGCACGGTCTACACACTCCTCGATGAAGCGGTCGCGGCGTACGGGGATGCCACTGCATTGCTCCAGCCCGGCAAGGAGGGGTACACGAAGTTCACATGGCCGCAGTACAGGGAGATCGTCCGCGAAATCGCCTGCGGACTCCGCTCGATGGGTGTGTCGAGCGACGACATCGTGGGCATTGGGAGCGAAACGCGAGCCGAGTTTTATCTGGTCGATCTCGGCGTGATGTCCAACGGATCGACCTCCGCGGCCCTCTATGTAAACAGCCAGCCTTCCGATCAGGTGTCTGCTCTACGCCGCGCCGGCGTGCGGCTGATCTTTGTCGAGAATCCCAAGATGTACAAGTCGCTGCAAAGCGCCGGTGGAGCGGATCTGCCCGCGAAGTGGGTGCTAATGACCGGAATCGTCGAAGGAGCGATGACTCTGGACGAAGTGCGCGCCCGCGGCCGGGCCGCCCTCGCCGAGGACCATGAGTACTTTGATCGCATCCGCCTGGGTATCAAACCGGAGCAGCGGGCGATCCTCTATCTGACATCAGGTGCGACCGGCGAACCGAAGTTTGTCGAGGTTTCCCACCACGCACTCGTCTACAACGTCGATATCGCGAAACAGGTGATCGATATCGGGCCGAAGGACCGCGTACTGGCGTTTCTGCCGTCGGCCCACATTGCGCAGCGGCTCGGCATCGAGCTGGTTCCGCTTCGGCTGGGGGTTCCCGTCTACTTCTCCGAGAGCCTGGCGAAAATGCCGCACGAGTTCAAGACCGTCAAGCCGACGTTCTTCCTCGCGCCGCCCCGCGTCTGGGAACGAATCTATGCCAGCGTTCGCACCGAGATTCTCAAACGCGGCGGCGCGACTAAGAAGCTCTTCTACACGGCCATCGGTCTGAGCGCCGAGGCCGTCAAGCTCCGGCAGGCGGGCCAGCCGGTTCCGCTCTGGATGCGAGCTCCGCTGGCGCTCTTTGACAAGCTGGTCTTTAGCAAAGTGCGTGAGCGCTTTGGCGGCCAATTGACCTTTGCCGTCTCGGGCGCCGCCCCCCTGGCCAAAGAACTTGCCCTTTTCTACGAGGCGATCGGGATGCCGCTGCATGAAGGGTTTGGGCTGACCGAAGCGGGTGTGCTGGTGCTGAACCTGCCCGGCCAGCAGCGGATTGGGTCGATAGGAAAGGCGCTGCCTGGCATCAAGCTCAAGCTCGCCGACGACGGCGAACTGCTCGTCCAGAGCCAGACGCTCTGCATCGGGTATTTTAACGATCCGAAGTCCACGGCGGATTTGATTCGAGACGGCTGGCTTCACACAGGAGACATTGCTTCCATCGACCGCGAGGGCTACGTCTGCATCACCGGCCGGAAGAAGGAGATCATCGTCTCCTCGAACGGGAAGAAGATCTATCCGTCCCGTATCGAAGAGCTCTTCAAGACAGAGCCGATGATCAGCCAAATTGTGCTGGCTGGCGAAAAGCAGCCTTACATAGCTGCCCTGTTTACTTTGAATCCGGCCTTCTCCGAGGCGCTCGAGGGAATGAAGGGGAAGACGATGACGGAAATGGCCGAAGCCGATGTCGTCCAGAAGGCAGTCAAAACCGCCGTGCGCAAGGCGAATCAACAACTTGCGGGGTACGAACAGGTTAAGAAATTCCGCATCTTGCCCGCCGACTTTACCGTCGAGAGCGGAGAGCTGACCCCCACAATGAAGGTCCGGCGCTCCAAAGTCCTTGAAAAGTATGCCTCTACAGTCGCTGAAATGTACTCAGCCTCAGACGATTTGCTGACCTGAAGTACAGTATTTGCCGTACTAGGACTATGGTTGCATTTCTGTGGGACTCGGCTTAAGATAAGGATTGAACACGTGCTTCGTGGTTTACGGCACGATTACCAGTCAGGTTAGAACTGGAAAGAGTAGTCCCCCGGAGGGTTCACGTTGCGCAACTTTGATGCGCCTCGCACAGGCGCGTATCTTCATACTATTGATTTGTTGCGGTTTTTAGTGTGTTTCGGCGTAGTTTTGGGCCATTTGGCATCTCAACAGACCATTGGGACAGTCGCCAGCCAATTTCTGAACAGCGGGGTCGGTTCGACGTTCTTCTTCCTGCTGTCCGGCTATGTCGTTGTGAGTACTAGGACTTTTTGGCGGACCAGCTGGCGGAATTTCGCGATCGGGCGCTTCGCCCGGCTTTGGCCAGCCCACATTCTCGGGCTGCTCATGTGCGCGCCGACCGCGCTGATAGGTCTGGACCGCGTGCCGCTCCCGGAATTCCTTCAAGGTTTTACCTGGCGATTCCTCGCGATGGATGCCGTGCACGGAATGTTCTTCGGCTTGGACACTGCGATCTGGAACGGCCCGGCCTGGTCGGTCACGCCGCTGCTCTATGGCGGCTTTCTATTGCCGCTCTGGAAGTGGTTGCGCGCCGGAGAGTGGCGGAGCCGCACGATTCTAGGGGCGCTGCTATTCCTGTTCCTGGTCCGTGTCATTGAGGTAGCGGCGCCGCCATTTGCCACGACGCACGAACAGGTGACGGCGCGTCACATCGAGCCGCTTGCCCATATGCTGGAAGTCCTTTTCGGCGGACTACTCGCGATCCTGCTTCCAAAGTTGAGTCTCGAATCGGTTCCTGGCTTCGTGCGGAGGGACGCCGCATTCCTGCTCGCCCTCCTCGGCGTGGTTGTGCCTATCGCCGCGGCAGCTGCGTTCGGCGGAAGCGTCGCCGCGTTCTACGTTGTTCACGGTCCGATTCTCCCGGCGATGACCCTGTTTCTAGCCGCCGCGTCCTTGAATACCGGCCGGATTGAGAGGTTCTCGCGCTCCAGAGTGGTCAAAATCGGGGCTGAAATATCGATGCCCCTCTTCCTCCTCCATATGCCCATCAGCCGCCTGAGCACCGCCCTGCTGAAGCGTATGGGTGTTACGGCGGCCGGCGTCGGCGAGGCGTTTTTCGTCACGCTACTGATTGGTATTTCTATCGCCGCCTGCTACGCCTTGATCCCGCTATTGGAACAGGTCCGGACCGCTCTGACGGCCCTGCTCACGGACTCGGAGCGAGAGGCGATCGAACCGGCGAGGTCGACCGCTCGAGCGTAATCCATCTCGTCTGTTCTCCCAGGCTTTTCAGCGAGAGGGTCCAACGGGGCAAGGGAAGCTGCTCCGGGAACTTCTCTCCCCATTCGATCAACACACGGGCTCCCGATTCGAAAATCTCGTCCAGTCCTAAACCTATGAGTTCATTGACTGTTTCGAGCCGGTACAGGTCGATGTGGTATACGGCGGCCGGCTCGCCGTATTCATGAATGATGGCGAACGTCGGGGACGTGACCTCTTCCGCTGCCACCACACCCCAGGCCGCGACAAGACCCTTCGTGAGCGTAGTTTTCCCGGCGCCCAGGTTGCCACTCAGCTCCACGATGGCGCCGGCCGGCAGTTCCGCCGCGATTTCGGCCGCAATTCGTCCGGTGTCCTCCACGGATTCCGAACGCCACTCACGCATGGGCGGCTCGCAACGCCTCCGGCAGGAAGCGGAGCAGGTCCGTCGCCGTCACCGGCATCTCGCCCAATACCGCAGCCGCGCACTCGCCCGCCTTGCCGTGCAGCCATGCCGCTGCCAGCACCGCCTCCAGTTGCCGCGCGCCGTTCTGCGCGGTCAGCCCAGCCAGCATTCCTGTTAGTACATCGCCGCTGCCGGCTGTGGCCATCGCCGGTGTACCCGTCGGGTTGATCCAGCAGTTGCCATCCGGCGTCGCGATCACGGTTCGCTGGCCCTTCAGCAGCAGGGTCAGCCCAAAGTGCTTTGCAAACTCCCGCGCGTCGTCTAACCGGCTAGTCACGGGATGCCCCAACAGCCGCGCCATCTCGCCCGGATGCGGGGTCAGAACTCTGGGTCCGGCCGCGCCGGGCCATTCCCGGCCCGCCAGCGCGTTCAGAGCGTCCGCATCCACGATCATCGGCACGGTGCAGGTCGCGATCAGCCGCCGAACCAGGGCGACGGTCGATGCCGCCAAACCCATTCCGGGGCCGATCGCGACCACGGATTTGCCCCGCAACAACGCTTCCACATCCTGATCGGCGATCCCGCCTTCCGGCGTCTCGGCCAGGCCTTCCATCATTAATTCTGGCGCATGGGCGCCAATCGCACCGGTCACCGATTCCGCCGACGCGACAGTCACCAACCCCGCCCCTGAGCGCAGCGCCGCCATGCCTGCCAACGCTGCCGCTCCCGGTTTGCCTCGGGAGCCCGCTAACACCAGGACGTGGCCGTAGGTGCCCTTGTGGCCTCCCTTGGCGCGCGGTTCCAGGACCTCGGAAATGTCGGAGGGTCCCAAGAGGCGTCGCGGAATCTCTTCGAGTAGCGAATCGGGCGAGCCAATCCGGCCCACGACCAGCTTTCCGATCCGGTCGCAGTTCGGGGCCAGCGCGTGGCATACCTTAGGCGCGGTAAACGTTACCGTCAGATCGCAGCGGGCCACGGGTGACCCGGAGTCTCCGGAGTCCGACTGCATGCCGCTCGGCAGATCCACAGCGCAGATTCGCGCGCCAGGGAACCCGAAAGACATCTCTACGATCAGTTCCGCCGGCCGGCCCCGTGCGTCGCCCTCGATACCTGTACCGAGCAGCGCGTCGATCAGCAGGGTGGCGCCGCGCAGTTCGTCGGTCACCCGGTTGTGAATCGCCTCGAACCCGCTGGCCCGCAGCATCCGGTAGTTCGCCGCCGCGTCGCCCGCCAGCAGCTCCGGCGCGCTCGCCAGCACCACATCCAGCGCGGCCGGCCGAACCATGGCGTGCAGGAGCCGGGCCACCGCCAAGCCGTCTCCGCCGTTGTTGCCCTTCCCGCAAAACACAACGATGCGCTGATCCCGCAGCGGAGCGAACTCCCGCTGCAGCGCTTCCAGCACACGATGGGCCGCGTTCTCCATCAGGATCAGGCTGGGTATTCCCGCCTCAATCGTTAGCCGGTCCACCTCCCGCATCTCCGCCGCTGTCAGCACCCTCACGCGAATCGCTCCTCCACCAGTGCCTCCAGTTTTCGTAACTGCGCCGGCGGCCCCATGACGATCAGAAAATCTTCGGCCTGAATCTCCTGCTCCGCCGGCGGGTTGAAGATCATCTGCCCGCTCGCCTTGCGAATCGCCAGCACAATCACTCCCAGGTCGGAGCGCATCTGTGCCTGGCGCAGCGATTTCGACACGTACTCCGATTTCGGCGAGACCCACAACTGCTCGATCCGCACGTCCAAACCCATGTTGTTGCCGGTTGTGAAATCGATAAATTCGTTGACGTGGGGCTTGAGCAGTGATTGGGAAAGGCGGTGGCCGGTAATCGAGTAGGGCGCGAACACGACGTCGGCGCCTGCGCGGCGCAGCTTCCGTTCGGACTCCTCTTCGCTGACGCGCGTCGCGACAGGCAGCATTGGATTCAGCGCTTTGGCCGAGAGAATCAGGTACGTGTTATCGGCGTCGGTGGCTAGGGCCGCAATCAGCCCGCGCGCCCGGTCGATACCGCACTCCCGCAGCACCTCGTCGCGGGTCGAATCCGCCGCCACCGCCAGCAGTCCGCTTCGAATCGCGCGCTCGGCGCGCTCTTCTTCGCGGTCCACCACCAGGACCGGCACCCCTGCCTTCTTCAGGTCCTCGCACGCGGCCCGGCCCACGCGGCCGTAACCGCAGACGATGAAGTCTGACGTCAGGTTGTCTATCATCCGGCGTCTCCGTTTCTTCTGAAAATATCCGCTGAGTTCCAGCTCGATCAACGACTGCGTCAGCGCCCCAAGCCCGATCAGCACCGTCGTCACGCCCACCAGGATGTAGGCCATGTTGAACATCCTGCCGCCCGTGGCCAACGGCACCATCTCGCCGTAGCCTATCGTCGTGATCGTCGTCAGGGCCATGTAGACCGCTTCCACCGGCCCGGCGCCGGCGATCGTCATGTACCCGGCCGCGCCGACCGCGACAACGGCCGCGAAGGAAACGGCGACTTGAATCAGCCGGCGCCGGAACCGAATCCAATCCGGCATCTACGTCCTTCTCACCAGAACCATCGTCATGTCGTCCGCCGAGTCCGGTGAGTAGGTCCAATGCTCCACGGCGGCGAAGACATCATCCAGAATTTCTCTCCCCGGTTTGCTGGCGATCCTCTGCACCGTCTCAATCAGCCGGTCCTCGCCGAACATCTCGCCGTATTCGTTTTCCGGTTCGGTAATGCCGTCGGTATAGAGCACCAACAGGTCGCCCTTTTCCAGCCGGATCCGGCTCTCTCCGTACTCGGCGTGCGCGAAGACGCCCACTACCATCCCATTCACGTCCAGGCGGATTGCCTCGCCGTTGCGCAGAAGGATAGGAGGCAGGTGCCCGGCGTTGGTCGAGAGCAACTCTCCGCTACTTTCGTTCCAAACCGAAAAGAAGAACGTCGAGTACTTTTCCACGGTCGTATTCGCCTGCAGGTGCTTGTTGATCTGCGAGACAACGGTTGCGGTGCATACGTCCGTCTTCCCCTGGAGTTGCGCGCGCATGGCCGATTGAACGTTGGCCATCAACAATGCCGCGCTAATTCCTTTTCCGGCGACGTCGCCTATGGCGATCATGACCCGCTGATCGTCGATTCGCTGGTAGTCGTAATAGTCGCCGGAGACCGACTTAGCCGGGTTCAATTTCGCCGTGATTTCCAGGCCCTCCACGCGCGGCACGCTGCGCGGGTACAACTGCTCCTGCACTTCTTTGGCGATATCCAGATCCGCCTGAAGCCTCTCCTTCTCCTTGGCGACTTTCAATAGCCGTTCGAGGTTCTCGACCATCGAGTTGTAACGGTGGCCGAGATCCGCCAACTGATCGTTGCCCTTGACGGGTATCCGGTAGGTGAAGTCGCCCGCCTGCACCCGTTCCGTGCTCTCGTGCAGAAAGTGCACGGCGCGCGTCATCGTTCGCGTGATGGCGACGCCGATCCCTAGCGCAATCAATTCGACCACCAGAAACGTGAGCGCCACGCCGTAGAAGAAATAGATGAGCCACGGCTGATCCCAGTCCGCCTTCTGAGAGAAGATGACTCGAAAGACCTGCGAAATGCGGGTATGCACACCGAGTACCGCGCGGCCCTCCGCTTCCGGCTTTTCCCAATCGGTCATCGTCATCGGCATGCCCCACAGAATTTGGAAGTCCGCGAAGTTCACCGCCGGTGCCACGGCCCGCGTCGACAGAATGTCCGTAGGGGCGGAGTCCACCGAGCGTAACCGGAATCTGCGGCCTGCGCCGGGATCCTGATCTGTGAAGTCGATGAGCGTGATCTCGCCCAGATTTGGAACCAGCGATTGCAGGTACTGCTTCGTGATCGGCGCCAGCAGCGTGATCTTCCGGGCGCCATGCACCAGATGTACGCAGCCGTAGAGCGATTCGCCCTTCAACACGACGCCCGTCACCGGCTGTTTCGGATGCATCAAGGTGGATTCCGCGGGATAGCGCGTAAGGACCTCACCGGTACTGATCACCGCTTCCATTCCCGGAAAGCGTCCGCTGACGAACTGAATCAGCCGCGCGCCGTCTGTCGATGGAGTCAGTGCGCGCCGCCCCGCCGCCTTCAGGATTTCGACGTCCTGGTTGAATGCCTGCGACACCATGTAGACGGCCACCTGGCCCGAGAGTATCCACGCGCCCAGCACCCCGAGAATCCCAAGCAACAGCACCGGAACCACGGCGATGAACAAATAGCTCATCAGCAGCCGGTTCCGCAGCCGCCAGATGCTTTGGCGCACCAGGCGGCGCGTCCAGCGCAGCAGAGTCGCTATCGAAAGGCAGAACCCCGCAATCGCCGCCAGCGGCGCGACCACTGAATCCGGGATGAGCCATTTGGCGCCCTGCCAAATCAGGATCGCCGCGCCCGTCGCGATTTCCAGCTTGCCAAACGCCGCTTTCGCCTTCGGTTCTGTCACTCGTTTCGTGTATGCGCGATCGCCGGCGCAATGTCCGGTTCCGCCATGCCCTCCGGCGTCAAATACAAACGCGTCAAACCGTCGCGCAGCAGCACAAACGCCGAATCGACATCATCGGCGAATTGGAAAATGTTCAGATCCTCCGGCGAGATCATGCCATGCTTCGCTAGCGCTTCGAAGTTGAAGATCTCCTTCCAGAACTCGCTGCCATATAGCAGGACGATGATCTCCTTGTGCAGCTTGCGCGTTTGCACCAGAGTGAGAATCTCGAACAGCTCGTCCATGGTTCCGAAGCCGCCTGGAAACACGACCAGCGCCTTTGCCAGATAGGCGAACCAGAATTTCCTCAGAAAGAAGTAGCCGAACTCCAGCGATAGTTCCGGCGTGATGAACGGGTTCGGCATCTGTTCGAACGGCAGCCGGATGTTCAGCCCCACCGTTTTCCCGCCCGCCTCCATGGCGCCGCGATTCGCGGCTTCCATGATACCCGGACCGCCTCCAGTGGTCACCACGAACCGGCGGCTGGAGTGGTGCAGGCCATCGCTCCACTTCGTCACCAGGCCGGCCAGGCCGCGAGCCGCCTCGTAGTACTCGGCCATCGGACCGTCCTGCGAAATGCGGGCCGAACCGAAAAACGCGACGGTGTCGCGAATCCGATGCTTGCGGAACTGCCGCAACGGCTTCAGATACTCGCTCATCATCCGGACGCTCCGCGCCTCCGGTGAATTCAAAAACTCCGCATCCTCGTAAGCGAGCGGAGGTCTCACTAGTTTGTCGCTCATTCGCCTCCCGGCTGGGCGCGCCCCTCTAATTCCTTGACGCGTTTCTCCAATTCTCGCACCGTCCGCAACATTTCCGGCAACTTTTGGTACGCCATTACCGCTCGCAGCCACACCTTGGCGTCGAATGCAGGTGATCCAGAGATCACAGCTCCGGCCGGCACATCGTGGCCTACGCCGCTCTGTGCATAGACAACCGCATTGTCGTGGATCGTCAGGTGGCCGCTGATGCCAACCTGGCCGGCCAGCAGAACGTTCTTTTCAAGGATCGTGCTGCCCGCCAACCCCACTTGGGAACAGATGATATTGTCCTCGCCAACCACGCTTGCGTGTCCCACCTGCACCAGATTGTCGATTCGCGCGCCGCGCCTCACGCGCGTCTCGCCGACCGTGGCCCGGTCGATGGCCGTTAGGGCCTGGATCTCGACGTCGTCCTCGATCACCGCGATTCCGGACTGTGGGATCTTGTAGTGCGTGCCTTGCCTGGTCTTGGCGAAACCGAAGCCGTCGCCGCCGACCACGGTTCCGTTCTGAATCAGCGTCCGGTGACCCACCTGGCAGAACTCGCGGACGACCGCATGGGAGTGCAGCGTGAAATCATCCCCGATCGTTGCGCCCTCGTAAATCACCGCGTGCGGATAGAGCGTGCAGCGCGCGCCGATTGTGACCCTCGGTCCAACGTAGGCGAACGGTCCGATCGAGGCGTCCGGTCCGATGCGCGCGGTCGCGTCGACGAAGGCCTGCGGATGAACTCCTGCCTCCGGCCGCGGCGGTGCATAGAACAACTCCAGCGCCCTCGCGAAGTCGTGATAGGGATTCGAGCTGACCAGCGACGCGATCCCTTCCACCGGTTCCGAGACCAGAATCGCCGAGGCGCGGGTGTTCCGGACCTTGGGTGCGTATTTTGGATTGGCCAGAAACGTCAGTTGTCCGGCGACGGCTTGCTCCATGCCGCACACACCCGTGATTTCGATGGAGCCATCGCCATGCAGCTTCGTGCCGAGGCGTTCGGAGATTTCCAGAAGTCTCATGTCTTTCCGTCTAGTATCCGATGGATAGAATAGAACTATGAAGTGGCGTTTCGGCTTGGTCGTTGTCATGTCCGCCACTCTTGCCTCGCAGACGCGCCCGGTGAATCGTCCGAGTGAGCTGGAGCGGGCATCGGATGCGTTCAAGTCCATTTCTCGCGACCTCGGTTTGCGCGGCGAGGGTGGCGCCTCCACCACGGCGGCGAAAGGCCCCCGGAACGCCTGGCACGGCCGCGTCTACGAGAATTTTCGAAACGACAAGCTGGACGCCACGCCGCACGACGTGGTGCAGCGCGGCGGGACCCGCAACATGCTGCGAAGGAATCAGTTCGGCTTCAACGCCGGCGGGCCCCTCGTGATTCCGAAACTTTACAACGGCTCCCGCACCACGTTTTTCAATGTCAGCTACGAAGGGGTGCGCGAGCGCATCGGCCGCTCCTACCTGCGAACCATCGCGATTGAACCGGAACGCCGGGGCGATTTTTCCCGAACCGTGGATAGCGCCGGTGCGCCGCTCCCGGTCTACGATCCCCAAACCACCGCCGCCAATCCGGACTACAACGCCGGCTCTCCGGTGACCGCTTCGAACCTGCGCGATACCCGCCTGCCGTTTCCTGGGAACGTGATTCCCTCCTCGCGCCTTGACCCCAT
>VFZO01000059.1 GCA_016871155.1 Acidobacteriota bacterium | reverse complement strand
GGTGCCCGGCAAAATGGACCTGCCGCCCCGTGAACGCATGATGATCCGCCAAACGGTTAGCGACGGTTATTTCAGTGCGATGGGAATTGGTCTGCTTGCCGGCAGCGACTTTCAGCCGCTGGGTGGACCAACCGCGGTTTGCGTCATTTCCGAGAACGCCGCGCGCCTCCTGTTTGGCGGCGTTCAGCAGGCGATCGGGCAGAAGCTCCGTTTCAATGGACCGGATTGGCTCGAAGTTGCCGGCGTGGCCGCCAACACGAAGTTTCAAAGCGGCCGGGGCGACCCGCCGCCAGCCATCTACCTGTCAGTTTGGCACCGGCCCATCCGCCCCAGCTTGACCCTGGCCGTGCGTTATACGAGCGATCAGGCTACGGCGCTGCGCGAGGCGAGCGCGATCTTCGACGCGGAGGCCGGCCGGCGCGTCCGCGTCGAGCATCGCACACTGTCCGGGAACTTCCTCGCCGATGTGCGCGTCGACCGGCTGCTTGCTGCAACGCTGAGCGGTTTGGGCCTGTTCGCACTGCTGATCGTGATCACGGGCATCGTTGGCATTATCGGGTACATGGTGGAGCAACGCCGGCGCGAAATCGGAGTCCGGCTAGCCGTCGGCGCGGCGCCGGCCGATATCCGGGCGCTGTTTACGCGCTACGGCCTGCGCCTGTTACTGTTGGGCACGGCCGTTGGCGGAGCGCTCTGTTTCTCGCTGCACCGCATGATCGAGTCGTACCTGTACCGCGTCGAGGTGGGCGACCCGCGCATCTGGGCGGCACTGGCCGCCTGTCTAATGGTTGCCGGATTCCTGGCGGCGCTGATTCCGGCTTGGCGTGCGTCGCGCATCAGTCCGGCCGAAAGTCTGCGCGCCGATTAGGCCCTCGCCAGGCGGACTTCAATGCGTGCTCCGCCCGCCGCGTGGTTCGAAGCCAGTATGCGCCCGCCGTGCTGTTGCACGATTCCTTCGGAAACTGTCAACCCCAAGCCGGTTCCGCGCGAATCGAGGCGCGTCGAAATGAATGCCTCGAAAATGTCCGGTAGAATGTCGGCCGGAATTCCCGGTCCGTTGTCTTCCACCGCGATGTTCCACCACTCCGACTCGTTGTCCCGGAAGGGCTCCGCGGCGACCCGGATTCGCCCTCCCGGCGGCGGAACCGCCTGGAGCGAATTCCGCAGGACATTCACGAAAACCTGAATTAATCGATCTGCGTCGCCGTTTACGCGGCAGGCGTCCGGTACGTCGTTCCGGAACTCGGTCGCACCGGACTTTTCATCCAGGGCCAACAGCGCCCAGGCCTCATCAACGATTGGCCGCACCGCGACGGGTTCCAACTTGTGCTTCCGGACCCTCGCAAAGTCGAGCAGCCCTTCGCTGATCGAGCGGAGGCGCGACGCGACACGCTGCATCCGCTCTAACCGGTTCTTGGACGCGGGATCGCCGGTTGTTTCCAACAACTTCTCGATCGAGCCCTGCAAGACGGCGATCGGTGTATTCAACTCATGCGCGACTCCGGCGCTGAGCATTCCCAGGCTTGCCAGCCGGTCCTGATCCACCATCGTTCTCTTCGCGGTTTCTAAACGTTTTAGCGCCGATTCCAGCTCCTCTTCGCGCTTCCGGAGTTCCTGGACCGTCGTGTTCCGCGACCGCATAATCTGGCCGATCTCGTCGTCTGACAAGAACTCTTCTTGAATGATCTCCCTAGGAGTATCCCGGGTCATTACGGAATAATCTGCGGCAAGCATGGCGCGCAATGGCCGATAGACATAGAGAGGCATAATGACCAGCTCGAGAAGGAGTACCGCCAAGGCATAGATCACACCCAGAACAGTGAAAAGCGTCCAGCGAGCCACCTGCAACGCCTGCCGGTAGTACTCGTGAGGAAGGCGGATTTTCCGGTAGACGACTGACGTGGCATTCTTTCGGTACAGGAATTCGTCGTGCATGGGGTCGCCCAGGATTTGGCCGGGGTGCGTGTCCAACCAGACACGAATTTCGCGCGAGAGTCCCAGGTCCTCCGCCGCGCCTTCTTCGTACGAGTAGATCTCGAGCCCCGGCAACCGGGGCAGGGGAGCGTCAGCCAGAAAAGCCTGTGCGATCAGGCTAATCTCTCGCGCCCGGGCTCCTGAAACGCGCTGCTCCAGTAGCGGAAACACCGTATAGTACACCGAACCAGAAAGGACTAGAAAGAAGAGGTTATGCAGGACGATCAGCTTAAGGCGGACCTTCAGGTCGCCGAAACGTTTACCCAGGTAACCGGGATTTCGAGCTTCGGGTACGCGAAACTTCATGTATGTAACCGGGATTCTTGCCATACCGGAAAAATTCTCTCAATTGCGGAATTCTTCCAGTTGTGGTAGACCTGTTAAGAGAAACCTGCCAAGGGCATAGCAGGCCAAACTTGGTCCACTTCCAACTTCAAGCTAACATGAAACGCCAAACAGGCCAGCCGCGCGAGATCACAAGATGCGTGCGTGGAGAGGAGCTGTAGGTTTAGGTAATGGCACTGATATTTCCCAAGAAACTAGACCTGATGGTGCGAGTCGCCGGCGCGGTGATCGCTATCGGGGCCGGCGCCACCGCCGGGGGGATGCTGCTGCTGCATCATCCAGATAGGATTGAGCCCGGCTACCAGCCGACACAGCCGATTCCATACAGCCACAAGCTGCACGCGGGCAACCTCGGCATGGACTGCTTGTATTGCCACAACACTGTGGAGAAAAGTTCCTACGCCGCAGTACCCGCCACGCAGACCTGCATGAACTGCCACAGTAAGGTAAAAGCGCAGTCGGTTGTGCTGGAGCCGTTGCGGCAAAGCTACGAAGCGGATCAGCCGGTACCGTGGGTGAAGATCCACCGCCTGCCCGATTACGCCTACTTTAACCATAGCGCCCATGTCAGCGCCGGCGTAAGCTGCGTGACTTGCCATGGCCGGATCGATCAGATGGTGGAAGTGAAGCAGGTAAAGACGCTGACCATGGCGTGGTGCCTGGAGTGCCATCGGAACCCGGCGCCCAACCTGCGGCCCGCCGAACTCGTGACCAAGCTCGACTGGAAGCCGGAGCGGGATCCGGCCGAAATCGGCCGCGAGATCATCGCGAAGAAAAAAATTAATCCTCCCGTCAACTGCTCGGGGTGCCATCGATGATCCAGATTCAAGGAATAGGAAACCAAACCGGACCGAAGTTTTGGCGGAGCCTGCAAGAGCTCTCCAATACCTCCAAGTTTCAGCAGTGGGTCGCCCAGGAATTCCCCGAAGGCGCCACCGACATTTTGGACGGAAAGTCCCGGCGCAACTTCATTCAGCTCATGGCAGCGTCGATGGGCCTGGCCGGGCTAACCTCCTGCCGGCGGCCTGTGGAAAAGATACTGCCGCACGCCAAGTCGTTCGAAGGAATGGTGCACGGTAATTCGCTCCACTTCGCGACGGCCATGCCTTTGGCCGGCCGGGCGTACGGTTTGCTGGTGGAGTCTTTTGAAGGCAGGCCGATCAAGATCGAAGGCAACGCGAGCCATCCGGCCTCGCGCGGCGCGGCGACCTCGATTGCGCAGGCCTCGGTTTTGAACATTTACGATCCGGACCGGGCGACCGAAGTTCTTGAGAAAGGCAAGAAGGCCAATTGGGACGTTTTGAAAGACGCCCCGGCCTCGCTGGGCGACGGCGAAGGCTTCCGAATCCTGAGCGGGTATGTGAACTCCCCGACGTTGGCCGGGCTGAAGGCCCAGCTTTTGGCGAAGGGTCCCAAGGCTAAATGGGTGGAGTATGAACCGGTTTCCGACGAGACAATTCTCGAAGGATCCCAAATCGCGTTCAACGAATCGCTTCGCCCGCACTACGATTTCAAGAAGGCGAACGTCGTCGTCGCCCTCGATTCCGACTTCCTCCATATCGATAACGGCTCCCTCGGCTGGGTGAAGGACTTCTCGGCCCGCCGCAAGCCGACCCATAAGGAAGGGAGCGGAGGGTCCCACGGAACGGCCGAACACGCCGAACCGGGCATGAACCGTCTGTACTCAGTTGAGACGAATTTCACGCTCACGGGCATCGCCGCCGATCACCGGCTGCGGGTGAAGCCGAGCGACGTGGCCAATTTTGTTTTCGACCTGGCTCGCGAGCTTGGCGCGCTGACCGGCTTGAAGATTCTCGGCCAGCAGGACAAGTTCATCAAGGGTCTGGCCAAAGACCTGACGGAAAACAAAGGCAAGGCGATTGTGCTGGCCGGGCCGCGGCAGCCGGCCGCCGTCCACGCGGTTGTCGCGCTCATCAATAATACACTTGGTAATTCCGGTGAGACGGTTGTCTACACGAAGGAAGAGCGCCGCAACGGACTTGCCGAACTCGTCAAGGAAATGAACGCGGGATCGGTCAAGTCGCTGCTGATTCTGGGCGGCAATCCGGTTTATGACGCGCCGGCCGACTTCGGGTTCGGCGCAGCACTCAAGAATGTCGCCAATTCGGTCTACGCCGGCCCGGAGGTGAACGAGACGGCTGCGGCCTGTCACTGTTCGTTGCCGGAATCCAGTTACCTGGAAGCCTGGGGCGATGTGGCGCATCCAGACGGTACGGTCTCGATCGTACAACCCCTGATCGAACCCTTGTTCAGCACAAAATCCGCGATCGAACTGATCGGGTATGTGCTTACCGGCAAGTGGCAGCGTGGATATGAGATTGTAAAGGCGCAGTGGAAGCTGACAGATGCGGCCTGGAAGAAGGCGCTCCATGACGGTGTCATCGCTGGAGTGACCGCGCCGATTCTGAAGCCGAACGCCGAGAAAGCCAAAGTCGAAGCGGCGGTGAATAGCGCCTCCAAGTCGAAGGGCGAAATCGAAGTCACTTTTTTCCCGAGCGCCAGCGTTTTCGATGGCCGCTTCGCGAACAACGCCTGGTTGCACGAGGCGCCCGATCCGGTTACCAAGGTGGTTTGGGATAACGCCGCGCTGATGAGCCCGAAGACTGCGAAAGCGATGGGCGTCGATACAATCCAAGACAACGTCGGTACCTACTCGCAGCGGATCACTGTTGAAATCGACGGACGCTCGATCGAAGCGCCGGTAGTTGTTCTGCCCGGCCACGCCGACGGCGCGGTCACACTCACGCTCGGCTACGGCCGGAACATCGTGGGGCGTGTCGGAAAGGGAATCGGGTACAACGCATACGCCGTGCGGGGATCGACGACCCAGGGTATCGCGGCTACGGCCACGGTCCGCAAAGCGGCTGGCACCAACTATATGGTGACGACCCAAGAACATCACGATCAAGCCGGCCGGCCGATCGTGCAGGAAGCCTCGGTCCAGAAGTACGCCGAAGAACCGCACTTCGCCAAACACGACGAAGAACACGTCGAACTCTTCCAGCTATTCGATTCGCACGACTATTCAAAGGGCAGCCAGTGGGGCATGGCGATCGACCTGAACGCCTGCATCGGCTGCAACGCCTGCCTGCTCGCCTGCCAGAGCGAAAATAATATTCCGGTCGTCGGTAAGGATCAGGTGGCCAAGGGCCGCGAAATGCACTGGATTCGCCTGGACCGGTACTTCACAGGATCCGAGGAAGATCCGCAAGCGGTGTATCAGCCCATGGCGTGCCAGCAGTGCGAAAACGCGCCGTGCGAGTCGGTATGCCCGGTCGCGGCGACCGTCCACAGTCCCGAGGGTCTGAACGACATGGCGTACAACCGCTGCGTCGGCACCCGGTACTGCGCGAACAATTGCCCGTATAAGGTCCGCCGTTTCAACTACTTGAACTGGCATAAGGACATGGAAGAGATCCAAAAGATGGTGCACAATCCCGACGTCAGCGTGCGTATGCGCGGCGTGATGGAAAAGTGCAACTACTGTGTGCAGCGAATCCAGGAAGCGAAGATCAAGGCGAAGGCCGAAGGCCGGGCGAAGGGTGAGGCGGGTCCTTATAAGGTAGGCGAAGTGCTTTCGGCCTGCCAGCAGACATGCCCGGCCGATGCCATCCAATTCGGCGACATCAACGATCCGGCTTCGCGGGTGGCCCAGCTGAAGAAGGACCATCGCAACTACTCGCTGCTGCACGAATTGAACGTCAGGCCCCGCACCACCTACCTGGCGAAACTTCGTAACCCGAATCCGGAGTTAGCGTAATGGCTCAGCTTTCTCACGATCAAGAGTTGAAAAACGCGCTTTCGGCCCCTTTGGTGGACGGGACTCCGTCTTACCACGACGTTACCGAAGCCGTCAGCATTATTTCCGAAGTCAAGACGCACAGGAACTGGTACATCGCTTTGGCCATCACGGGTTCCATCACCGGCATGATGGGCCTAATGATCGCTTATCTCATCGTCACCGGCGTCGGCGTCTGGGGCAACAACCAGCCGGTTGGCTGGGGCTGGGATATTACGAACTTCGTGTTTTGGATCGGTATCGGTCACGCTGGCACCCTTATTTCGGCCATTTTGTTCCTGTTCCGCCAAAAATGGCGCACCTCGATTAACCGCTTCGCCGAAGCGATGACTCTGTTCGCCGTGGCTTGCGCGGCCATCTACCCCGGCATCCACGTTGGCCGCCCCTGGCGCGCCTACTGGCTGTTCCCGATTCCGAACGAATTCCTCGACATGTGGCAGAACTTCCGCAGTCCGCTGTTGTGGGACGTCTTCGCGGTCTCCACGTATGGAACTGTTTCGGCCCTGTTTTGGTACGTCGGGCTGGTGCCGGATCTGGCCACGTTCCGCGATCGGGCAAAGACCAAAGCCAGGCAGATGGCCTTCGGAATCGCCTCGCTCGGTTGGCGAGGGTCGGCCACGCACTGGAAGAACTACGAGAAGGCCTACATGATCCTAGCTGGCCTATCCACGCCGCTGGTTCTATCGGTCCACACGATCGTTTCGTTCGACTTCGCCACGTCAATTCTGCCCGGCTGGCATACCACGATCTTCCCTCCCTATTTTGTCGCCGGCGCGATCTTCTCCGGTTTCGCAATGGTCGTGACGCTGATGGTCATCGCGCGCTGGATCTACAAGGTCGAACACCTGGTGACCATGACGCACCTGGAGAACATGAATAAGGTCATTCTCGCGACCGGTACGATCGTCGGGTATGCGTATGCCACCGAATTCTTCACTGCCTGGTATAGCGGCAATCCCTACGAGTCGTACGTCTTTTTCGTGAGCCGCGCCACCGGACCGTATTGGTGGGCCTACTGGTCGATGGTGTCGTGCAACGTTCTGGCGCCGCAGTTCTTCTGGTTTAAGAAGCTCCGGACAAATCTTCCGTTCATGTTCGTGATTTCGATCATCGTCAACATCGGTATGTGGTTTGAGCGTTTCGTGATTATCGCTACCAGCTTGCATCGCGATTACCTGCCGAGCTCCTGGGGCTACTTCCGGCCGACTTTCGTTGACATCTGCACCTTTATTGGGACCTTTGGACTGTTCCTGACACTATTTGTGTTTTTCACCCGCTTCCTGCCGATCATCGCCATCAGCGAGGTCAAAGGCATGATGGCGGCGAACGAACATGAAAAGCACTACCTGGACGACGCCGTGGCGGCGTCGCAGGGCAAACAACCCGTGGGAGCTGCGCACTAATGGCGGAGAAAACCAAAATTCACGGAATGGTGGGCGATTTCAGCTCGCCGGATCGGCTGATGGACGCCGTTAAGGCGGCTCGCAAAGCCGGATACACGAAGATGGAAGCTTATACGCCGTTCCCGATTCATGGAATCGACGACGCGATGGGCGCGAAACCATCGATTCTTGGCTACTTGGTTATCTGCGGCGGCGCACTTGGGCTCACAATTGCGATCCTCCTGCAGTGGTGGACCGGCGCGGTGGCCTACCCGCTGGTCATCTCTGGCAAGCCGTTTTTCGCTTTCGAATTCGCGGTGCCGATCATGTTTGAGTTGACGGTCCTCTTGAGCGCGTTTGTTGCCGTCTTCGGAATGTTCGCTTTGAACGGTCTGCCCCGGTTTTATCACCCGATGATGAACTACTCCAGTTTCGAAGGCATTACGGACGACCGGTTCGTTCTCGTCATCGAGGCAGGCGACCGTGATTTCGACGCTGCCGCCGTGAAGAGCTTCCTGGAGGCGCATGGCGCCGACAAAACCGAGCTGGTGGAGGAGTAACCCAAATATGAAACTCTCCATCCAACTCGCATTGACCGTGGCTTTCCTGCTTCTGGCCGCTTGCGGACCGGGAGCTGGCAAGGACACTCCTCCGCTGTGGATCATGCAAGACATGAAGATCCAGGAGAAATACAAACCGCAGCAAGAAAGCCCGCTGTTCGGCAACCGCCTTTCCTCCCGGAAACCGGTTGAGGGAACGCTCGCCCGGGAAGCCTACGTCGAGGACGAGGGTTATCACACCGGCATCGTCAACGGCCAGTACGTTGGCAAAAATCCGGTGGAACTGAACTCCGCCGTTTTGATCCACGGCCAGAAGAAATTCAACATCTACTGCGCGCCCTGCCATGACCGGACCGCCTCCGGCGGCGGCATTGTCGGCAAGCGCGCGGGTGCGGCCTTCCAGCCCGCCGATCTGCACAAACCGGAGACCCGGCAGAAAAACGACGGCGAGTTGTACTCGGTCGCCTCCGAAGGCCGCCGCACCATGATGGGTTACCGCAATCAGATTTCGAACTACGATCGCTGGGCCGTCGTCGCCTATCTCCGGGCCCTACAGAGAGCCAAGGCCGGTTCGGTCGAGGACATCCCCGAAAGTCTCCGCGCGGAGGTGAGATAACGCCATGAGCCAAGCGCATCATCACGCAAATACGGATTCCTACTACATCCCCGACGCGCTCTGGGAGCGCGGCCGCAACGTCATCGGCGCACTGTTCCTGCTGGGTTGGAGTGCGGCGCTCGCCGGTTTCGCCGCCGATCACAGCCGGTTCTACCAGGGTTATCTGGTGGCGTTCTTCTTCGGATTTTCGATTACCATTGGCGCTTCGCTGTTCACGATGATCCAGCACCTGACGGGTTCGGCTTGGAGCGTGCCGGTCCGGCGCATCATGGAGAACATCATGATGTCGTTTCCTGTCCTGGCGCTCTTGTTCATCCCGGTTGCGCTGGGTGTCCACTCGCTCTATGAGTGGTCTCACGCCGAATTCGTGGCGAAGGAGGTTTTGGAACTTAAGAAGGGCGTTTACAGCGCGTACCTAAACGAAAAAGGGTTCCTCATCCGTGCCGGAATCTTCTTTGCTGTCTGGAGCTTCTGGGCCTGGCGCCTGTACTCCAATTCCAAGTCGCAAGACGCGACTCATGCGATCGATCCGACGCTTTCCAATGAGCGCTGGTCCGCTCCGGGGATGCTGCTATTCTTCCTGTCGGCGTCGCTTGCCAGCGTCGACTGGGTCATGTCGCTGAACCCGCACTGGTTCTCGACCATGTTCGGGGTATACTGCATGGCCGGGGGCGCCTGGGGCTTCTGGGCTCTGCTCACCTTCATCTTCCTTCGCTTCCGGGCCAACGGCATCATGACCCATTCGGTCACCACCGAGCATTATCATGATCTTGGGAAGTGGATGTTCGCCATGACCGTATTTTGGGCTTACATCGCTTTCTGCCAGTACATGCTGATCTGGTACGCGAACATGCCGGAGGAGACGATCTTCTTTAAGGTTCGCCGGGAGGGCTCTTGGGAGACGATGAGCGGTGTGCTGCTGTTCGGCCACTTCATCCTTACGTTCCTGGTCCTGTTGGCTCGCAACAGCAAGCGAACGTTTAACGTTCTGCGTTTCGCGACAGTCTGGGTTTTGGCGATGCATTACACAGATGTTTACTGGCTTGTGATGCCGAACTTCTCCAAAGGCATCGCCTTCCATTGGGTTGACGCCGCGGCGCTGGTCGCCGTCATGTCGACGATGGCTCTCGCTTTCTGGTTGCGGCTTAAGAACGCGCCGATTGCACCCATCGGCGATCCTCGCTTCAAGAAGGGTTTGGAGTTCCAAAATGTCTAGCCAGAACGAGTCCACGAAACCCCAGGCCTTGGCGGACCAGGGATACGATCGCGGCGATCCCCAGATATTCGGCGTCATCGCAACCACAATCGGCATCATAGTAGTGCTGGTCGTAGTTGGGATCGGCGTAGAATACTACTTCGATTCATACCGGGACCGCGTCATTGAGGAGTTGCAGCTCGAGCCTGTATCGCAGGATCTGCTCGACCTCCGGGCCAAGGAAGATAAGGAACTGTCCACGTACGCGGTCGCCGACAAAGCGGCCGGAATCTACCGGTTGCCTGTCTCTCGCGCCATGGATCTGGTAATCAATGAATCAAAGGAAGGCAAGCCAAAGTATCCGGTGACGCCGTACATCGTAAAGAAAGCAGAGGACGATCCGGCCGCCACGGCCGCTCCCGCCACAAAGTAAATGACCATTCGCTCTTCCATTCTCGCGTTAATCGCCGCCGGACTCGTTTCGGCGCAAGTTAACCAGACGCCCGCCGAGCTGGAAGGAGTCGGCGTGGAAGAGAAGATCGGGGCGTTCGTCGGCAAAGACATCGAGTTTGTCAATGAGTCCGGCACTGTCGTCACACTGGGCAAGTACCTCAATCAGGGCCGCCCAGTGGTCTTGAACTTTGTTTATTACTCGTGCCCGATGCTATGTTCGATGGTTCTGAACGGCGTGACGCAGTCCATCCGCGAGATTCCGTGGACCCCGGGCTCCGAGTACGAGCTGGTCACGATTTCATTCGATCCACGGGAGACCTTCGAACTTGCGGCCGCCAAAAAACAGGGCTACCTTTCAAAGTTTGACCGGCCCGCTCCCGGCTGGCACTTTTTGTCCGACCACAACAATGGCGCCCGGACGCTTGCGGCGCAGACCGGTTACAAATACCGATGGGACAAGTCGCGGGACCAGTACGCGCACTCGGCGGCGCTGGTTCTGTTGACTCCGGAAGGCAAGGTCGCCCGGTATCTCTATGGAATCAAGTACCGGGCGATGGATCTCCGGCTTGGCTTAGCGGAAGCGGCGGAAGGCAAGATGAAGGGCAGCGGAAAGATGGAACGGATGCTGCTGTACTGCTTTCAGTACGACCCCAACTCCAAGAGTTACGTCATGGCCGCCCGTAATCTCATGCGCGCCAGCGGCGCAGTGACGGTTTTTGTTCTCGGCTTCACATTGATCCGGCTTTTCCGCCGGGACAAGGAGCGGTATTCCTAAGGAAGGCATTATGAACTGGTTTCGCGAATGGATGATGCCCGTAGCGGCGAGCGAACATGCCATCAAGGTGGACGACCTCTACATGTTCATCTTCTGGTTAATGCTGGCTTTCTTCATTCTGATCTGCTATTTGACTGTGGTGTTCGCGCTGAAGTACCGGCGGAAGAAGGAGGGCGTGCTGACGGTCAACTTCTCGCACAACCTCGCGCTGGAACTGGCGTGGAGCATCATTCCGTTGATCCTGGTAATCGGTATCTTTTTCTGGGGTTTTAACGACTACGTGTCCGCCTTCGTCGCGCCAAACGATGCGATCGAAATTCACGTGACTGGCAGCAAATGGAAATGGGCCTTCGAGTACCCGGACGGCACCCGCTCGATTAAGAAGCTCCATGTTCCGATCAACAAGCCCGTCCGGCTGATTATGACCAGCGAAGACGTGCTGCACGCGTTCTTCATCCCATCGCTCCGAATTAAGACCGATGTCATTCCCGGCCGGTATGTCGATATGTCGTTCACCGCCACGGTGCCCGGGCGGCATCAGGTCTTCTGCGCGGAGTACTGCGGGAAAGATCATTCGGACATGATGGCAGAAGTGTACGTCGATACCCCGGAACAGTATGACATCTTCTTGAAAGAGGGTCCCGAGGAGTTGAGAACGATGCCGCTTGTTGAGCTGGGCAAGTTCACCTATGATGAGGCGGGTTGCAAGTCCTGCCACTCCCTGGACGGGACTGAGGGCGAGGGGCCGAGCTTCAAGGGGCTCTGGGGCCGCTCGGAGAAACTGCGGGACGGCAGTTCCGTTACCGTCGATGAGAACTACATTCGCGAGTCGATCCTGAATCCGTCGGCCAAGGTAGTGGCCGGTTATGAGCCGGTGATGCCGACCTTCCAGGGTCTGCTTCGCGAGCGGCAGATCACGGGCATGATCGAATATTTGAAGACTCTGAAGTAGAGGAGGAACCATGGCAGACATAGTCGCAACACCCAAATCCCACGCCCAAGGCGATCATCACGATGTCGATTACCTGCATGACGGCTCGTTGATGAGCTGGATGACGACGGTCGATCACAAGAAGCTTGGCGTGATGTACCTGTGGTCCATTCTGTTCATGTTTTTTCTCGGCGGAGTCTTCGCTCTGCTGGTCCGGCTTGAGTTGATCGCTCCCGGCCGCACCATTATGGATGCGGAACAGTACAACAAAGCGTTTACGCTTCACGGCGCGATCATGGTATTCCTCTTCATCATCCCGTCGATTCCGGCGGCGCTCGGAAATTTCGCCCTGCCCTTGATGCTGGGTGCGAAAGACGTCGCATTCCCGCGGCTCAATCTCGCCAGCTTTTGGATTTATGTCACGGGCGCGCTGATCGCGACAACAGCGATGTTTACGGGCGGCGTCGACACCGGCTGGACCTTCTATACGCCGTATTCAACAACAACCGATGGACCGGTGGCGTTGATGACCTTCGCTGCGTTTGTCCTTGGATTCAGTTCCATCCTCACCGGTGTGAACTTCATCGCCACGGTTCACAAGCTCCGGGCTCCCGGCATGGGCTGGTTCAAGATGCCCCTCTTCGTTTGGGGCATCTATTCGACGGCCATCATCCAGGTCCTGGCCACCCCGGTTCTCGCGATCACGCTTTTGCTCCTCATCATGGAGCGGGCTTTCGGCGTGGGTGTGTTTGATCCTAAGTTGGGCGGCGACCCGGTCTTGTTCCAACACTTCTTCTGGTTTTACTCCCATCCAGCCGTGTACATCATGATCCTGCCCGGCATGGCGATTATCTCCGAAGTCGTTCCCACGATGTCGCAGAAGGTGTTTTTCGGCTACAAGGCCACGGCTTTCTCCTCAGTCGCGATCGCGATCGTGAGTTTCGTGGTGTGGGGCCACCACATGTTTACCTCGGGGCAGTCCCAACTTGCCGGAGCGATCTTCTCGTTCCTCACGTTCCTGGTCGGTATTCCGTCAGCGATCAAGGTGTTCAATTGGATCACGACGATGTACAAGGGATCGGTATCGCTTGCCGCGCCGATGCTCTATGCCTTGATGTTCCTGATCCTGTTCGGAATCGGCGGACTGACGGGCATCTTCCTCGGCACGTTGTCGGTGGACATCCACCTCCACGACACGTACTTCGTCGTAGCCCACTTCCATTACGTGATGATGGGTTCGACGGTCATCGCGTTCCTGGCCGGGCTCCACTACTGGTGGCCGAAGATGTTCGGACGGATGTACAACGAAGGCGCCGCGCGGATCGGGGCCATCCTGGTCTTCGTCGGTTTCAACACGACCTTTTTGCCGCAGTTTCTACTCGGCAGCCGCGGCATGCCCCGGCGCTATTACAACTACCTGCCGGAATTTCAGTTCCTGCATCAGGTCTCGACGGTCGGCTCCTGGATTCTCGGCCTCGGGTTCCTGATCATGGCCGGATATCTGTTCGCTTCGCTGCGGAAGCCGTTCGACGCGCCTTCCAATCCCTGGCACGCCCGCACTCTCGATTGGCAGACTTCGTCACCGCCAATCACACATAATTTCCATGAAACTCCGGTGCTTAAGCAGGGCCCATACGACTTCTTCAAGCCCTTCGAGCCTTCGGTGGAGGGTTACCACGAATGAGTTCTGATTCCCACGGTCACGCGATGGAACACGCGTTCCGGCAGCACCACTTCGTAGACGCCGAACAACAGTTCGAAACATCCAAGCTCGGCATGTGGCTGTTTCTGGCTACCGAAATCCTAATGTTCGGCGGTCTATTTGTTGGTTTTGGCCTGATGCAATCGGTCTATCCGGAAGCTTGGGTGGCTGGCCACCATCACCTGGACCGCATCATGGGCTCGGTCAACACCGTGTTCCTGCTCTGCTCGAGCTTCACGATGGTGATGGCCGTCTATGCGGCTTCGACCAATCAGAAAAGCAAGACGATTATCAACCTGATCGCCACGCTGGCATTCGCCGGCGGCTTCATGGTGATTAAGTACTTCGAGTACACGCACAAATTCCACGACGGCTTGTTGCCCGGCCGGTACTTTTCCTACGCGGGCGGCGGACCGCCCGAGCAGGCGATGTTCTTTGGCTTCTACTTCGCGATGACTGGTATCCACGGGTTCCACGTGTTGATCGGCATGGGCCTGATCACCTGGATTCTGCTCCGCGCGATGAAGGGCGAATTCTCGAGCGCCTACTACACCCCGGTGGATTTGGTGGGGTTGTACTGGCACTTGGTCGACTTGATCTGGATTTATCTCTTCCCGCTGCTCTATCTGGTGAGCTAGGAGAATCGAATGAGCGAACACCACGACGCACACGCCCACACACACTCGGCGATGCCCTATGTGATCACTCTCGGGGCGCTGCTGGTCCTGACAGGAGTAACGGTAGGCGCAGCCTACGTCAATTTCGGATCACCGACCATTAATATCGTGATCGCGATGTTCATTGCCACCTGCAAGGCCACTCTGGTCGCGCTGTTCTTCATGCACCTGCGCCACGATAAGCCGTTGAACGCAATCATCTTTGTCAGTTCGTTGATCTTCCTCGCCATTTTTCTGGCCTTCCCGCTGATCGACATCGGTTCACGCGACAAGATTCATCCGTACGGCCTCCGTGTGCGGGAGCAACCGAAGCAAGCGGCTCCGGCCGCTCCGGCCGCCCCTCCGGCGGCAGCCCAACATTAACGGGCAGCGGAATCCCCGCCGCCGGGCTGGTATTCTCTTGCTATGCGTTTATTGCTCGCACTCTTCGCGGCCGCCACCTGGGCCTCGGAAGCCGAAGTTCAGGCAATACTCCGCAGCCGCTGCGCCTCGTGCCACGCGTCGACGAATCATTTCGCGTTAGACGATCCGGATCCGGCCAAGATTCTGGCGGCCGTCTCCGGCCCGAAGCCGCGAATGCCAAAGGCCGGGCCGCCGCTTACCAATGGTGAATGGGCGGTGATCGAAGCCTGGGCTCGCGACGCGAGGCCGAAATGGTGGTCTTTCCAGCCGCTCCGGACGTCCGCTGGCCACGGCATCGACGAATTTGTCCGGGGGACGTTGCAGGCCAAAGGCATCGCACCGTCCAAGGAGGCCGACCGCCGGACGCTCGTCCGGCGGCTGACGTTCGATTTGCACGGCCTTCCGCCGACGCCCGCTCAGATTCGCGCGTTCCTGGACGACCCGGCGCCCGGCGCGTACGAAAGACTGGTCGATCGTCTGCTGGCTGCGCCCCAATACGGGGAGCGCTGGGCGCGCCATTGGTTGGACGTCATCCACTACGGGGAGTCGCACGGGTACGACAAGGATAAGCCGCGTCTTAACGCCTGGCCGTATCGCGATTACGTAATTCAGTCGCTGAACCACGACAAGCCGTATGCCCTTTTCGTCAAGGAGCAGATTGCGGGCGACGTTCTATATCCGGAGAGCGCCGAGGCGAAGATCGCGACCGGGTTTCTAGCGGCCGGGCCGTGGGACTTCGTGGGCCACCAGGAGTTGAAGGAAGGCACGTTCGACAAGGACAACACGCGCACTCTGGACCGCGACGACGTCGTGGCTCAGGTGATGTCGACCTTCACCAGCGTTACCGCGCACTGCGCGCGCTGCCACGATCACAAATTCGATCCGATTCCGCAGAAGGACTACTACAATCTACAGGCTGTTTTCGCCGGCATCGACCGCGCAGATCAGCCGTTCGACGACGACCCGGCGGTTTACTCCCGGCGCCGCGCGCTGCTCGCCAGGAAGCGCGAGGTGCAGCGGCGGTTGCAACCCCTGCTCGACCAGGTGGAGCGTGCGTCGAATCCAGAGATCGTGGCGCTGGACATCTCGATTCAGGACGCCTCGTTGCTGATCACGCATATGGGGACACCGAAAACCCCGGCGGAGGCCGAAGAGAAGGCCCGCTTGGAGGCTCGCCGGATTGCGGATCGCAAGCGGCGAGAGGAGATTGTGAACACGCTAATTGGCGCGGAGGTGTTCGCCGGCACGGATCGCATCAAGGCCGAGATGGCGCCGATCGACGCGGCGCTGGCGGCGCTGCCGGCCCCACGTTTGGTTTACGCCGGCGCCAACTTCTTTCAGCGTGCCGGCAACTTCCGTCCGCCGCTGGAACCACGGCCCGTGCACGTCCTCGCGCGCGGGAATGTCCGGGCGGCCGGCGAGCCGGCACAAGCGGGCGCACTCTCGGTGCTTCGCCTTCCGTTTTCGGCTTCGGACGGCGCCAGTGAGGGCGCGCGCCGTGGCTCGCTTGCCGAGTGGATCACGCATCGCGAAAACGTGTTGACCTGGCGCAGCGTGGTGAACCGCGTGTGGCAGTACCATTTCGGCACGGGGTTGGTCGAGTCGTCGAACGATTTCGGCCGCATGGGCGCGAAGCCCTCTCATCCAGAGCTGCTCGATTGGCTTGCGCTCTGGTTCCGCGACGAGGCGCGCGGCTCGTTGAAGCAACTCCACCGGCTGATCGTCACCAGCGCCACGTATCGTCAATCGTCGGCGCACCGGGAGGAGGCGGCGAAGATCGACGCCGATAACAAGCTTCTATGGCGGATGAACCGGATGCGCGTGGATGCCGAGGCCGTACGCGACGCCATGCTGCTCGCCGCCGGTAAGCTCGATCCGGCCATGGGCGGGCCATCGGTCCGGATGTTCCTGTTTAAGGACGATCACTCGCCCGTTTACGACTACGCGGGATTCGCTCCCGACTCGCCCGGCGCGTATCGCCGAAGCATCTATCGCTTCATTGTCCGCAGCGTGCCCGACCCGTTCATGGACCGCTTGGATTGCCCGGACCCTTCGATCCTGACGCCGAAGCGGTCCACAACGATCACCGCGATTCAGGCGCTCGCGCTGTGGAACAACGCCTTCGTGCTGCGCATGGCTGAGCACTTCGCCGAACGCGTGCAGGGAGCGCCGCAGCCAATCGAACTGGCCTACTGGCACGCGCTTGGACGCCCGCCGTCTCCGGGCGAAGCCAACCGGCATGCAGCTTACGTGCGCGAGCACGGCCTGGCGAATTTTGCCCGCGTGCTATTCAACGCCAACGAGTTTCTCTTCGTCGACTAGTATGAGACGCCGCGATCTGTTTTTCGGAACCGCCCTCGCGCACACGCTCTCGCTGGACGCGGCACCGCATCATCCGCCGCGCGCCAAACGCGTGATTCAGTTCTTCATGTCGGGCGCGGCGAGTCAGTGCGATACCTTCGACTACAAACCCAAGCTCATCCAGATGGCCGGGCGGAACTGGGACCCAGGAGAGAAGGTCGAACTCTTCCAGAGCAACCCGGGCGTTGTGATGCCGAGCCCTTGGGCGTGGAAACAGTACGGCCAGTGCGGCAAGTGGGTGAGCGATCTGTTCCGGCACACGGCCGGGCACGCCGATGAGATCGCGTTTATCGCGTCCATGCAGTCGAAGAGCAATATCCACGGACCGGCTACGTTCATGCAGAATACGGGCTTCATTTTGCCGGGATTTCCCAGCGCGGGCGCGTGGGTGAGTTACGGCCTTGGACGGCTAAGCGAGAACCTGCCTGAGTACGTCGTGCTGCCGGACCCTCGGGGAATGCCGCCAAACGGTCCGGCGAATTGGGGCTCCGGATTTCTTCCCGCCGCGCATCAGGCGACCGCCATTCGTGCCGGTACGCCCGCTCCGATTCACGATCTCCACGCCGCCACCGGGTATGCGCACGTCACGCCGGCGAGCGAGAAGGCCGGTCTCGGCCTGCTGGCCGAGATGAACAGGGCTCACCTTGATTCCCGTGCCGGAGACTCGCGGCTGGAGGCGAGGATCGCATCCTATGAGATGGCGGCACGCTTGCAGTTTAGCGCACCGGAGGTGTTGGAACTGGGTGGCGAGTCCAAGGCCACGCGCGCGTTGTATGGAGTCGACGACGAGATCACCCGCGACATGGGCCAACGATGCCTGGTTGGCCGGCGCCTTTTGGAGCGAGGGGTTCGTTTCGTGCAGATCTGGAGCGGGGCCGACAACGGGTTCCCACGCCGGAACTGGGATAGTCATGAGAATCTCGCGAAGGATCACGGGGAGTTGGCCACCGCGATCGATAAGCCGATCGCCGGTTTGATCGCCGACCTGAAGGCGCGAGGACTCCTGGACGACACAATCGTATTCTGGACCACCGAGTTCGGCCGCATGCCGTGCAGTCAGGGCAGTAAGGGACGGGATCATAATCCGTTTGGCTTCACGTCTTGGCTAGCTGGCGGCGGCATTCGTGGGGGAGTCACGTATGGTGCGACCGACGAGTGGTCCTACAAAGCCATCGACAAGCCGGTGTACTGCTACGACGTGCATGCGACGCTGCTGCACCTGCTGGGACTGGACCATACGCGGCTGACCTACCGGCACAACGGAATCGACCGGCGGCTGACCGACGTGCACGGCGCGGTACTGCCTGAAATTATTGGCTGATTAAAGGTCTTCCAACCTGGGGAGTTCGGGCCCCTTCCATACCGCGCGGAATTCGGCGGCCACAAGCGCCGCCTCGCGAGCTTTACCCTGCCGTTCCAGGGCCTGCCACAGCACGAACTGCATGCGTGGATCGCGGCGTTGGCCGCTCAGCCCTTCGCGGACGACGCGCTCGGCCTCCGCGGCCTGGCCGAAGCGAAGCAGAGCCGCGGCCAGCGACTGACGCACAGGGTAGAACCACAGCGGCGGCTCATCGTAGCGCAGACGGTCATACGCCATCACGGCGTTTTGCCAGGCTTGCACCGCCGCATCGCGACGCCCCTCGTCCTCGGCAATTCGGGCCACGATGGATTCTTCGGCGATGGTGAGGTATGCCTTGGTGTACTGCACTTCATAGAGCGTTTCCGGTGCGACGTTCTTGGCCGCGTCCCGCAGGCGTGCCAGCGCCATTTTTCGATCCGTGGTGCGCATGCCTTCCGCGTATCGATAGGCGACGGCCGCCAGGGCGTATTTTGCCGCGGGCGGTGCTCCGAGGGGCAGGGAAGGGCACCACACCGAGAGTTGGTGCACATACCCAACGAAGCCCTGCAACATGGGCATGGCGTCCAGACCGGGAGACACCTGCGCGACAAGATCTCTGCCGGCCTCCTCCGCCGCGCCGCATTCGCCTTGCGCGGCGCGGGCGTAGAGGAGAAAGTGGATGTTGTGCGGGTAGTACATCAGCGGGTAGAGGCCGTCTTGCGGCTTGCCTTTCAGATACTCGCGGTCGACGCGCACGGCTTCGGCATTCGATGCGGCGGCAGGCCCCCAGTCGCCCGTTCGTGCGTAGATGTGACTCGGCATATGAACCAGGTGTCCCGCGGTGGGCACCAGCGCGGCCAGGCGATTCGCGGCGGCCAGGGCGCGTTCTGGGTACGGCGAGGCTTCCACGGCGTGAATGTAGTAGTGATTTGCGCCAGGATGCTCCGGCCAACGGGTTAGCACCCGCTCCAGGACATCCACGAACTCCAGGGTTCCGTCTTCCGGTTGGCCATCCTTGGTCCAATACTTCCAGGGGTTCAGGTTCATCAGGCTTTCTGCGTACAGCACGGCGGCGTCGGGATCGTCGGGATGGTCGCGGTGCAGCGATTTCATCGCGGCGGCGTAGTTGCGCGCCAACTGCTTCCTGTCCACTTTTTCGTCGGGCGAATAGCGCTTCGCCAGCGCCTCCACGTAGCGTTTCTCGTGCTCGACGGTGGCCAACGTTTGAGCCTTGGCAATCGCTTCCCAGGCGTGCGTTTCACGCGCCGCTTCGGGCTCGTTGTTGATGTGGCTTCCCCACGATAGCGCGATGCCCCACCACGGCATGGGCGAAGACGGATCCAACTCGGCCGCACGCCGGAACAGGCGCTGCGCCTCATCGTGATTGAAACCGTAGATCATAGCCATTCCCTCGCTCATGAAGGACTTTGCTTCTGGCGACTTCGATTGAATGTCAAAATGGAATTTCGTGGTGACCCGGGTTGGCTGGGCATGCGCACCGGTTGCGGTGTGGGCGTGCTGGCCGAAGGTGAGAGCCGCGGCGGCTAATCCGATCATGATTCGATTTTTCATCTATCTGCTTCCTCTTCTATCTTTGTCCGCCCAGACCCGTTTGCAGACTCACAACGCCAACGGCTGGTTCATGTACTTCGGCGATCATCCGGTCCGGGACACCAAATGGGGAGTCCATCTGGAAGGGCAATGGCGCCGGCACGACGTCGCCGCCAACTGGCAACAACTTCTGTTTCGTCCAGCCGTAAATTATCAGATTCACCCGAACGTGAGTCTAACGGCGGGCTATGCGTTTGTCGACACCCATCGCTATGGCGCTTATCCGGTGAATCGCGCCTTCCTCGAACATCGCGTATTTCAGCAGGCCCAGGTGGTCAACAAGGTCGGAAAAGTTACAATGTCCCACCGCTACCGGCTAGAGCAGCGGTTCCTGGGTCAGAACAACGAGTGGCGGCATGAGAACCGCTTCCGCTACATGGTCCGCCTGCAGATTCCGATTCGCGGCAAGTGGTCCATGGCGCTCTACGGCGAGCCCATGATCAATTTCGGGAAGAACGTCGGCGCCAATGTCTTCGACCAGAACCGCCTCTACGCTGCCGCCGTCTATCAGGCCCACAAGCACGCGCGCCTGGAGCTTGGATACCTGGAACAGACCCTGCAACAGCGGAACGGGCGAATCTTTGAGAACAACCACACGTTTCAGGTCGCGATTTTCTCAAACTTGCCGTTCGGCGAGCGCCGGTAGACGGGACTAGTTGATGTCGGGAAGACGGGACGGAGGCGTCGAGACCGAGCCCTTCATCGCTTCGTCGATCTGGATTGCGTTGGCGGCGAGAGTCTGGCCGGTCGAGCGCTCCAGTTCGTTGCGCGCGCGGGCGTATGTGGACAGAGCGGCGACTTCCGAGGCTTGCGCCGCGGTCAGATCCCGCTGCGCCTGGATGACGAAAAAGATCGTCGATGCGCCGAGTGCGTACTTCTTTTGCTCGGCGTCCAAAGTCTGCTCTTGCAGCACACGATTCTTCACGGCCGTCTGATAGCGCGCGCGCGCCTGCTGCAAGCTGATCAGCGCATTCTGCACTTCCACGCGAACCGCGTTTAGAGATTGCTGCAGGCGAACCTCGCTCTGCCGCAAGCTGAGTTGATCGCGGACCATGTCGGCCTGCGCCGCGCGATTGCGCAATGGAATGTTCAGGCTCACGCCCACCGAGTAATCGGGGAAGTTGCGGCGGAACACTTGGCCGAGCGCGGTGCCGTATCCGCCCAGGAAGTAGCCATCCACATTGGCTGGATTGCGATTCTGCACCAATCCGGGCGGCGCGCCGGGGACGGGAGGAATCGGAAGATTGTTCAGCAAACCGGATAGACCGTTGTTCTGAAAACTACCGAACACGTCCACACTTGGAAGCATCGCGTTGCGAGTGCCTTTCAGGCCGGTTTTGGCACTCTCGATATTGATACGCGACTGCTCGAGTTCGGGCCGGTTCGCCACAGCGCGGCCAACCAGATCCTGAATCGGCTCGATCGCCTCGGTCTCGGGCATGCGGATCTTGTCGGTCGGCACGATGCGGGCCTGGCTGAAGACCGGATCGGAAACGCCGGTCCGGGACAGAGCGTTCTTGATGACAGTTTCCTGCTGCAAAACATTGGTCTCGGAGATTGTCAGGTCCTGCTGGCTGCGCGCCACCTCGGCCTCGGCGCGGATGATTTCGATCGGCGCCAAGGTTCCAATCTCCACCTGCTTCTTATTGTCTTCGTACAACTTCTGATTGAGCGCCAGAGCCTGCCGTTTCACTTGCACGTCTTCATTGGCGCTGACCAGATCCCAGTAAAGGGTAATCACGTTCGAGACCGTCGTGATCACCTGCTGCTGAAAAACCAACTCGGACACTTTCAGGTTGTTCCGGGCAATCTTGATGTTGCGGGTGTTGACGGCCAACCCGAATCCCTCCATTAGCCGCTGCTGAATTTGAAGGTTCGCAGCCACCGACTTTGAAGGGTTGAAATCGTTACGTCCAGAGTTCTGGGCAAGAAAGTTGTTGTTGAACCCCATGCTCACGCTCGTTCCCGCGAGGAAGGCCTTGCTGATGGTGTAGTTCGCGAGCGTCCTCGTGTTGATCAGCGAACTGGTGCCGGTGACGAAAGGGCTGGTCAGCGGCTGCGTCTGATGGGCCCAGTTCATATTCGAAGAGAAAACCGGGTCCAGATTCTGCACACTGCCGCCTTGGCCGGTTTGGGCCGCGCCGCCGCCGCCGAGCAAGTTGCCGCCGCCCCCCAGAATGCCGGAGCCGCCGCCCGCCGTGGTCGCCGTCGAAACGCCGCCTCCGGCACCGACGCGTGCCGCTCCGCCGGCGTTGGCGCGCAGCAGTTCGGCGTCGGAGATACGAGGGCCATAGCGTTGCAACTCGATGTCCAGATTGTTTTCAAGAGACAGCGCGATGGCGTCTTGCAGCGACAGGTAGATTTTTCCTGCGCGCATCAATCGATCCAGCCGCGTGGAGTTTGCTAGCGAGATCGCCGGGACGTCTTTCCACGAGTACGGCTCCTTGAAACCGCTCCACCATGTGGAAAAACCGGCCTTGGGAGACTGTGCGGGTAGCAGAGTGCCCGCCATTAGCATCGTGCAGAGAAGGCTTGTGAGTTGTTTCGGATTCATAGCGTGCAGCTCGGAAGATAGGACGCAACCACGGCGACCGATGTTCCACGATTTCTCTATCGTATCGCAGCCCTTAGTGCTTGTCCTGCAATTTCTTACGGGCGTTCCATTAAATGCTGTCCGGTTGCGGGAAAACCTTGTTCCGATACGGACACTCACGCTATATTGACCTGGAATGCCCAGCTCTGTCCTCGAGACGTTTGAACAAACCGGCGCCTACCTGCGCGGCCATTTCCGCCTGACCTCCGGGCTCCACTCGCCGGAGTATTTGCAGTGTGCGAAAGTGTTGCAGTATCCGGTCCACGCCGAGACTTTCGGCCGGGCGATGGCTGCCGAGTTTCGCCGTATGGCGGCCGGTACCGCCATTCCGATCGTCGCGTCGCCAGCCATTGGCGGATTGATCATAGGCCACGAGGCCGCCCGGGCGCTCGGTGCTCGTTTCTTGTTCACGGAACGCGAGGCGGGAGGGAAGATGGCGCTCCGCCGCGGGTTCGAAGTGGAACCGGGAGAGGTGGCCGTTGTCGTGGAGGACGTGGTGACGACCGGCGGCAGCTCTCGCGAGGTGATCGACGTATTGGAGAGCCTTGGCGTGCGGGTCATCGCCGCGGGATCCATTATCGACCGCTCGGGTGGGCAGGCGGATATCGGAGTGCCTCGCATGGCGCTGCATACGCTCTCCGTGACGACCTGGTCACAAGAGAATTGCCCTCTTTGCCGGCAGGGCTCTCTCGCCGTCAAGCCCGGCTCGCGCAATGCCTAGCCGGCGTATCCGAATCAAAATCAGCTACGACGGCACCACCTTTTTCGGTTGGCAGGTGCAACCGGACCTGCCTACCGTACAGAGCGAGTTGGAGCGGGTGGTCTCCGGGATTGAAGGGGCACCGGTGCAGGTTGCGGGCAGCGGCCGAACCGACGCAGGAGTGCACGCACTGGCGCAGGTGGCGGCTTTCTCGATCCAAAACCCGATACCATGCGAAAACTTGCGCCGCGCCATGAATCGCCTTTTGCCTCACACGATTCGCGTATTCGATGTGGAGGAGGCGGACCCGGCCTTCCACCCGCGCTTCGACGCGACCGGAAAACACTACCAATATAGGATTTGGCGGGACGAGATCTGCCCGCCATTCGACCGGCCATTCTTACACCACCATCCATACCCTCTGGACGAGTCCGCGATGGAGGCCGCCGCGCCGCTTTTTGAGGGCGAACACGACTTCCGGGCCTTTGCGGCCGCTGACGAGAAGGACGGTCTCGGCAAATCAAAGATTCGAAACGTCTTCCGGTCCCGGCTCCGACGAGAGGGCGCCGTGCTGCTTTTTGACGTCGAGGGGAGTGGTTTCCTGAAACACATGGTTCGCAATCTGATGGGAACACTTGTGGAAGTCGGTAAAGGAAACCTGTCCCGTGCCGATATGGCTACTCTAATGACGCCGCCGTATGGGAAATGCGGCGCTAGCGTACCAGCAAAAGGGCTGTTTTTGATCTCCGTTCACTACGGGGAAGCACGTCTCAGGTCCTAGTTGGTACTTTCGTTTTTTCGCAGCCGACGGCACTTAGGAATAATCGGCGGCCTGCTAGGTGCTTCCTCTAATTTGTGAAGAAGTCATTCGGTTCTAGTATGGCTATAGCAACTGACAAAGAACGAAGTTGCAGGGAGAGGAATGAATCACATGAATCGTATCAAGAATCTTATCATCAAGATCCAGATCCTGAAGGACACCAAGGGTCAAGACCTTATCGAGTACGCTTTGATGGCCGGCTTCGTCGCGGTTGCGGCGGGCGCCATCATGCCGGGCGTTTCGCAGAATATCAGCCAGATCTTCTCGAAGATTGCCAGCTCGATGGGTTCGGCCGCTGCGCAGGGCTCCTAATCGACCCAGCGCCTTCGGGCAACAAAAACACTCAAACAACGAACCGCCGGTTGCGCTTTACGCGCTTCCGGCGGTTTTTCTTATTGACCATAGCGGGACGTAGCTATGTTCAAATACGGATTGCCCCATGAACCTCGTCGAATTCCCACTTCGAAGCCGCCGCGAGCTTTTCGCTCTCGGTCTCTCGTCCGCTGTATACTCGGCCGCCACACCCGGCGAGACCCATCAGGCCTCCGGCGTCAAGGTGGGCGAAATGACGTCCGAGTCCGCTCTCGTCTGGACTCGCCGGACAGCCGCATCGATTCGCAACAACGCCGGAGTGGCCGTGAAGGGCCGCACGCGCGTCGCGATGAACATCGATTCGACCGATAACCTGGAGGGGTCGGCAAAGGGAACGAGCGGTTGGATGCGCGTTCGCTACAAGGGGCCCGGCGTCTCCGCTTCGTCCAAATGGGCCGAAGTCCTGCCTGGCGCGGATTTCACCGCGCAAGTGCCGGTCACCGGGCTTCGAGCGGCGTCGAGCTACGAGTACGTCGTCGAAACCAAGGCGACCCACAGCGGCCGGTTGGACGGCGAATTGACGGGGACATTTAAGACGCTGCCAGCGGCCAAAGCGGATGCACCCGCGAAGATCGCGCTTCTGAGCTGTCAGATGTATGCCGATACAGATCAACCTGGCGGGTTTCACATCTACGACAGCATCCGAAAGCTGAAGACCGATTTCCTGCTCGGCTGCGGCGACAACGTCTACTACGACGGGGAAGATCCGATCGCTAACACGGAAGCGCTGGCGAACTATCACTGGCAGCGGATGTTCAGCCTGCCTTCCATCGTGGAGTGCCTGCGAAGTACGGGTGGCTATTGGCAGAAGGACGATCACGATCTTTTGGACAACGACGTCTGGCCTACTCGCACCAAGAACACGACAAGCCCCCTCGCCTTTCAGACCGGACAGCGGATTTTCCGCTCGCAGGTACCGGCGCCACCCGCCGGAAAACCGATGTACCGGACGGTCCGCGCCGGCGCGCATGTTGAGCTGTGGCTACCCGAGGTGCGCGACTACCGCTCGGCCAACACCGATCCAGACGGACCGGCGAAGACTATCTGGGGCGCCGGGCAGAAGCGTTGGCTGATGGAGTCGCTAAAGGCCAGCAACGCGACCTGGAAAATACTGGTCAATCCGAATCCGATCGTTGGGCCGGACAGGCCGAACAAGAGCGACAATCACGCGAATGCCGTCTTTGCCCATGAGGGATCGGAGTTCCGGAATTTCCTGAAAAACAACTTCGGAGGGAATGTCGTCTCGGTCTGCGGGGATCGGCATTGGCAGTATCACTCGGTGGATCCGCAAACGGGAGTGCATGAGTTTGGATGCGGCGCGGCATCGGACTCTCATGCGGGCGGCTCGCCCGGTTACGTCAAGGCGATGCATCGATTCCATCGTCAATTGGGCGGCTTCCTCACGATGGAGGTGCCCGCCGGCGGCGCGTCCCTGCGCCTTGTACACCGCGATGTGATGGGTGCGGAGGTCCACTCGCACTCCTTCCCCCGGAAGGCGTAGGCTGAAAGGTTGGAAATGAGCACTTCGGAGACGATGGCGCCTCTGCGCGCGACCTTGCTGCGCGAAAGTGTGGTGGACCTGCTGACCCGCATGGAGAGGACCGAATTGCCGGCCTTGGAGGCGGTCCGCCTGGGCCTGACCCTTCACCGGACCATCTGGGCGAACGCTGGAAACGAGAATCTCGAATGGGCGCTGACAGGAATCACTTCGTCTCTGTTCGCGTATGTGCTCGTGCGCAAGCCGCCGCATGAGCAGATGCGCATGAAATTGGACTCGCACAGGCCGCTGTTCGATTTCCTGAGAAACGGAGGAGACTACTTGGCGGCGGGCGCCGTAACAACCGAACACTTTCGCCTGCGATGGCTGACTGCTTGAAGACTCGAAGTACTCTTTCCGGCGGACTTCCTCTGTTGGAAGTTCGCGGCGCGAAACCTGGACCAGTGTTGGCCGTCTCCGCCGGAATACACGGAGACGAGTACGAAGGAGTTCGCGCGCTGTACGAACTGTTCGACGAGATCGATGCGAGCCAAGTGCGGGGCACTCTTCGGATGGTGCCCGTGGCCAACCCGCGCGCCCATCGCGCCGTTTCACGGACCAATCCAGCGGACGGCCAGAATTTGGCCCGTGTCTTTCCCGGTCACGAGCAGGGTACGGAGTCCGAGCGGACCGCGGCCATTTTGGCAAGGGAGGTCATCGAATCCGCCGATTTCTACGTAGACCTGCATTCCGGCGGAGTCAAGTTCGCAATGCCGTCGATGGCCGGTTATTGGCTTGGCGACCCGAGGGCACGCGCCGCGGCGCTAGCGTTTGGCGCGCCGGTTGTGTGCGGCCATCCTGTGATTGAGGACGGCCGCACGATCTCCGTGGCGAAGGCGCGGGGCATTCCGTTTCTTTATGTCGAAGCGTGGGGGGCGGGCCGAATCCGGCCGGCGGACCTGCGGATGATGAAGCGCGGTATCCAGAATCTGCTGGTACATCTGGGTATGAGCGGGTTTTGCCAGCATTCAGTACCCGGGCGCGAGCCGCCGCCGAAGTGCTGCTCGTCGACGGCTCCGGCAAACAGGTAGTCGCCCACGTCGGCTCCACCTCCGAGCGCAC
>VFZO01000058.1 GCA_016871155.1 Acidobacteriota bacterium | reverse complement strand
AAGCTTTCCGAGATCCTCACCGAGCCCGTTACGATTCGCGGTCATGCGATTGAGTGCCGCATCAACGCCGAGAACCCTGTGACCTTTACGCCGAGCCCCGGCAAGATTACCGGACTGAATCTGCCCGGCGGCATCGGCGTCCGCGTGGATACGTGGGCCTACACAGACTGTGTGATTCCGCCCTACTACGATTCCCTGGTGGCCAAGCTTATTACTTCCGGGAAGGATCGCCAGGAAGCTATCGACCGCGCTCTTCGTGCGCTCGATATGTTTGTGGTGGAAGGCATACACACGTCGATTCCGTTGCATCAGCGGATTCTTAGCGATCCCGAGTTTCAGGCTGCCGAAATCGATACCGGCTTTATCGCGCGTTTCCTCGCAAAATCCAATACCGCTTCGGCATGACGCTCGGCGACCTGTTCGACATCTCGTTCCGCACACGCCGCGACAAAATCGCGCTGGAGTGGGAGGGCGGCGAATATACGTTCGGACAGATCGATGACCGCGCGGCGCGGATGGCGAACCTGTTCGTGGCGAAGGGGCTGCGGCCCGGTGACCGGGTGTGCGTCTACTTGGCGAACTCCATCTCCTATATCGACTTGTTTCTGGCCGCCACGCGCACCGGCGTACTTTTCGTTCCGGTGAATGTTTTGTACCGGGATCGTGAGATCCGCCACATCGCCGGGGACGCGGAGCCCGCAGCGCTGATCACCAGCCCGGACCTGCAGCAATTCGCGCCCGAGACCGCTAATGTGTGGCTCATCGACGGTCTGCTGGCCGAGGCCGCGACCCAGTCCGCTCATTTCGAACCTCGCGTTCACGACGGCGACTCGCCGGCGGCGATTGTCTACACATCCGGCACAACTGGTACTTCGAAGGGCGCCGTCCTTACACACAACAACTTCGTCGCAAATGCTGTCAACGTGACAACCTGCTGGGCGTTTTCGGAGAATGACAGGCTCCTTTTAACGCTGCCGCTCTTTCACGTACACGGTCTTGGCAACGGGCTCCACGCATGGCTGACCAGCGGATGCCGCATGCGCCTGACGGAGCGCTTTCAGCACGACCGGGCAGCGCATTGGATGAGCGAGTTCCAGCCGACGGTCTTCTTCGGCGTGCCGACGATGTACGTGCGGATGCTGGAGTGGCCCGAGGCGGCCGGCCGCGAAATCGGCGCGCGCGCACGCCTGTTCGTTTCCGGATCGGCGCCGCTGCCGGCGCATGTGCTGGAGGACTTTCGCCGGCTTTACGGCCACACCATCCTGGAACGCTACGGCATGAGCGAAACGCTGATGAATATCTCGAACCCTTACGTGGGGGAACGCCGCGCGGGCTCGGTGGGCACGCCGCTTCCAGGTGTTTCGGTGAGAATCCTCGACTTCGAGGGCCGCGAAGTTCCGAACGGTGATGTGGGCGAGTTGTACTTGAAAGGTCCCAATCTGTTTGCCGGGTATTGGCGCCGCGAGGACGCCACGCGGGAGGCGCATCGCGACGGCTGGTTCCGGACCGGCGACATCGGGGTGCGGTCGGACGACGGTTACTTTACCTTGCAGGGGCGGCGCAGCGACCTGATCATCTCCGGCGGTTTTAACATCTACCCTCGCGAGATCGAGGAGTTCTTGGCCGAACTCCCAGGTGTCGATGAAGTGGCCGTCGCCGCCGTCGCCGACAAGCGGCGCGGCGAGGTGCCGGTAGCGTATCTGGTCTCGCGGGAGCCTTTAGACACCGAGCGCCTCGAAGCGGCCTGTCGCGCCCATCTGGCCTCGTTTAAGGTTCCTCGCGCCTTTGTCGCTGTCGACAAGCTTCCCCGCACCGCTCTGGGGAAGATTCAAAAGCACCTGCTACCGGCGCCTTCGCTAGATTGACGCGATCTCCTCTTCGAGTTGCTGCTGCCGGACCAGAGCCGCGTACAGCCCCTGCGCCGCCACCAGTTCCGCGTGCGTGCCTTCCTCCGCAATCTTTCCCTCGCGCAGCACGACGATGCGATCCGCGTGCCGGATTGTCGAAACGCGATGCGAGATCAGAAGCGTGGTTCGTCCGCGCATTACACCGGTCAGTTCGCGGAGGATCCGTTCCTCGGTTACGGTATCGACGCTTGAAAGCGCGTCGTCCAGAATTAGGATGGATGGCGCCCGCAGGATGGCCCTGGCTATCGCTGTCCGCTGCCTTTGGCCACCGCTGAGCGTAATACCCCTTTCGCCGATCACCGTGTCGAGGCCCTGCGGCATCGCCGCCAGATCCGGCCCCAGGCCCGCGATCTCCGCCACTCTTTCGATCTCCTCGCGCGGGGCGTCCGGGACACCCAAGGCGATGTTCTCGGCCAGCGTCATGGAGAACAGGAACGTTTCCTGGGGCACCACCGCGATGGATCGCCTCAGCCAGGCCGGATCGTAAGCGCGAACGTCCGCACCGTCGATTCGGACCGCGCCCGAGGCCGGGTCCAATAACCTTGGGGCCATCTGCGCCAACGTCGTTTTGCCGCAGCCGGTGTGGCCCGCGATGGCCACCGTTTCTCCGGCGCTTATGCGCAGGTTGACTCCAGCCAACGCGTATTCGCCGTGGACGTTTTCGAACTCAATCTCACCCCGAAGCTGTTCTGGCCGTAGTGAATTGGCTGGAGCCGCGATGGCCGGCGGATAATTCAGCAGCTCGCGAATCCTCCCGAGCGACGCCGTGCCTCGCTGGATCAAATTAATCACCCAGCCCATGGCGATCATGGGCCAGATCAGCATGCCCATATAGGTTTGGAACATGACGAAACTGCCGAGCGAGATTCGCCCGTCTAGCAAACGTGTGCCGCCCACCCACAGCACGATCAGGAACGCCACGCCGATCATAGCGTGCAGCAGAGGCTCGAAGCCACCGGTGGTCTTCACCAATTCCAGGTTCCGCCGGAGGTCGGCGTCGTTCATGCGGCCGAACGCCCGCAATTCCGCGTCGCCCTGGTTGTAGGCCCGCAGTACCCGCATGCCGGATATGGACTCCTGGACACGGCTGGAGATCCCGGAGAAGACCTCCTGAATTTGCTCGAAACGGGCGTGGATCCGTTGACCGTAGAAGATGACCAGCAGGCTGATCACCGGCGCAGGAGCCAGGGCTGCAAGAGTGAGAGGGACATCTACGGACAGCATTACGGCGAACGCCAGCACGAGTGTGCCCATGGTCTCGGTCCAATACATCATTCCGGGTCCCGCCATCATTCGGACGGAATTCAAATCGTTTGTCGTCCGCGCCATTACGTCGCCCGCCGGATACTTGAGGAAGAAATCGCGCGAGAGCGTCACCAGATGGGCGTAAATATCGTTACGAAGGTCAAATTCCAGATCCCGCGACACGCCGACGAGCAGCCGCCTCATCCAGTATTGAAAGAATCCCTTGGTAAGCGAGAGGCCGATCATCAGTCCGGCGAACTCTCCAACGGCCCGCCAGCCCTGGCCAGCTTGCAGAGTATCGATTCCGCGCCGGATCACCAAGGGGAGCAGCGCGCCAAGCAGGTCCTTGCAGAGCAGCGCGCCAAACCCCAACCAGAGTGTCCGCTGATGGCGCATCAGGTAGGGGGTGAGAAACCGGATCGCCTCCCGCACTAGAGTCCAATCCAGTTCGCAAACGTCTTGGACCACTCCACATAGAAGGTCTTTTGATACTGCCGCGCCGTCCACCACTTGTCTGGGTTGAAATCGTCGGAAGGCGCCGCATGCATACGGACCTCCATGTCCGGCCACTCGGCGCGCAATGTGCGCCCGGCGCGGCGGGTATGGAAGTCGCTTGTCACAACAAGCATCGACCGGCATCCTTCCTGCCGCAACCGGGGAAGCGCTTGCCGGCCTTCAGTCGCGGTGGAATTCGCGGTCATCGGAATGCCGGCAAAGGGCACGTCCGCGTAGCCCATCCGCTTCGCATAGGGAATGGCCAATTCATCTTCGGTGAAGTTGAATAGACCGGCGGGACCGCTGACGAAGACTTTCTTGGCAAGACCCTTGCGGTAGATTTCGCCGGCCGCGAGAATACGTTGGCCACGCATGTCTCCAGCCAGAACGAGAATGCAGTCCGCCGGCTGCGGAGGGGCAATGTCCACAAGGTACCTGCCTAAAGGCGCCAGCGTAAACCCGGGCGCCAGCCATGTCGTCACAACGAACGACACAACCAGCACCGCTCCCCAGCGAATCAGTCGCAAGCGCTACTTCTCGTCAGAGGGATGCCGCTGATCCAAGTGCCCAACCGTTTTTAGCACCTGCAACAGGCGCTCGACTTCCGCCTCGTCTTCGGGGCGCAGCAACTGGTACTTGGGGGGCGCCGTCTGGCGCTTTTCCACGTGGGCGGGCGGGAACGCGTCGCCCCAGAACTGCAGCCAAGGGATGCCATCGATATAGGCTTCCCGCGCATTCCTCCGAATCAGGCGGAGTAAGGAGTTGGACGAATCCAGGTCGCCCGGGTACACGATCAAAATGCGCTCTTCGCTGGAGAGGGTCAAGTAAACGGCTAACGGCGAAATCCAGCCCGTCCGGTCGACGCGCTGAATATCCGTCCATGGAACGGCCCGCCGGCCGACCAATAGATGCTGCTCCTGAACCTCCACCACTGGCCGGAAGGCCAGCAGCAGCACCGCTACGGCGCTGAGAAAAAACAAGATAGCGCCAACCAAGGCGATCATCCACTCGGTTGCGAACACAGCGGATACGAACGCGAGCGCCGCGGAGACAAGCCCAGCCGTCAGATATTGCCGAGATGGCGAGAAGCGCATAGCCAAGACCTACACCTTAAGCCTAGCGCCGCTCAATGTCCACGTCAATCGGCTAGTTCGCACATTCCCTTCGATTTCGGCCCTGGCGGCCGAAATCGTGATATCCTCGCCACAGAAAGCACACATGAGTTCCCGCAGAACGTTTTTCATCGCCGCCGGCGCCGCCGCGGCAACATCTCGCAAAGTCATGGCCAATTCCAAGATCCGCGTTGCCGTTCTGGGAGTCAACGGCCGCGGAAAGGACCATATCGCCGGGTTTGCCGGTGTCCCGGAGGCTGAAGTGGTCTGCCTTTGCGATCCGGATAACCGCGTGTCGGCCAAAGCGGGCGCCGCTTTTGAAACACGGTACGGCCGCAGGCCGGATCTAGTGCAGGATCTGCGGCGCGTGTTCGACCGCAAGGACATCGACGCCGTCTCCATCGCGACGCCCAACCACTGGCACGCGCTGGCCACCATTTGGGCGTGTCAGGCGGGCAAAGACGTCTACGTCGAAAAGCCCGGAGCGCACTCCATCTGGGAAGGCCGCAAAATGATTGAGGCCGCGCACAAGTACAAGCGCATCGTTCAGCATGGCGTCCAGCTTCGCTCCTCCGAAGCGCTGCAGGAAGGGGTGGAGCACCTGCGCAAGGGCACCATCGGCAATGTGTATATGTCGCGTGGACTTGTCTTCCGCTGGCGTCCGTCCATCGGCAAGAAGCAGCCTTCGCAGGTGCCACCGGAGCTCGATTACAACCTCTGGCAGGGCCCGGCGCAGGAACGTCCGTACTCCGAGCGCTGGGTCCACTACAACTGGCACTGGCATTGGGACTGGGGCAACGGCGACGTTGGCAACCAGGGCATCCACGAAACCGACATGTGCATGTGGGGGCTGGGCGTAGACACGCTGCCAACGAAGGTCACATCAATGGGCGGCAAGTTCCTGTTTGATGACGACAAGGAGACGCCGGAGGTGCAGACCTCCCTATATCACTATCCGGACCAGAAAAAGATGATTCAGTTCGAGGTGCGCCACTGGTGCACCAACGACGAACAGGGTGCCTCCGTGGGCAACATTTTTTATGGTTCCGAAGGCTACCTGGTTGTCTACAACTACAACAAGTACGCCATTTTCATGGGCCAAAAGCGGGAGCCGGGGCCTACGCGCACCGCTGGCGGCGACCACTACGCGAACTTTATCAAGGCGGTTCAAAGCCGCAAAACGTCCGATCAGCATGGCCCGGTCGAAACGGCGCACCTCTCTTCGGCGCTGGCGCATATGGGCAACATCTCTTATCGCCTTGGCCGGCAACTGACATTCGATCCGAAGTCGGAGACCTTCACCGGCGACTCCGAAGCCAATCAGTTCATCAAGCGCAACTATCGCAAGCCTTTCGTCGTACCTGAAAAGGTGTGACGAGGCGATCCGTATTGGCGGCTCCGCTCACCGCGTTGGCGCAGATCGCGCCAACGCGGTTTCAGCTTGCGTGCATGACGCTGCCGTACTCTCCGTTTCCGCTGGAGCGGGCCCTGACCGGCATTCAGCGCGCGGGCTACGAATTCGTGGCCTGGGGTGTGAGTCACGGGAAAAAACCGTGTCTGGCCGTTGAGGCCCCGCCGGCCGACGCGGCTCGCCTGAGTGCACGCTGCGAGAGCATTGGACTCAGACCCGTGATGATGTTTGCTACCGTGCATCTGGAAGCGTCCAACGCGCTGGACGCGCATCGCCGGCGCATCGCACAGGCCCACGCGGCGCGCATCCCCTATGTCCTGACGTTTGGAAAGACCGGTAAGGGCGAACTGGAATTGTTCGTTGCGAACTTGCAGGCGATGGCCGCCGACGCGAAGGCCGCGGGCGTTACCGTCCTGGTGAAACAGCACGGCGGGAACTCCGCTACCGGCAGGGACTGCGCCCGCATAGTCGAGCAGGTGGGCCATGAATCGGTTCGCATCTGTTACGACGCGGGTAACGTGCTGGACTACGAGAATCAGGATCCCATCGCGGATGTTGCCACCTGCGTGCCTCATATCCGGGCGTTTTGCATCAAGGACCATCGAAACACACCGAAAGATGAGGATTGCGGGCCTGGTTTCGGCGAGATCGATCACTACAAGCTTTTCGGTCCCGTGATGCGGACCGGGCTCACCATGCCGTTGGCATTCGAGAACATTTTTGAGCCGCTGGTTCCGCGTCCCGCCACGCCGGAAGGCGTAGACGCCCTGGCCCGCCGGTCCCGCGAATACATCGAATCGGTTCTTCGCGGACTCTCGGCGGTGGTATAACTGTGGGCGGTATGAGCCGCCGTCACTTTCTCCTCGCCTCTTCCGTCGCCGCCTTCGCGCAGTCCCCGAACGATCGTGCCGGCACCGCCGTCATTGGTACTGGCAACCGGGGCAGCTATCTTCTTACTTCCGTCATCGAACAACCCGATACCAGGGTCGCCGCAGTCTGCGATTTGAAGGCCGACCGGCTGGATAAAGCGGCCTCAGCCGCGGCCAAGGACAATCCCTTCGTCACCAAGGAGTGGCGAAAGGTGATTGAGCGCAAGGATGTGGACGCCGTGTACGTAGCGACGCCGCCGCACCTTCACAGCGAAATGGCCATCGCCGCGCTGGAGGCGGGCAAGCACGTCTATTGTGAAAAGCCGGTGGGCGTAAACGCCCGGCAGGTTCGGGATATCGTGCGCGCCGCGAAGCGATCAAACAAAGTCTTCGTGGCTGGACAACAGATGCGCACTATGAAGGCGCACATGGCGGCCGTCGAAAAGATTCACGCCGGAATTATCGGCGAAGTCTATCTGGTGAAGGCGCAGCGCCACGCCAACGCCGATCTGCCTCACGACGGTTCTTCCGGCGACTGGTATTTCGACGCGTCGAAAAGCGGCGGGTATCTGGTGGAACAATCCGTGCACAATCTGGACCTTTGCAACTGGGCCGCGAACATGATTCCGGTTCGCTGCGCCGGTTTCGGTTCCAACATGCGCTACAAAGGGCAACCCGGAGGCCGTACAATTTTCGACAACAGCAACCTGATCTACGAGTACCCGAACGGCGCAAAACTCAACTTCACCCAGAACGTCTTTCATCCGCGCCAACTCCCCAACGGGAGCCAGATGGTCTACGTATACGGCGAAAAAGGCGCGGCCGACATTATGACCACATCGACGGTCTTTTTCCATGATGGACGGGACCGCGAGGTGCTTCACAACAAACCGGCCGAGGATCGTCATGCGCATACCCGCATGTTTTTCGACCTCATTAAAGGCACCGGTAAGAACGCGGCCGACTGGCGTGTCGGCGCCACCGCCGCGTTGACAGCCATTCTCGGGCACGAAGCCATGACCAAACAGCGAATTGTCACTTGGCAGGAACTTGGCGTGGAGCTGTAACGTCTCGATAAGGGTGCGCTGGGTTTTCTTCCTCGTTGGACTATCGGCACAGGATGTCTCTTTTCGGGCCACGGTGCCCTTGGTGCTCGTACCGGCCACCGTTACCGATGCGAAGGGCCAACTGCGAAACGGGTTGGAGCGCGAGGCGTTCACGGTCACCGACAACGGCAGGGTTGTCCAGGCCGGAGTTGAGCCCGTGGAATGGACGAACAGTCCAGTAGCGATCGCAATTCTGGTCCAGGCAAACGCAACCGCCGGCCCTGCGTTATTGAAGGCCGGGAAGGCCGGCGCGATGATTCAGCCCTTGCTGATCGGTGAACGCGGCGCCGCTGCGGTGCTCACCTACGCCAACTCCGTGATCACGTCGCAGGAATTCACCAATGATGCGGTTCTGGTGACCCGCGCGTTCCGCGCCTTGAAGCCTCGAAACGAGGGTGCGGGCAGAATGCTGGACGCCATTTCGGCAGCCATCTCGATGTTCCAGCGCCGGCCGGCAGGCGAGCGGCGGGTCATTCTCGTCGTCGGCGAAAGCCGGGACCGCGGCTCCGAAACCGCGCTGGAGGCGGTGCACGAAGCGCTGCAAAGGGAGAACATTCAACTCTATGCGGCCACCTATTCGAATTTCAAGACGCAATGGACGACACGGGGAACGGAGCTAAAGCAGGCCGGCGCGCCGATGGATTTGACGGCTGGCATCGATGCACTCATCCGTCTTGGCCAAACAAACACCGCCGAAGCTCTGGCGGCCGCGTCCGGCGGGCGCAAAATCGGCTTTTCGACGTTGAAGGGCCTGGAGCGACTGCTCACGCGGCTTGGCGACGAGTTGCATGGCCAATACTTCGTGACTTTCCCCGCCTCGGCGCCGGAAGGCTTTCATTCGATCTCGATCACCGTACCTGGGAGCGCCGTCCAGGCGCGCAAGGGCTACTGGGCAACTTCGGCGGCGAACGATTCGCGTAACGAAGGCGGCCGATTCTGAATCGATATACTGAAGAAGGAAGGAGTCCGCGTGCGCCGAATATTTGTACCATCGCTGATGGCTGTTCTTTTTCTGAGCGGCTGCTCCAGCCTCGAAAGACCGGTCAAAGCGGCCATTAAGCCGGCGGCGAATCGCAAACCTGCGCCGGATTTCACCTTAAAAGACTCAGACGGCAAAGCGGTCAAACTGTCCGACTTCAAGGGCAAAGTGGTCCTGCTTAACTTTTGGGCCACATGGTGTGGACCCTGCAAGATCGAAATTCCGTGGTTCGTCGAATTCGAACGCAACTACAAGGACAAGGGTCTCGTTGTTCTTGGCGTCTCCATGGACGAGGAGGGCTGGGAAGCCGTGAAACCGTTTATCGGCAGGCACCAGATCAACTATCGCGTTCTGCTGGGAGACGACATGACGGCGGCCAAATATGGCGGCGTCGACAGCTTGCCGACGACCTTTATGGTAGATAAGGAAGGCCGGACGGCCGCGATACACGTAGGGTTGGTTAGCAAGAAAGATTATGTCCATGACATTGAAACGCTGCTTGGTGTTGCTGCCGCTGGTGCTGGCGGCGCAAAGTAACGACGTCCTCCGAATCGGGCCCATTAGCCCGCTCAGCGGCAAGCGCGGCGAGCCCGTGAGCGTGAAGTTGGACCTGCGATTATCCAACGGCTACCACCTCAATTCCAACAAACCGGAAGATCCGTATCTGATTCCACTTCGCCTGACCTGGTCCGATGCCGTTGAGACCGTGGAGGTGAAGTTTCCGGAAGCGAAACATGAGCGCTACGCCTTTTCGGAAAAGCCTCTGAGCGTTTTCACCGGTGATTTTTTTATCGTCTCTACCATCAAGCCCAAGGCGCCGGGATTCACGGTTCTCAGCGGTAAGCTGCGTTACCAGGCGTGTAACCACAACGCCTGCCTGCCTCCGAAGACTCTGGACGTGAAGGTGCCCGCCGACTTCCGGTGAGAACGCTTTTGATCGCGCCGGGCGCCATCGGCGATTGCATTATGCGATTTCCGGAAATGGAGGCGCTCCGCTCGGAGTATCTCGAAGTCTGGATCTCCAGGCCTGTCGTACCGTTAGTGTTCTTTGCGGACCGCGTGCGGGCCATCGCGGATACAGGCGTCGACAGCGTCGGTGTAACGGTTCCGGCGCTAACGGCGTTCCATTCGTTTGACCGCATTGTTTCCTGGTACGGCAGCGCCAGGGAGGAGTTCCGCGCCGCTGTCGCTTCTCTTCCGTTCGAATTCCGTCCGGCACTGGCGTCGGCTCCTCCTGTCTCAACCCCACGGGTCCCGCTGCGCGGTCCTAGGCATGGCCTGGTCCTTCTGCATCCGTTCTCCGGCTCTCGCGCGAAGAACTTCCCGGCCGCGGGCTTCCGGCAAATCGCATCGATGTTTCGTGACGCGCAGTGGCTGTGCGGTCCGGAAGAGATATGGGAGGGCGCGGTGCGGTTCGACGATCTTGGCGAACTGGCAGTCTGGATCTCAGGCGCGGCGCTCTACATCGGAAACGATAGCGGCATCACGCATCTGGCGGCGGCCCTCGGAGTTCCTACGGTTGCGCTCTTCGGCCCGACCGAGCCCGCCATCTGGTGCCCCAACGGGCCAATCGTCCGCTGCCTGCGATTCGAGTCAGCGTTGCGAGAGTTGCCCGCTCTGGACCTGGCGGTTGAAAGCGGCCGATTGGCCCTTCGGTACGCTGAGTGACCGAAAGTCGGGGCCTTGAAAGTGCTTAGCCAAAAGCACAATTTGGCCCACATGCATCGCGTAGTGCGTGGTCTGTCGATGGATAGCCTGCATGACGGAGTGCGCTTCGCCGCGTATCGAAACGGTCCGGCCCATATCGGCTTCGGCTAGCGGCTCCAGTGCCGCGAACACAAGGTTCCAACCATGCTCCCATGCCGCCAGCAGCTCCGCCCGTGTGCCGGGAGGGTCGATAAATTCGCTATCCCGGTTGCGGTCCGGCTTCTCTCCGTCTGAGCTCAGAAAATCCGTCCACCGCGACCTCATGTTTCCGGCCATGTGCTTCATGATGACCGCGATCGAGTTCGAATCGGAATCGATGAGGCGGAACAACTGCTCATCGGTAACCTGCTCAATTGCGCGTTCTCCCAAACGTTTGTAGTGTCTGAAGAGGTCCAGAGAGTCCTTATGAAACGATGTCGTGAATTCCAGTGCCATTCTCCTCGTGTAGCATAGAATTTTCATGCCTCGCGCGGGGGAAAGATTTGGGCCCTATTCGCTAATCGCGCCGATAGGCGCCGGTGGAATGGGCGAAGTGTGGCAGGCGGCCGACACGCGGCTGGACCGCGTCGTGGCTTTGAAGTTTACCGCGCCGGACATGCTGGCGCGATTCGAACAGGAGGCGCGCGCCGCCAGCGCGCTGCAGCATCCGAATATCGTCAGCGTCCACGACGTTGGCGGAGAGGGGGATGTTCACTTTATCGTCTCGGAGTTGGTAGAAGGGGAAACGCTGCGCGCCATCCTGCTGCGGGGCGCTCTGCCGTTGAAGCGCGCCCTCGATATCGCGTCGCAAATCGCCGACGGACTCGCCGCGGCGCACGCACAAGGGATCACTCACCGCGATATCAAACCGGAAAACGTGATGGTCACTCCGGAGGGCCGGGCGAAAATTCTAGACTTCGGCCTTGCCAAGCGCAGCGCGAAGACCATCAGTCCAACCGATTCGACCGTCTCGTTTGCCAGCGAGGCGGGAACGATCCTCGGCACGACGAACTACATGAGCCCCGAGCAGGCGCGTGGCCTGCCGGTCGACTTTCGTTCGGACCAATTCAGCTTCGGGTCACTGTTCCACGAGATGCTGACCGGCTCGAAACCTTTTCAACGCGACAGCGGCCCGCAGACGCTCGCCGCAGTTATCGCCGACGAGGCGCCGCCACTGCCGTCGGCTGTGCCGGCGCCTGTGCGCTGGGTAGTTGAGCGCTGTCTGGAAAAAGAGGCTGGGCAGCGCTATGCCTCGACTGCGGATCTTCATCGCGACCTGAAGCGGATGCGCGAGCATCTTTCGGACTTGTCTGTATCCGGCGCAGCCGTTACAACTCCCGTTCCTCTGAAAAAGCGCTGGCTCCTGCCCGTTGCATTCGCAACCGGCGCGTTGGGTATGGCATGGCTGGCGGCGCGCCAGCCTGGCTCGGATCCGTTGGAGATCTACCCGGTATTGACGGAGTTGGAGTCGGAGTCGGCGCCCGCCTTCTCGCCCGACGGCAAGGCGTTGGCCTTTACGCGGGCCGGCACGGAGTTGTGGGTGCGCGCCGTGGCGGGCGGCCAAGCCACGCAGTTGGCGACAAGGGCGCTTGGCCGGCCCGTCTGGTCGCCCGATGGGAGCCGGGTCTGCTTCACTCGGCGGCAGGAGTTCTGGTGTGTGAGCGCCGCCGGAGGCGCTCCGAAGCTGGTTCTGGAGGATTGCGGTCGCGACGCTGTCTTCACTCCGGACGGCAAAGCGATCTATTCTTTGCACAACACGACACTGCTGAAGAGCGAACCGGCGGGTACTCCGTTGAAGAAGGTCGACTCAGTCAGAATTCCGGAGTTGTCGATTGGACTGCATGGCTTTTCGCCGGACGGCTCCCAACTCGCGGTGCGAACCGTCTCTGCCGATGTTTGGCTGGTTCCGCTCTCCGGCGGGGCGCCACGATTCTTGATGAAAGCGGCGGCGTTCGACTGGTTGCCGGATGGAGAGCACGCGGCCGTCGTATCGGAGTTGGAATCGTCGCGGGCCTTGTATATGACAGGACTCGGAGACGGGGCCTCGCGTCTTCTCCTGCGCGGTTCGCAGCGGTTGTTCGACCTGGCCGTCTCGCCGGACGGCGACCGCATCGCGTACTCGTCCGGGTTGACCGATTGGGACCCGGTGGAGTTTACGATGGATGGAAAGCGCGTACGGAATCTCGTGACATCGACGATGATGGAGACCTCCGCCGCGTGGGCGCCGGACGGCAAAAAATTTCTCTACGTCAGTTATGCCGGGCGGGAACCGGCCATCTGGATTCGGGACGAGAACGGGGAGGAGCCGCGCTTGCTCTATCAGGCGGGCCGAGTGGCGCCGAGCGCGCCGGCGTTCTCGGGCGATGGAAAACGGGTGGCCTTTTGGGAGCCCGATTCTCTGAAGACCATCGCCGCTGCCGGCGGCGAGCCGGTGGAGATTGCCGGCGTAAGAGAGCCCGTTACCGCCCTATGCTGGACGCCGGATAGCGAGACCATCTGGTACGCAACCGGCCCCAGGCTTTGGAAGGTTTCCAGTCAAGGCGGCACGCCGGAGATGGTCCGGGAAGATGCGCGTTTCGCCGTTGTCTGCGGGGACAAGGGTGTGGCCTTTCCGTCGATGGGTGTTATCCGATTAATGAGCTACGACGGAGTATCGACTGCGGAACTGGCTATCCAAGGGCCGTCGACCGGTGGAATTGCTTTCGGCGAAGGCGGTAGAGTGCTCTACACCTTGGACGCGCCGGCCCATGAACTCCATGTGTGGGATGTCGCGGCGAAGAAGAAGATTAGAACAACGCGTTTCGCCGTCGCGGAAGGCGAGCGCACCAATCGGTTCGCTGTACATCCGGATGGGAAGCGGGTGATTGTGCAGGCCGGCCGCTTGAACTACGACATCTGGATGGCCGAAAACTTCGCGCGGCCCGCTCCGCGGTGGCGCCGGTGGTTCCTGCATTGGGATGTGCCCGTGCCACGGGAACTGCCACCTCCGCCGCCCGAGCAATGATAGACTTTTCTCGATGAAATGCCTATTTTTATTGGCCGCTGCCGTTGCTGCCGCGAGTGAGTGGAAGATTGAGACGATCGCCGGTAACGGCAAAGCCGGCTACTCTGCCACGGAGTTGAACAATCCGTATGGCATCGCGATCGGCCCGGACGGTGCACTCTATATCTGCGACATCGACAATCACGTGGTCCGCCGCTTGGACCTAAAGACGCTCGCGCTGACGACCGTCGCGGGCAGCACCAAAATGGGCTACGCGGGCGATGGAGGCAAAGCCACCGAGGCGTCGCTGAATCAACCGTATGAGGTCCGTTTCGACAAGGCCGGCCATATGTATTTCGTTGAGATGAGAAATCACGTCGTTCGGCGCGTCGACAAGAGAACGGGCATCATCACGACTGTTGCCGGCACAGGCAAGCCGGGCTTCGGCGGCGACGGTGGACCCGCCACCAAAGCGCTGCTGAACCAGCCGCACTCCATTCAGTTCGACCCCTCGGGCGGAATGCTCATTTGCGATATCTTTAACCACCGCATCCGGCGCGTGAATATGAAGACCGGCCTGATTGAAACCTGGGCGGGCACCGGCGAGAAGAAGCCGGCGCCGGATGGAGCGCCAGTATCCGGCACACCGCTCAATGGCCCGCGCGCGATTGACGTGGACCCAAAGGGTAATCTCTACCTCGCGCTGCGCGAGGGCAACATGGTTTATCGAATCGACTGGAAGGCCAAGACACTGCATCACATCGCTGGGACCGGCGAGAAGGGTTTCACCGGCGACGGCGGTCCAGCCAGAAGCGCGAAATTGAACGGCCCGAAAGGAATCTCCTGGTCGCCCGACGGTGGCGTCTATCTGGCTGATACGGAAAGCCATACGATTCGGCGTATCGATTTGAAGGACGGTACGATCTCAACGCCCGCCGGCAACGGCCAGCGCGGCGATGGGCCGGAAACCACGGCGGCGCAATGCAAGATGAATCGTCCGCACGGCGTCTTTGTCGACAAGAAGGGCGTCGTCTTCATCGGCGACAGTGAGGCGCACCGCGTCCGCCGCTTGACAAGATAAATCTCGACAGCGAGACGTTTTTCCGTCGCGAATCTCACCCTAGGTAACTAGGAGCGAGCGATGAGTGACGGCAACTTTTTAGGCGGTGTATCGAGCAGCCACCCTGCATTGCAGCCGTTTCCCATTCTTCTGGCGCCGGCGACCGCCAAGGAACGAAACAAGATCCGGATGGAGTTGATTCCGGTGGCGTGCTGGAAGCTGAACGACGTGCGCTTCGCGTTTGGATCGTCGTTCGTGCTGCCAGAGAGCCGGACCGAGTTCGTCGAACTGGCCATGTTGCGGCGGGCCCATCCAGGCGCGCCCCTCTCGATATTCGGGCACGCCGACCCGACGGGCGACGAGGCCTTCAACAAGAACTTGAGCGGCAACCGCGCCGAAGCGGTCTACGCGGTGCTGACGCGGGACGTTGCGATTTGGGAGACGCTGTACACGACGGCGGGGACCTCCGAAGGCTGGGGGCAGCCGTCCATCCAAAGCATGGCCGGCGCACTGGGTCACGATACCGTCAGCGCCTGTCAGGAAGCGGCGGGCCTGACGCAGGACGGCGTGGCCGGACCTCTCACCCGGGCGAAACTGTTTCCGGCCTACATGGATTTTCTGTGCCCAGAAACGCTGAGCAAAACCAATTTTCTTTCCCGCGGGCAGGACTCGAAGGGAAAGGGCGACTATCAGGGTTGCAGCGAGTTCAATCCGGCGATGGTCTTTTCGGCAGCGGAGTACGACGAGTTGAGTAAGTCCAGACGTGACGAGGAGAACGGTGTGAACCGGCGCGTTATGGCACTGCTGTTCCGGCCGGGATCGGTGGTCCCGCCGGACAAGTGGCCGTGCCCGCGGACCAACGAAGGCGACGCGGCTTGCAAGAAGCGGTTTTGGAGCGACGCGGAAACCCGGCGCTCGCCAAGGACGGAGCGGCGCGAGTTTTCGCTGAACAAGGACACGTTCGGGTGCCGGTTTTATCACAGGCTTGTCGTGCATTCCCCCTGCGAGTCTGTGGACCCGGTGCCGGCGATGGACGAGGTTGGGCCTTTGATCGACCAGCTTGCCGGGCAAGCGGCCATCGATCTGGAGGGCACCCCGCGAAGCGGCGTGAGTGAGAGGTCGAACGTGCTGCCGTCGAAGCCGGCTGAGCTGGACGAGGACGAGGCAGTGGCCATGGATGCGGCGCCGTCCCCGGTCGAGGCCGGCCGGAACGGCGGCACGCCGAATTTGATTGGCCCGGCATCGGGCTACGTGCTCGTCAGGAAGAATCTCGGCGTTGGACGTCAACTGTTTCAGCTACGAGTCGACAAGACTTTCGACGGGAAGGGAACACTGACTGTGTCGCCGCCGGGTGTGATCGACTTTTTTGGCCCCGGCGGCGACCCTGACACGCCGATGCGGTTCGACGGCGACCACATCTTCGACGGCAAGGACCTCTCGTCAAAGTTCGGCGTTCTGGTATTCGCCGAAGGCCGCGAGCCCAGCAAGTCGAAGGACGACATCACCGTTACGCTGACACTTTCCGGCGGATCCAAGAAGTTAAAAGGACCGGCGAAGATGACGGTGACCAGTGTGGAATTGCGCCTGGAAATCGCCGAGCCCGTGCCTCCTGGTACAACGCCGAAAGCGCTGCCGGAGGCCGATAAGCTGACCAAAGGCGTAACGCTGTTCCGCCAGGACGACCCGTTGCGGGCGAGGCGGGCGGCGCTGATCGTATATCCGCCCAAGCCGAAGAACCTGGATCATAACCTTCTGCTGCACACGCTGTCGGGACGAGTTGAGATTTTCAAGGAGCAGACACCGGCAGGGAATCAAACGCCGACGAGCGGAGTGATCTCAATCAAGAGTGCGTCGATCCCGGCGGCCGGAAAACGGTTCTTCGCCGAAGGGCGGTTCCCAAGCCTGAATCCCGCCGAAGAGCAGTTTCATTTGGGCATCGACACAGGGAACATCGGCACTATCATCAACGACAGCGTGGCGGCCACCGTGGTCGAGCAGCATTGGAAAGGAAAACTGTTCTACAACCGGACGTGGGATCACGACACGGCCCAGCCGGCACCCGCGGTGAAGGAGTTCCTTCCCAACAACAAAGTGGAGTTGCATGGCAGGCTGACAGGCACTTCAAACGAAATTCTGGTGGCGACAGGGTCCCTGGACGACGAGGGTGCGTTTGAATTCAAAATGGTGCCCGAGCTGGAGACCGCGTTCTTCCGAATCTTTCTCGAACATAAAGACAACAAAGTCTGCAGAGTGAAAGGACAAGCGATGGGCGGCAGCAGCACGCCCGTGAACCTGCCTGACTTCAAAATCCGGGCGGGCGAGATCGTACGGTTCGACCACGTGATCGACCCGGCGCTATTCAAGGGCATGTACGGAGAACTGGATTTTTCCGAGGTGGAAGTAAAGCATGCACGATTCATTATGTACTGCGACGCCTATGTGTCGATCGTATTCGGACACAAGCGGATGAAGGAACTAACCAAGAATTCGCTCGATCCGAAGCTGTGCACCGTTCTGGTGCCCCAAAATCCCAAGACGGATACTTCCGACGCGGACGGGGGCGAAATTCGCCTGCTCGAAAGCGATGTGCAGGACCGCGACGTAATCTTGCACGAGTACGGACATTTCATTGCCGACACCGTTCTGGGCCATGTCGATTTTCCGGGTTACACGTTTAACGACGAACCGTTAGCGACTGCGGGGCACTACAGCGGCAGGGCGCATCCGTTCGCCGCAGAGCACTACGAATCGGCCTGGATTGAAGGGCATGCGACGTTTATCAGTTGCGCGTTGCGCAAGAAACCGACCTACAAAGACGGGCACGAAGGGCCGAACGATACGAATCCGAAGCCGCAGGTGAACTTAACCGACACCCACACAACATGGGGCGGGCACAACGAATCGCCGGTGCAGGAGATGCTCTGGCGGATTTGGAATCACTACAAGGTTCCGTTTAAGGAAGGGTTTTGGACAGCGTTTCTGGAAAAGCCGTCAAATGTTTTCGAGTTCTTTGAGAGCTGGAAGCGTAAGGGTTGTCCGGATGTGGCGAAGGTCGTGGAGGCATACGTCTCGCGGGGCATGGAGTTCGGCTTCGAGTATCCAGCCGGGGCCGGAATGTTCACAATGGTCGATGCTCATGGGAGCTTTGACGCGGCGAAGCAGGAGTTCAATACAGTGGACGAACTCTTCGCGAATTTCGGGAATGTGAACGGGGACACCTCCGGCACGAAGGCGGAGTATGAGATGGAGTTCTACAACCGGAACCGGCTGAAGAATCCGTCCGCGCTGGGCGCAGGCTCTCGAGCGACGGTGGATCGTGCGACCCGCACGTTAAACATTACTATCAACCTTGTGCCGGGGCGCAGGTACATTGTCCCGCGTAGAATTCAAGTGAAGGTATAGGAGTAGGAATCATGGGAGCGGAAAGCAAGGACGTGAGTTATCCGTTCGGGATCAAAGAATCCGACTTGGGTAAGGTGGAGATTAGCCTTCGAGTGAGCACGACGAGAATGGCCAGTGGTTACGACGCGATCTGCGTGCGGGGGCGCGGGGAGGTGGAACTCCGGAGCGCGCTGCGAGCCGATGACGAACCGGCGATGGTCACGCGGCCGATCCCATTGCGGATTGTGGAGCGGCTCCTTCTGTTTCTCGGCTCAGAAGGGATGGAGACGTGGGACGAGGAGTATCCGCCGGAGACGCACGAGTACGCCGGGCAACTGATTCAGGTAACCGTGGACGGCGAAGTACGGAAGCAGATATCGATGTGCCGAACCGCGTTTGCGGAGTATTCACACGCCTTTGGCGCACTCAAGTTCACGGCGGCGCTGGCGGCGCCGGAGGTTGTGAGCGGGGGCTTTTTCAAGCGGATCTAGGCGCGAGGAGCCCGCTTCTTCCACAGGCCGGGTCACCGGTCAACGGAATCCCGCGGAAACGAGTACCATCGCGAGGCGGCGGAGGTCCTTCTTCTGCTCGATTTCGCGGTCGATCGAAATCTCTAACCGGCAGGAGGGCCCTCGCGGCGAAACGGCCGGAGAGAGCAAGCGATGGAGCCCTGGCCCTGGGAGCGTTTGCGTAAGGATCTGGGTCCCGTCGAGCTTCAGCGTGACAACGCGGCCGGGCGCGGCGGGCGGCAGGTAAAGAGAGACCTCGACCGGCGCGGCCTTGGGTGGCGGCAGGAGTTGCAGGACAGCGGCCGGTTCCGCCCAGCGTGTGGCGCCCTCGAGTTCGTGGACACCGGCGAGCAAGTGGTGCGGGGCGTCTGGGTCGCTCATCGTCACGAACATTTTCGTTGGTCTTTGTTCGACAATCGTCCCGATCGTCACGGTATCGATTGGCGTTGATTGGAAATCGAAAGGACGCAGGCCGAAATCCACCGTGGAGAATCCGGACTTTGAACCGAGGCCGAGGATACGGATGGGGAGTGCGGGCGTAATGTCGAACGATCGGATGAGTGCGCCGGGTTTGTGCGCGATGGCAGTGAGCTGGCTTGAAATTACCCAATCGCCCGGTTGCGGGCGCTGACTGCGCAACAAGGGCACCGCCCCTTGCGCTTCCAAATAGAAGCGGAACCCCAATTCGCCGTTGGCCCATACGCGCCTCTCGGGAATCGAGATCTGGCGGTACGCGTCCCAATGCTGATAGTTCACAACAGCCAGCGCCACTCCGGGCACCGCCGTCGCCAGGACGTGCCAGGGCTTTGCGCGCTCCGCGGCGATGATCGCGATGGGCAGTGTGAGCGGCAGCAGGTATCGTGCGGCGCCGGCGAAAAACAGCGCCAAGGCGGCGGCGAAAAACAGGAGCGTCCACTGGCCAAGCCATTTGTGGTGCCGCGCGTTGGCCAGCGTCATCGCCCCAGCGCCCACGCTCATCCAACACAGTGGATTGGGATCGAACCACGCCGCCAGCGCGGCCGGTGCGACAGCGAACGGCCATTCCTTGCGAGCGGTTAACAATGGGGTCACCAGCCATGCCATGTGGCCGGTCAGTCCGATCGCGTTCTTGATCTTGTTCTCCAGGCGTTGGAGCCCATACGCATCGAAATATCCCGTCAACACTTGGGCCGGCAGCGTGCCGCTGGTTAAGCGTTCCCACCCCTGCCAGGCGCCGAGCGTTGCTGGGATCACGGCCAGCAGCCACAGTGGGCCGGTCCCTCGCAGCCAGAGGATGGGCACCAGGACGATGCTCTGGTATCCGCAGAGCGCCGCCGCGATCATCGAAAGAGCGCACGGTAGCCATCGCTGCGATATGTGCAGCGCAACCGTCAATAGCCAGAATGCCGCCAGCGGCAGGTCGCTTTCCAGCGAGTTTCCATTCACGACGAATGCCGGCGCGCAACAAAACAAGAGCGTCGCCAGCAGCGGCCGTGTTGTGAACTCGCGGGCGATTCGAAGCGCGCTTAACGCCGCAATCAGGGAAAATGAAACATACGCGAGATGGAATACCGGCTCGCGAACATCCTTGAAGATCGCCAGCAGCGCCGCGAGAAACCAAACGTTGAACGGCGGATGCGGGTGGCCCTGCATCGATACCATGACCCCGGAAAATGCGTAGTTCGCTCCAAGTGGATGCAGGGGATCCATCAACGCGTGTTGCGCGCCGTACAGGTAATAAAGATCGTCTCCGAGGATCGCTTGGTCGAGGAACGGCAGGCGCAACAGCAGCACGAAGGCGGCTACGAACGCCGCCTGCCGTTTCCACATACTAGGGTTTCCAGCGAAGAATCGGTTTGCGTGCCGCCGAGGTTTCATCCACTCGCGAGGTGCGCGTCGAATGAGGCGCAGCGAGCACGAACTTGGGATCTTCTTCGATTTCCTTCGCGATTTGGATCAGCGCCTCGGCGAAGGCGTCCAACTCGCGCTTCGGCTCGGTTTCGGTCGGCTCGATCATCATCGCTCCGGAAACGATCATTGGAAACGCAGTGGTGTACGGGTGGAACCCATAGTCGATCAACCGCTTGGCGATGTCGCCCGTGCGAACGCCTTGGGCCGCCTGCCGGTCGTGGCTGAATACCACTTCGTGCATCGACGGTTCGTTCAACGGCAAGTCGAAAAACGCTTCGAGCTTTTTCCGCAAGTATGTCGCATTGAGCACGGCGTCGAGCGTCGCGTTGCGAAGTCCCGGGCCTCCGTGGGCCAGGATGTACGCCAGTGCGCGAATCAGCACTCCGAAGTTTCCATAGAACGCGCGAACCTTGCCTACGGAATTCGGAAGGTTGTGTTCCCACGCGAGCTTGCCGTCTTCGCGCTTCAGACGCGGCGTGGGCAGGAACGGCGCCAGGTGCGCCTTGCACGCCACTGCACCGGCGCCGGGCCCCCCTCCGCCATGCGGAGTTGAGAACGTCTTGTGTAGATTCAAGTGCATGACGTCGGCGCCGAAATCGCCTGGACGGGTGACGCCCACCAACGCGTTCATGTTCGCGCCATCCATGTAGATCTGCGCGCCCTTGCTGTGCAAAATGTGCGCCACCTTTTGAATATCGCGCTCGAATACACCAACTGTGTTGGGGTTGGTCACCATCAGGCCGGCCGTGTCTTCCGTCACTGCCTTTTCAAGCGCGTCCAAATCCACCATGCCCCGGCTGTTGGACTTGACGTTCACCACTTCGTAGCCGATCATCGCCGCCGTCGCGGGGTTAGTGCCATGAGCCGAATCCGGGCAAAGAATGTACTTGCGCGGATTCCCCTGGGAGGCGAGGAACGCATGAATCAGAAGCAGGCCCGTCATTTCGCCGTGCGCACCGGCGGCCGGCTGCAGCGTGACCGCATCCATGCCTGTGATTTCGGACAACGCCTTCTCCAAGGCGTCGATGACTTCCAGGGCGCCTTGCGAAAGCGGCTCGGGCTGATACGGATGCGCCCATGCCAGCCCGTCGATCCGCGCTACCGTCTCGTTGACGCGCGGGTTGTATTTCATCGTGCAGGAGCCGAGCGGATACAGTCCCAGATCGATCGCATAATTCCACGTGGAAAGCCGGGTAAAGTGACGAATCACCTCGACTTCGCTGACCTCGGGAAACCCTTGAATTTCGTCGCGTACGTTCTCGGCGCCCAGCACCTGTCTGGCATCGACCGCCGGGACGTCCAAATCGGGAAGCTGGTAGCCGATCTTTCCTGGGCTCGAAAGCTCGAAAAGCAGCGCTTCGTTCTGGGTGATGTGGGGACGGACTTTATTGGGAGTAGCCATTAGCGGAGAGCCTCCTTCACGGCGTCCATCGCACCGCGCCTGCTCATTTCAGTGGCGCAAAGCAGCATAGCGTTCTTCAGTTCCGGATAGAACCGTGCCAACGGTAAGCCGCCGATGATTTTCTTGCCGAGCAGTTTCGCGTTGATGGCCTCCGGATCGTCACAGGACACGACGAACTCGTTGAAGAAGGGTCCGGAAAAAGTACGGTTCAGCCCGTCTGCCAAATAGTGTGCTTTCGCCAGATTTTGCTCGGCAAGTTCACGCAGGCCCTGTTTGCCGTAGACGCTCATAAAAACTGTGGCCATCACCGCGATCAGCGCCTGATTCGTGCAGATATTCGACGTCGCCTTTTCGCGGCGGATATGCTGTTCTCTTGTGGAAAGCGTCAGGCAGAACGCCCGGTTTCCATTCGCATCCTTCGATTCGCCAACCAGGCGGCCGGGAAGTTGCCGCACGAACTTTTCTTTGGTGGCAATGATGCCCACAAACGGGCCGCCGTACGAGGGCGGATGCGCGAACGACTGTAGCTCGCCGACGACGATATCGGCGTATTGTGGGGGCTCTAACAGTCCCAACGAGGCTGCCTCGCTGAAGGCGAAAATCAGCAACGCACCATGCTTGTGCGCCAACTCCGCCGCCGCCTTGTGATTGTCTACTACGCCAAAGAAATTTGGGGACTGCACGATCACCGCCGCGGTCTGGCCGTCCAGCTTTGCCGACAGATCCTCCAGATCGACTTGCCCTGTCTTCGAGTCGTAGCCGAACTCGGCGACCGGTATGTTTTGGCGCTTCAGATACGTTTCGTTCACCACGCGATATTCAGGGTGAACCGTCTTTGCGATGAGGATCTTGTCGCGGCCGGTCAACCGGACGGCCATCATCGCGGCTTCGGGAACCGCCGAGGAGCCGTCGTACATCGACGCGTTGGCAACGTCCATTCCAGTCAACTGACAGACCATGGTTTGAAACTCGAAGATCTGCGTTAGAGTGCCCTGGCTAATCTCGGCTTGATACGGCGTGTAGGAGGTGAGAAACTCGCCGCGGGAGACGATTACGTCGCACATCACGGGCCGGAAGTGGTTGTATACGCCGGCTCCAAGGAACGTCTGATACCCGTTGGCGTTCGCCGCGCCCAGCGACTTGAAATAGTCGATGATCTCGTATTCGCTCTTGCCGGGCGCCAGCGCGAGCGGGCGCTTCAGCTTAACCTCGTCGGGAACGTTCGCAAAGAGGCCGTCTAATGTGGCGACGCCGCAGACCTCTAGCATTTCGCGGCGCTCCGCGTTGGACTTCGGTAGGTAGCGCAAGGCTTGGTATTACTCTCCCAAATAACTTTGATATGCCGCCGCGGTCAAAAGATCCGAAAGTTCGCCCGCGTCGGCGAGCTTAATCTTCACGAGCCATGCCGCGCCGTGAGGATCGGCGTTTAGCTTCTCCGGAGCCGCGGTCAGATCCGTGTTCACTTCCAAAACCTCGCCTGTCACCGGGGAATAGATGTCGGAGACCGCTTTCACCGATTCCACCGAGCCGAGTGTCTTGCCCTTTTCGACCGTCGTGCCAGGCTTCGGCAGATCGACGTAAACAATGTCGCCCAGTTCGTGCTGGGCGTGGTCTGTGATGCCGATCGTGCCGGTGTCTCCCGCAACGAGGATCCACTCATGCTCTTTGGTGTACTTTAAATTTTCCGGATACATTATTTGGCTCGCTTGTAGAATGGCGTCGGGATGAGTTCGGCATCCACGGGCTGATTGCGGATTAGGATCTGAATCGGCTGACCAACGCCGGATTTGTCGACCGGGACATAGCAGAGGCCGAGGTTGATGTTGAGTGTGGGCGACGGGCCGCCAGAGGTAACCCAGCCGGCGGGCGCGCCATCGATGTGAAGTTCATAGCCGTCACGGCCAATTCCGCGGCCCTTCATCTGGAATCCCGCCAACTTCCGCTTGGCCCCGGCGGCCTTCATTTCCGCCACCTTCGGCTTGCCCAGAAAATCCTTCTCTAGCTTGACGATCCAGGAAAGCCCCGCCTCGATTGGATTGATCGAAGCGTCGATCTCATGCCCGTACAGCGCCATTGCGGACTCCAGACGCAAAGTATTCCGCGCGCCCAGGCCGGCCGGTTTGATGCCGAATTCCTCCCCCGCTTGGAGGAGCTCATTCCACAGCCGCGGCGCTTCGCTGTTGGCGGCGTAGATTTCAAAGCCATCCTCGCCGGTGTAGCCGGTGCGCGCGATCCGCGCGGGCGTGCCGGAAACCTCTCCGTCCTGAAACCAGTAATACTTGATCGGCGCCAACTCCGTCTTTGTTAGTTTTTGCAGCGTGAGCAGGGCCTTTGGCCCTTGCAAGGCGATCTGGGACAAACGTGGCCCGGCGTTTTCAACCTGCGCGTCGAAGCGGTTGTTTTCAACGATGTGCGCGTAGTCCTTGTCCTGGTTTGAGGCGTTCACGCACAGGAAAAAATGATCGTCTGCGACTTTGTGAACAAGGATGTCATCGACGAATCCGCCATGATCGTAGAGGAGTGCCGAGTAATGCGCCTGCCCAACCTGCAGCTTGGCGGCGTTGTTGGTGGAGACCCAATTCACGAGATTCAGCGCCTGCGGGCCGCGCACCTCAATCTCGCCCATGTGCGAAACATCGAACAGTCCCACCGCATTACGCACGGTGTGGTGTTCGTCGAGAATTCCGGAGTATTGAACCGGCATGTCCCAGCCACCGAAGTCGACCATCTTGGCGTTCGCGGCGCGGTGAACCTCGTTAAGGGGAGTTTTTTGCAGGGCAGGGGCCGGTTGCATGGAGGGAATACTCAGGATACCGGTGTTGGGGGGAAAGGTGCAATTGGCGTCTGGCGGCGGATCACGGGCGAATGTCCTTTAGCACCAGACCCCAAGCCGCTCCGCCCCGTTCCTTGCTCCAGAGATCTTCTTCCAACTGGACTGCCGCCTGGATCGTGGAACCCGGCTGCGCCTCTTCCAGGCGATCCGCCATGCTCCACCCCTTCACCATTTTCGCCACGCCGTTCTGTGCCAGATGCATGAACAGGTGCTTTTCGCTCTTCACCTGCGGAGGCCTTGCCACACGCGCGTTATTCAATGCGAAGACCGGAACAGGGTTGCCGTTGCCGAACGGCGCGAGCGACAGAACCTCCGCCGCGGATTCATCGGTGAGTTCATCCAGGGTCACCGCCGCATCGCAGTCGATGATCGGGCACATATCCTCCGGGCGCAGAACGTTGGCGGCGTACGCCCGGAACCGTTCCCGAAAGCGGTCGACATTCGAGACCGGCAGTTTGCAGCCGGCGGCTTGACGGTGGCCCCCAAAGCGCGTGAAGATCTCCCGCATCGACTCCATGGCTTCCAACAAATGGAAATTCGCCGGACCTCGTCCGGAACCGTGAGCTTCCCCCGATTCGATATCTTCGCTCAGAACAAAGACGGGCCGCGAGTAGCGCTCCGCCAAGCGGCCCGCGACAATTCCGATCACGCCTTGATGCCAACCGGCGCCGGAAAATACCAGCCCCGCCTGCTCGTCCGTCACGGGCTGCTGTTCGCACACAGCCACGATCGTGTCGCGAATCTCCGCCTCGGTCTGTTGGCGCTCCTTATTCAAATCGTCTAGTTTTTTCGCCAGCGATTCGGCCCGCGCCACGTCTTGCGTCAGGAACATCTCGATCACGTCGCGCGCATCGTCCATCCTGCCCGCGGCATTCAAACGCGGCGCCACTTGAAACCCAATCTGGCGGGCCGATGGAATCGTGCCGCTTCGGATCCCCGCGGTTTCGAGTAAGGCCCGTAAACCCGGGTTCCGAGGGTCCTTCAGCCCGCGCAAGCCGTGACTAACGATCACGCGATTCTCGCCCGTCAACGGCACAACGTCGGCCACCGTCGCGATAGCCGCCAATTTCAGGAGCGACTCCAGCAGCTTCGTCCGTTTCGTCTCCGGCCAATCCAGGTGCCTCAACACGGCGTGCGCCAATTTCCAGGCCACCGCCGCGCCGCAGAGATGTTTTTCCGGATACGGGCAGTCCGGCCGGTTCGGGTTGATGACGGCCAGCGCTGGCGGCAACGCTGCTTCGGGCAGATGATGATCCGTCACGATCACATCGATGCCCAGCGCATTGGCGCGCTCCACCACTTCCGTCGCTCGAATTCCCGTGTCGACGCTGATAATCAAGTCGACCCTGTCCTCTTTCGCCCGATCCACAACCTCGCCGCGCATTCCATACCCCTCGCGTATGCGATGCGGAACGTAGTAGTCCACGTTCGCGCCAGCGAGCTTCAATACGGAGTGCAAAATCACGATGGAACTGGTTCCGTCCACGTCGTAGTCGCCGTATAGCAGAACCTTGTCGCGATTCTGGACCGCCTCTTTCACGCGCTGCGCCGCCTTCGCCATGTCGGCAAGCTGGAACGGGTCGATCAGATCATCCAGGCTCGGATGCAGGAATCGGGTGATGGCGGCTGGCGTGCGAATCTCTCTCTTCCATAGCACGCGAACGGCCGGCGCGGAAATTCCCGTAGCTCGCGAGAGCTCCGCGATTTGATCGTCCGGCACTTCTGGGATCAGCCAACGCGCGCGGCGTGGACTCATGCGGGGCTAATTCCTCGAAAAGAACCCGGTCGGCCGGCGAGGCTCGTCGTCGTCGTCCTCGTCGCCCATCGGTGCGTCTTTCATGAAATCGGGAACCTCGTACAAGCTGACTTCATCGTCGAGTTCTAGAAACTCGTTGAAGAACTCGGCGCGGGCCTCGAATATGTAAAGGCGGGACTCGAAATCGAAGGTCAGTTCGATGCCAGCCAAAAAGCCAATGTAAGGCGCCAGAGCCTTCAGGCGCCGCGAGAGATCGGTATGCGCTGTGGCCGGCAGTTCGAAGGTTTCAAGCGAAGTCTCGATATCGTCCCAGGAATCCTGCGTCAGAATCCGCTCATGCATGTGCATCACTTTGATGCCAAGCGCCGACGCGCACGTCACGAACTCCTTGAAATCCGGATGGAGCTCGAAGTCCCAGATCACAACCTGCTGTTCGCCCGGCAGCCTCGAGAGCCCATGAAACACAGCGACCCCGCGCTTTTCGAGATATTCGCGAATTTCCTTCTTCAGCTTCTCGAGATCCATGGCCTACCTCTCTTCGAGTACCAACACTTCGGTTCTTTGGCTGTTGGCGAGTTCCCGCGCCGAGGGTGTGACGATCGTCTTGGAGCCAATTCGTATCGTGCGCCCGGCCTGAATTGCCTCGCGCACATCGGCCTCGCACACAAAGCTGGTCACCGGCGGTGCCGGCGGCTCCGGTTTCGCTTTGGGCGCAGCGCAC
>VFZO01000057.1 GCA_016871155.1 Acidobacteriota bacterium | reverse complement strand
TCGTTTGTCCGTCGAATGAGACCCCGAGAAAACTGTGGTTCATGTTGACGTAGAAATGGGTTTTGTCAGCCCAGATCGAGTTGCCGGCGTGATTGGCCGGTTCGTTCTCCGGCACGGTGCGAAACACGCGGCCGAATCTGTCGACGACGAAGTGATAGGCTCGTTCGTTTCTCACGAACTCCATGGTGCCAAGCGATGCCCGCCGCAGATGGCGGTTGTTGTTTTCCCGATAGTCGATTGCGTCGGATTCGGTCATGTGGAAGACGATGCCATAGGGCGTATCGCGCTCCTCCCGCTCGCTTGTAGCGATGCTCCAGCGCTGGAACTTGCGGGGGCCATCCGGGCGGGCCTGAAATGTCTTCTCCACGCGGAGACCGTTCGAGTACAACTCGTGGCTGGCTGTAGCCTCCACCTGCCAGATTTTCGGCAACGGCTGAATCGAGGCGCTCTCCGCGACGCCCGGGCGGGAGGCGGCCCCGTCAGTGATCATCGGAACCGGAAAGAAAAGACAAACGGCAAGGAACGCGCTGAGGCGTTGCGCCTTGGCGTCCAGCAGCGCCTTGCGAATGGGACGTTTGCTCCAGTACTCCGCCGAACCGCGCAGATACCCCAAACGCCGCACCGGATCCTGGATACTGCCCGCGCGCCATTCCACCCAGTTTGCCAGGGGCCGGCGAGGAGCTTTCGGATTCAAGTGAACTGCCGCAGGCATTGGTGGACGTCTGCTCTCGATTCTTTATCGTCCCTTGTGTAGTACTTATCCATAGTACGCAACGCCTAATCGGACCACAAGGAGATATCCACGCCGATTTCTTCGGGACTTGGCGGCGGCGCCGGCTCCGGTTCCGCTTTGGGCGTGGCGGGGAGGGCGATGCCGCGGTCCATACTCTCGATGACCGGCTGGGACCCTCCGTCACTTTTTGAATGCTTGCGTATGTCGTTGAGGAGTTTGACCAAACGGGCGATGTCGCGGGTGTGGGCGTGGGCTCTGCGCTCGAGGCGTTCGGCGGCGGCACAGCCTTCGGTCTCGACGCGGATGTAGGCTTCCTCCGGCGTTTGGTCCGTCGGGCAGTTTCTGAGGAATAACTGCATTTGGTTTGCGGTGACCTGCTGGGCGGCGCGGCTCAAGCGGCGGGCGGCCCATTGATGATTGACGATTTCGTCGACAATGCCGTACTCGAAGGCGTCGCCTGGAGGGAACTGGTCGACTACGGTGGCCCAGAGGAGCTCGTAGGCTTTCGGATCCTCGTGCGAAAGGACGGTGGCTTTTGCGGCGTAGGCGGCGTGTTTCAAGTTCACCTTGGCGCACTTTTCCTTGCCTGCTTCGGTTTTCGGGCCTTTCGACTTGGCGCCGTTGATTCTGGCCTGCTCGGACCGCGATCGCTTTTGTTGTTGCATTGAAATGCCTCCTTAGAAATTGAAAGGCCCCCGGTTTTTGGCCAGGGGCTTTGGAGTGGGCGCAGTGCGCTCCACAAGACCATTGTAGTGGAGCGTCAAAAACTTTCGGGGCTCTTTAGGGGGCGCGAGTGGCCGGAAGTCGTTGAATCGATTTAGGATGACTTTTTTTCGAAGTTTGGTGAACGTGGGTTGAACGAAACCGGAGGAAGAAGCCGAAGCTATGGGGATGGCTTCGGAGACGGGGTTGGGCGGCGAGGCGGAATGGCCGGGTTAAAGAGTGGAAAGGACCTATGAATGGTGAGCGGGTTGCACGTGGATTTCGGATTGGAAGCCTCGCAGTGGTGGTGGACCGGGTGGAGGGGGGCCGTTTTCGGCCTCCGAAGACACCTCCGGCGACCGCGGGGATGGGCGGGGATTCGGCGAGCGAAAGAACGTTCCGCGAATGCCCTCATGATGTGTTGGCCGGTTGGGGCCGGCCGGTTGTCGAGGGCAGAAACAAGACTCGCACCAGGATGCCCGTTTAACACTTCGGACAACGCAGCGCCGGCGCCAATAAACGGTCCCGCACCGTCTTGTTTCGCTGAGATGCCGGCACCGAAGGCGCCGACCCGGCCTGGAGCAGTTGCCGGCATAACGCCAGATTGGCCTCCTACGGGGATTGAAGAGCCGCAGCCTGGACTTTTCGAGGCTCTTACGCTTCCCTGCGAGACCTCACGTCCTTCAGAGGTCTCCCGCCGATTCAAGTGCGAAGTCTTCTTCATGCAGGTCGAGTTACCTGTTTGGCCGACTTCGGGTCCGGAAATCGGGAGGACTCCGGAAGCGCATGATTTCGTACCGGTGCGTCAGCGCGGAAGCCACAGTATCATGGAGAGGCACGAAGAGGCACGTTGTTGAGCATCCTCCGGCAAAGACCTTTTTCGAGACAGCCTGATTGCCGATAGCTCAGCAAAACCGAAATGAGTCCGCAAGGCCCTGGAATGGAAACATCCACTACCATTCTTTTCTATTGAACGCTCTCCCCAAGGGCACGATGAGTGTTCTGGATGCAGGTTGTGGAGACGGGATGCTCTCCGCCGAATTGGCGCGGGCCGGCGTGCCTGGCGTGGTGGCACTGGACATCGACGCCGATGTCCTTGCGCGCGCCAAATCGCGGCATGCAGGTCTGTCGATAGATTGGGTGCAGGCGGATCTGTTCGCGCCCGCTCCCGGAGGAAATCGACTGTTTGACGCGGTCGTTTCCGTGGCGTCGCTTCACCACTTTGATGCTAGAGCCGGTCTCATTCGATTCTCAGAGCTGATGCGGCCTGGAGGGGTTGTCGCGGTTGTTGGACTTGCGGCTAACGACTGGCGGGACTTGCCCCTGGAGGTTCTTCCACACTGCGTGCGTTTTGGAGCGAAGATGATGGGCCGGTACTGGGAGCATTCCGCGCCGACGGTGTGGCCACCGCCCCTGACCTATCGGCAGGTGAAGCAACTCGCGGGCACTGTGCTTCCCGGAGTTCGGTACAGAAGGCATTTCTTCAGCCGCTATTCATTGGTCTGGTCGAGGCCCGCATAGAAACGAACGCCGAAGCGTATCCTGTGCCGTGATGGAGGGAAGATCAGAACCGGTGCTAAAATCCCGGCATGAAGTGGATCCTTTGGCTATGCTTGGCTGCCTGCGCGTTCAGTCAGGAATTCCGGCCTGAGATTCGCAAGATCTGGGATGACAAGGTCATGGAGGCGCTGGAACTTCCACTTGCCTCGGGCCTGAAGCCCAAGCATGTTCCAGCGGATTACTACTACAGGATTCCCGAGCGGAAAGTCTGGAAAACGTATCCGATTTATCCTCCGGGTCGCGAGCCCGCCGGCTATTTTGAGCGTTTAAAGACTCTCGAACCGGAACTTGCCTTCGATGTCGCGAAGCTGAAGACCAAGGCCGACTGGATTCGTGCTGGAGAACAAGTTTTTCATTCCGCCAACGCCTTTACTTCAACCAACTTCTCTTTTACTCAGGTTCGCAATCCAGAATGGTGGACGGCTACTGAGGCCAAGCTGGGCAAAGACGGCACCTTGCCTTACTATCGCTATGTGATTCGCCAGAAAGGCAAGGTCGAGGTTACGTTTGACTCGTGTGCCAGTTGCCACAGCCGTGTGATGGATGATGGCCAGGTGATCTGGGGCGCCGCAGGCTCGATCGCGTTCGGCAAGCATTGGGCGTACCAGATCCGGAAAGAAGGCAAAACCTCCGAGCCGGCCGCCGGGCTCTTAAAACTGTTCTTCGGCGCGCCATGGATTAAACCCAACCCGTTGGACGATTTCTCCGCCATGACGTTGGAGGATGTCGCGAGGCATCTGGCGAGTATCCCTCATGGAGTTGGAGCGCGGCAGGGCACTTCCCTGAGAGCGCCGGCGCATCCACCGGATCTGATTGGCATCGCCGGCCGGAAGTATCTCGACAATACCGGGCTCCAGCTTCATCGCTCGCTCGAAGACATCATGCGATACGCGGCGATCAATGGCTTCGTGGACGAGTTGACGCTGTATGGGGATTTCCGCCCGATCAGCATCATTCATTCCTCACAGTCGGACGAGTTGCCACCGCCAGAAACCGAATTACGATCGAGCGACACCAACTTGTATGCACTTGCGCTGTACATCTACTCACTGCAGCCGCCCAAGAATCAAAATCCGAACGACGCAAAGGCAAAGCTGGGCAAAAAGGTGTTTGCCAGCCAGGGGTGTCCACTCTGCCATCCGGCGCCGCTGTATACGAACAACAAGTTGACCCCGGCCAGAGGATTCAAGGTGCCGGCGGAGCATCGCACAACCTATGACGTGCTCGATGTGCCGGTGGGGACCGATCCGGAACTGGCGATGCAGACGCGTCGAGGAACGGGGTACTATCGCGTGCCTTCGCTCCGGGGAGTCTGGTATCGCGGCCCCTTTGAGCACTCAGGATCGGTCGCTACGCTCGAAGATTGGTTTGACGAGAAGCGACTGAAGGCTGACTATGTACCGACCGGCTATCGGGGCATGACTCCGACACGGGCGGTGCCGGGACATGAGTATGGCCTACGGCTCAAGCCACAAGACAAGGCCGCCTTGATTGCGTTCCTGAAGACGCTTTGAACGGGCACGACCCTGACAAGTGCGCAGGCAAAATCCAGCCAGTCCCCAATGGCCGGCGAGCTGGGTCCTCGAGAAGGCGCGGCTCGCTTCCAGGGCGCAATGCCTATAGGGAGCCGCTCGTGTAGTTCCCGCGGACTTCGCGGTCTCCGTCATGCTGCGAACACGAGCCCATGCCGCCCACCGCAACGGCAAGCGGCCCGGCATCGCTGGCAGACAGGAGATCCGCCAAATAAGCGGCGATCGCCTGATACCGCAGCCAGCCCCAGCGTAAATGCGCTACTCGAAAATGCCCGCTCCAACCGGCTTCCGATCCCCCATTCAACCGAGTTCCAGCCGTTGGATGCGCGCTACCGCCACGTCGCGTACCCTCTCCTCCGCGAAGCCGTCGAGCCAAACGGTGAATTGAGGCGGTGATTTGATCGTGACCACCCACTGGGTGTAATCGAACGAATACAGTCCGTCAGATTTTCTTCGAGGCGCCCTGCTCGCCGATCAGGCGATTTCTCTGCGGAAGCGGGACAGCGCGGCTTGGTTGGCGCGAACCATGGCCGGCACGTATGGCTCCAGGCGGTTCCGCGCGTCGCGGAAGCCGTAGCGGCGGGCGTTGTTCTTCAGGTAGGCCCCGCACAGGTGATAGCCAACGCAGGCGGGCAGGTCAAGCGCGCTGTTGAGCGCCTGCGCATACAGCGCCGGATCGTGCCGGCGGTCTTCGGGCGGTGGCCAGGAGGGCGCGTACGGCTTGGCCCAGTGTGCCGCATCGGCCAGCAGCACCGGCTTGGATGAGAAGCTCGCCCAACGCTGGAGCGTGGCGCTCAACTCAGCCGGCGGCGCGAAGCACTGAAAGCTCAATATGTCGACGAAGGGCAGCGCGGCGCGCACGACTTCTTCGGGCAGCGGCGCGCGGGCCTCATAGCGGTCGCCCAGGATCAGGTGGTTTGGATCGTAGCGGCGGACGGCCTGGTGCAACGTCCGGTAGTAGTGCGTTGCGAGGCGCTGGAGCTCGGCGCGGCCGGTGGCCGTTTCTAACTCCCTGGCGTCGAACAAAGCGCCTCGCCAGGCGTTCTCCGGCCTGGTATGTACCCATACGGGGCAGTCCGTGTAGAAGTAGCCGATCAGGTTTGGATCGTCGCGGAAGCGGACGCATTGATCGCGCGCGACATAGTCGCACCACTCGACGAAGCCTGGGCTGTCGAGCTTCGGAAGGCGGGTCTCGATCTCCCACTGGTGCGACTCGATAAATGGCAGCAGGTGCCCATACGGCATGTTCAGCCCGCGGTACTCCTCCGCGGTGAAGCTGCGCGAATGGCGGTGGTGCTGGTCACTGATCGACACATACTCTTGCACCCACCCGACGGAGTTGAAGCCCCACGCCAGCAGGTCGGCACGGACGGTCTTCAGCCAGCGTTGGGCATCGTCGCCGAACTCCCGGCGCCAGGTGTCGTCCGAACGCAAAGGGGCCGAATCGATGTGGTTCATGCCGATCGAGAAGAAGGGCCGGCCCGCCGGGTCCAGCAGACATTGGCGTCCTTTTACGTTCGCGATTCGGTAGAAGGCATCCTTGCCGATGGCGGCCAGTGGGAGTGCGCCTAGCAGACTGCGCCGGGAAAGCTGGTTCATTCCTTATCGCTCGCGAACGGCCTTCATCCGGGCCAGTTTACATGAGACGGGGCGATGGCGTATTTGAGATCGCTTCCCGGCGGCGGAGGAGGGCGACTGCAGCGGCCCCGCGGGCGGTTTCACGCTTCTGGTGAGTTTCGGGGATGAACCGCGGCTCACGCTGAGAGCGGTTCATCGAGGGCGGGAAAAGGCCCCCTTTCGGATCCGGCCGTTCCCCGCCTGACTCTGAGAAGCCAGTTTTGTTACAGGCCTTTGTAGTTGAGCACGGGCCGCAGAGTGCGCGTGACTTTCACCATGTCTTTCTGCGCTCGCAGCACGGCGCGGATGTCCTTGTATGCCGACGGCGCTTCGTCGCGGAGGCCGTCCGCTTTGCGGGAGTCGAACCAGATGCCCGCCATTTGGCGATGGAAGTCCCGTTCGGTTACCTGATGCCGGGCCGCGGTCCGGCTGAGCACCCGGCCCGCGCCGTGCGCGCTGGAGCACAACGCCGCTTCGCAGCCCCGGCCCTCGACATGGAAGCTCAGAGTGCCCATCGAGCCTGGCAGGACTCCGGCTTCGCCGAGCCGGGCCGGCATCGCGCCCTTTCGATGCACCCAGAAGTCCTGTCCGCCGTGATGTTCGCGCGAGACGTGGTTGTGATCGGTTGTGATGACCGTGTCCCAGTCGATTTGCGCGCCGAGCCTCCGGTCCAGAACGCGGCCAACCTCGGTGGCCATGGCCCGCCTCGACGCATCGGCGAAACGCCGGGCGCAGGACGCATCGTGAAGATAGTCCTTGCCTTCGGCGGTGTCCGCGTCCAGCGCGCGAAGCTGGTTGTCCACAGGCCGCGCGCGCGCCAGATGATGGTTTCGAATAGCTTGCCCGAGGGCTCGCGACCCGCTATGCACCATCAACCACAGGCGGGCGTCCTCGCCTGCCTGGATCTCCACGAAATGATTGCCACTTCCGAGCGTTGCGAATTCGGTCTCGCCCTCCTTCCGGCGGACGGACTCCAGGACCGGATGGCTGAGTCTGTCGTTCGCAACGCACTCGGGCCGGGGCACGATGCGCCGCCGGTTCCGCCTGCGGGCCGGTACCGCCTGGCCAAGCTCGGCCAGGACTTGGCCCTCTACCGCGGGGGCGCGGAGAGCGCTTGCGTCAACATTGAGAGCGACGGCAAGCATGCCGCAGCCAATGTCGCCTCCGACAGCTTGCGGATAGACCAAGTGCGACGTGGCGGCGACCACGCCGATGCAAACGCCGGAGGCCAGATGGACATCCGGCATAACGGCGATCCGCTGAATATCGGGAGCGCGGCGCAGACGCTCCAGCGCCTCCGAGACTTCGCGTCCCATCGGCGCCGCGAGCCACGTCTGCATTGTGGGCAGGGACGATTCACTCATCGTAGGCCCCGTCCTAATACGCCGGGGCGAAAAACAGCTCCGGCGCACGCTTCCGGCTTATCGCCGCGGCGACCTCCGAACGGAGCGCGGGCGCCTGCCGTCCGAGCGCTGCCAGCGTGTCGGCGACGGACACGCCTGGTGGAATAGCCAAGTGCACCAGAAGGTGCCCGCAGTCCGGGGCCGGATGGACTTCCTCGACGAAGAGATTGTCGGTGCCAACTCGGCCCGCGAGCGCGAGATTCAGCGCGCGCTGCACCTGGCGGCAGAACTGCTGGGCCTTCCGTTCGGCCTGCCGGCCGGAAGACGAGTGATTTGACGGTTCCTGGTTTAGAGCTTCGACGAACTCCGGATCTGAAAATCGTGGGCCTTTGCGGCCACGAGTATGCTGTCTCAAATTGTTCCCCTATTGGTTCGCACACAGGTCCCTCACGCGCCGGGATGGCACGGAAGACTATTTACCGTTGTGTCTGAGACGATGGGCGAATGCCCGGTGTGCAGCCGTCTTTACTTAGGCGGCGGCCAGCGAACTATTCGGCATCGTGCGGTGTGCAATAGGGGACATGATGTTTCTCCCTCAATTACGAGGATTGCGGACGGCGGAATCCTTCTGAGTATCCGGACCGTCGTCTTCAGATTATCAGAAACAATCGAAGCGCCGAGCGAATTGGAAGTAGACGCGCGAGAGGCCTGACCGGCGCATTGCAAACCGAAGTGCGGCCGCTACCCTGACGAACACTCAACAGTGCGCCGACGGCAAACGCCCGTAGGATCGGACCATGCGGATGGAGCGGCGAAAATGTTTGCAGATTGTGGCGGGCGGCGGCGTTGGATACCAGAACCCGGAGGTACGGACTCCGAACCTGGACGGACTGTCGTCAAGGGGCTGGAGGGTGGCTGGTTTTTTGATCGCCTGATCACCGTCAAGGATTGGCTGCCGGCGAGCGGAGACGGTCTGAGGTTCCCGCTTGCGCAGGACGTGCCGCTGGACGGCGTGAACCTGTTGCGGTACGTGCGCGATGGACTGGGCTTCGGCCACCTGTTCCGGGGCGAGTGGAAGTACGTGACGCAGAACGGTGAGTTTTTGTTCCGGATCTTCGACGACCCTTCCGAGGAGCGCAGTAAGGCGGCGGAGTTCCCGGCTATCGCCGGCGAGATGCGGGCGTCATTGCGGACACAGCCCGTGGGCCAGGCCGACCGGTTATAGCCGCCGGACCGCCTCCGTAAACGTGGGCCACTTCTGATCGCGATCAGACAGGCCCGGGTCCGGTTCCGGCCAGGGGATGGCGATGTCGGGACTGTTCCAGGCGATCCCGCCCTCGTGCTCCGGCGAGTACTCTTCGGTGACCTTGTAGATGACGTGCGCGGTCTCGCTGAGGACGCAGAAGCCGTGCGCGCACCACGGCGGTACGTAAAGAAGCTGGTGGTTCGCATCGGACAGTTCGGCGGCGACCCATTGGCCGAAGGTGGGCGCGTCGCGGCGAAGGTCGACGGCCACGTCCCAAACGGCGCCCTGGATCACGCGAACGAGTTTGCCCTGCGCCCGAGGCGGCCGCTGGTAGTGGAGGCCGCGGACCACTCTTGCCGTCGAGAACGAATGGTTCTCCTGCACGAATTGCTCGTTGATTCCGGCTTTAACGAAATCCGAGCGTTTGTACGTTTCGAGGAAGAATCCGCGGTTGTCGGCGAACACACGCGGAGTGCATAGAACGACTCCAGGGAGCTGGAGCTCTTGAAAGGTAAATGGCATTCGGTCTGGTGCGAATTCTTAGCGGACGTTGACTGTCTTGGAGACGGAGTTCGTCTGGGTGAAAAATCCCGCATCCAGTCCGGAGGCGTTAAACCGCACCGGCTCCGATGTCGTGCCGACCGAAAGAAGACCGCTGGGCGAACCCTGGATACTGGTGCTAACGGGCAGCCCCAGCAGGATGGCGGAAGGAACGGTCAGTCTACCCGCATTGCCGCGTTCCAGGCAGACGAACGAGGCGCCGACCCGGAGATTCGTGTCTGTTGAAAAACCGGAGACGGAGACATAGTCGTTCGATCCGGCGCCGGTCCAGGTGACACTCAAGTCGGAGCCCCGGTCGATAGACGCGATTGCGTCTTGATTGGTCCAGCGGAAGTTGCCTGGAATCGTCAATTGGGTCCGGAAACCTCCTACATCAGCACCGCCCGAGCCGTTTTCAGCAGTGTAAGCACCAGCGTCGAGATAGGGCGGGTCGTTGCCGCCGGGAAGGCCGGGGATCCCGGGGATTCCTGGGGGCAGCCCGGAAATTACGGTCGAGCTGGCGAGGATCGCAGAATAAAAGCCGCTCTGATCCCGGGCGATCCGTTTCGCTCCCTTAGGGCCGGACAAATTGACCGCAGGGCCGGCATCCAGGAGCTTGGGCTGCACCGGATCCGTTGTTGACGCTGACTGGCCCTGGTAGGTGAACAGCGTGCAAGCGCCAACGGTCACGGCGTTGCCGCCGGGTCCGCGAGAGGCGACAAGTTGTGTCGGCGTGAACTCCAGGAACGCGCCGCCCGCAGCATCCGCAGTGGTATCGGCGGTAAATCCAGCGACCGAGATCTTCGATGCGATGCGGGACAGGGACAGCGTGCCCAGACGCAGCCGGCCGTTCGCTTCGGCGGCGCTCAGCTCGGCATCGGTATAGCCAAATGGATCGGAGCAGCGGCCGCCGGCAGGCGCGACGGAAATGGAAGTGTAGTTGGACACGCGGTTGCCGTTCTTTACGGACAACGGCACGTAGCAGCCCTGGATTCCGCCCGGTACCTCGAAGACGATCTGATCGACGCCCGAGCAGCAGCCGGAACGGCCCTTGTACAGCACATTGGCGCGGCGGCCGCCGACGAGGACTTCAATCGGCTGGTTCAGGTCGCCAACGGGCGGGGCCTGTGCGTCGGAGCCTTGAATGGGGCCCAGCCCGGTACCCCAGAGGATCATCGCCTGATTCGGCCGCGCCGAGTTCAAGATACTGTTCACGGGGCGGTCCGATTCGGAGTTTACGTTCTGGACTACGGCTGGACCGGAGCCCGCCTGGTTGATGGTGAAGATGCCAAGCTGGCTCTGTACGATTTCGACCGGAATTGAGGCGCTGGTCTGCCCGTTGTAGGTCACCGTCAACGTTCCGTTACCGGTGAGCGTGTTGGACGGCACGATCGCCGCCACTTGCGTCGCTAGGGTGAAGACAATGAACAGATCGAAGTTCTGGCCGTTCACGGTAATACGCGCGGAGGTTCCGCCCAGATTGGTTGGAATTGGAAACGCCGAGGTCTGGACGAGAGACGCCGGGCCGATGTTGCGGCCGAAGATGGCGATCATGCCGCCCTGGGCCAAGCCGCTGCCGGGTAATCCGCGAACCGCATAACTGGCGGTGTTGAGCGCTCCGGTCACGGACGGCTGCGCAAGGGCGGCTACCGCGGAGAACAGGAGGACTGCGAGTGGTTTCATAGTTTTTCTTCCTTCGCCGTGCCGTCTTCTTTTCCGGTCAAGATACCGAGCGCGCGCATCTTCTTGTACAGATGGCTGCGCTCGAGCCCCAGGAGTTCGGCGGCGCGGCTGATATTTCCACGAGCCTCCTCGAGCTTAATTTGAATATAGTCCCGTTCGGCGGCTTCGCGCACCTCCTGAAGAGACGAGAACCGCGGCATCTCCGCATCGAAGACCGAGCGGCGGGCCGGGTTGATAGGAATATGGCGCGCGTCAATGCGCACCTGTGAATTCATAATGACGATGCGCTCGATGAGATTGCGCAGTTCGCGGACGTTGCCCGGCCAATGGTAGTCGCGAAGTACTTTCAGCGCCTCGGCGGAAAACGCCTTGTGCTTGCGCCCGTAGGCGGCGGTAAACTCGCGGGTAAAGTGCTCGGACAGCAGCGGAATGTCCTCGCGGCGATCCCGCAGCGGCGGCACGGAAAACGGGATGACATTGAGGCGATAGAACAAATCCTCGCGAAAATTGCCGCGTTCGATCTCCTCTTCCAGATTCTTGTTTGTGGAAGCCACCACGCGTGTGTCGACCTTCGACGATTCGGCGGCGCCGAGTGGCTCGAACCGCTGCTCCTCCAAGGCCCGCAGCACTTTGGCCTGGGTCTTCAGGCTCATGTCGCCGACTTCGTCGAGGAACAGGGTGCCTCCGTCGGCCTTTTGCAGCTTGCCGATTTTGTCCTCATGCGCGGCGGGGAAGGCTCCCTTGCGATGGCCGAAGAGTTCGCTCTCAATCAGGCCGTCCGGGATCGCGGCGCAGTTCACTTCCACGAAGGCTTCGTTCGCGCGCTGGCTCAGTGCGTGGATGGCGCGTGCCACCAGTTCCTTGCCGGTGCCGGACTCGCCGTAGATCAGCACGCGGCCATTCGTCGGCGCCATCAAACGCAGTTGCTGCCGCAGCGCCTTCATCGGGACGCTATCGCCAATGATGGCGTAGGCTTCGGCGTGCTCCTGGCCCAGGCGCGCCACTTGCAGGCTCAGCCGGCGCTGCTCAATGGCGTTTTTGACGACATGAGTCACCTTGTCGATCGTCAGCGGCTTTTCAATGAAGTCGAAAGCGCCGAGACGCGTGGCGCGGATGGCGGTTTCAATGGTCCCGTGGCCGGAGATCATGACGACCGCCGGACGCTCGTCCTCCGCGCGTTCCTGCACGCGATTGAGGATTTCCATGCCGTCGATTCCGGGCAGCCATACGTCGAGCAGTATGCATTCGAACGCCTGTTGGTCCAGCCGCGCCAGCGCGAGCTCGCCGCTTTCCACGGACTCCACTTCGAAGCCCTCGTCTTCCAGCACGGCGCCCAGCGAAGTTCGTATACCCGGTTCGTCGTCGACGATTAATAGGCGATGTGCCTTCATGCTTTCACGGCCACCTGCACAATGGCCGGAATCTCGATTGTAAATCGCGCGCCGGACGGGTGGTTATCTTCCACGCGTATCTGAGCGGCGTGTTCGGTCAAAATGTGGGCCACAATCGCCAGCCCCAGGCCGGTTCCGCGGCCCTTGGTCGAAAAGTAAGGTAGAAAGAGCTTCTCGCGATCTTCCGGCGTGATGCCGATGCCGGAATCGGCGACGACAATCTCGACCGCCTCTGGCGTGGGCGCCTGCGTCTTGAGCGTGAGGTGACGCCAGGGGACGTTCTGCATGGCTTCGGCGGCGTTATCGATCAGGTTGACGATAACCCGCTTGAACTGTTCGCGATCCACATTGACCGCGGGCAGATCCGGGGACAACGCCTTGTAGATCGTCACGCCCTCCAGCCGCCCGGCGAAGACGGCGAGCGCGGACTCGACAACCTCATTCAAGTCGCTGGGCACCGGCTGGGCGGCTGGGAAGCGGGCGAACTGCGAGAACTCGTCGACCAGCGACTTCACACTGTGCACTTCGTCCTGGATGATGCGCGTGCAATCCCGCACGATGCGCGCGAATTCCGGCGTGGAGGCGCTTCGTTCCAGTTGCCGTGCGATCCGTTCCGCGCTGAGCGAGATGGGCGTGAGAGGGTTCTTGATTTCGTGCGCGATGCGCCGCGCCACCTCATGCCACGCCGCGGACTTTTGCGCCCGCAATAGTTCCGACGTATCTTCCAGCACGATGACGAACCCGCTTGTGGCCCGCTCGTCGATCGGCGCCACGGTTACAGACAGGTGCAGCGTCTTGCGGCCCTCGGTGAGGTCAAGCTGGCGGCCGGCCACACCGGTGCGGCGGGCGCGGTTCATCAGATAGCGAAGCTCGGTCGAATCCTCGGCGGAGAACAGGTCCTCCAGGCGGGCGGCTCTCTTTACACGCTCTTCGCCGAACATGGCCAGAAGGGCGCGATTCACCGTTTGCATCCGGCCGTCCTTGGCGATGGAGATGACGCCCGTCGGAATCGACTCCAGAATCGTTTCAGTAAACCGGCGCCGGGCCTCCAGCTCCTTGCTGGACGATTCCAGGTCCTGCGTCATCTCATTGAACTGGCGGACCAGCGTAGCCAACTCATCGATAGCGCCCACCTGCACCCGATGGCGCAGGTTGCCCTTGCGGACTTCGCGCGCGGCTTCCAGAAGCGCGACGATAGGTGTGGTGATCTGGCGCGCCAGGTAGAGCGCGACCCAGGCGGCCACAAAGAGGATGAAGAACGTGATAAGCGCCAGGTAGGTGAGGTAGAAGCGGCGTGTCTCCTGGCGATCCATGCCGAGTTGGTTATACTCGGCGACGTATTGAGAGATGTCGCGTTCCTTCGCTTCCAAGTCGACGGGCGGGTGCGTCGTAATCACCAGGACGGGTCCGCCGGCCAGCTTCACGCGTTGGACGATCCGCCTGGCGGAGTTCGACCGGTTCCGCGCGTTCCAGGAACAGACGGAGAGCCTTCCGCGGCCCGGCGCGTCGATGTACACCTCGACGATATCGTTGGCCTCGCACAAGTTTTCAAACGGATCGGTGTTGGTTTCGGTCCCGGACGCGAAGGCGTTGATGGACGGCAGCGACGCAAGCCAATTGGCTTGCGCCTTGGAACGCAGTTCCGTCTCGCGGCCGAGCGAGACACCGACGCCGGTCAGCGCGAGCTTCACATTCTCCGCAGGCCGGGAGAACCACGACTTCAGGTTGAGGTTCAGAACCGAATAGCTCCACAGCACCATGAACACGACGGGAAGGAAGCTGAGCAGCAGCGCCCCGACGACCAGCTTGGTCTTGATGTGCGACCCCTGCTGCTCCCGGCTGCGCTCCATGTAAAGCTTCACCATCAGGCGGAAGAGCATGAACGCCATCGTGACCATGAGCAGGAACACGAGCGTCGACATCGCCCAATACAGATAGACCTGCGCGATATTCGCCGGGCCGAGCTTGCCCATGTTGAATGAGCCCTGCCACACGACCAGCCCGACTAGAACCAGCAGCGTAACGGCGGCGAGCGCATTGAGCAGACGCTGGCGCATTGATTGGAGTGTATCGCGGATGGCCGCGCGGTTACCCTTGAATCCGCTTTTCGCGGCCGGCCCAGAAGCGCTCCCGCAGGATATTCTTGCGGATCTTGCCCGTGCCCGTCTTCGGCAACGCTTCGAGTTCGATCACCACTCTCCTCGGCAATTTGAACCGGCCCAGCCGCTCTCCCAGGAACGCGAGCATCTCCTCTTCGGTGATCGAGCGGCCGTCCTTGCAGACCACAATCGCCACCGGTACCTCGCCCCATTTATCGTCGGGCGCGGCCACGACGGCGCATTCCAGAATCGCGTCGTTGGCGTAGATCGCCTTCTCCACTTCGATCGACGAGATATTTTCGCCGCCGGAGATGATGATCTCCTTCTTGCGGTCGACGATCTTCATGAAACCATCGGCGTCCCAAACCGCCATGTCACCCGTGTGGAACCAGCCGCTGCGGATGACCGCCGCCGTGGCTTCCGGCTCGCGAAAGTAGCCTTCCATAACGTTGTCCGAGCGGGCGATGATCTCGCCAATCGACTCGTTGTCGCGCGGAACGTCGACACCGTTCGGATCGACGACGCGAACTTCCACGCCGGGAATCGGCCAGCCGGTCAGCGCTTGCCGCTGCCAGCGATCCTCGTCGTTCTTATATGCCACGCCCGGCTTGGGCAACGCAGTTGTCAGGACCGGGGACGTTTCGGAGAGTCCATAGCCGCTGGCCACCGTGCAGCCGAAGGCCTTTTCCAGCCGCTCGACGAGCGTGGGGCTGGAGGCCGCGCCGCCCAGCAGGATCCGGCTGAGGCTCGACGAATCGTGGCGTCCCAGTTCCGGGCAGGCGAGGATCGCATTTGCCATTGTCGGGACCAGGCTCATGTCGGTGGCCTTGTGTTCGGCGATCATCTTTAAAACGCTGACCGGCTCAAACCGGCGAACCATCACCTGCTTCACGCCGAGAAAGGTGGAGGTCTGCGGCCGGCCCCAGCCGTTGGCATGGAACAGCGGGATGGTGTGCAGGTCCACCATGTTGTTCGGATCCGACATGATGGTGGCCACGTACAGCGCGTGCAGGTAGAGGTTCCGGTGCGTTAGCGCCACGCCCTTCGGCGAGCCCGTGGAGCCGGAGGTATAGAAAAGTTCCGCGATCGCGTTCTCGTCAACGCGGGTCCAATCGACGCGGTCCGGTTGCGCGCCGTCCACCAACTCGGCGCTGGTCATCGACGCGGCCGGGTGGGCCGCGTCCAGCGTGACGTAGTGTTCGATCGACGGGCACGCCGGTTTGAGCTGATCGACCGTGGCGGCGAAGTCGTTCTCGAATAGCAGCACGCGCGCGCCGGAGTGATTCAGAACCACGGTCAACTCAGAAATCGAGAGCCGGACGTTGATGGGCATGACGATGGCGCCCGCCATGACCACGCCGTAGTAACCCTCCAGCAGTTGATGCGTGTTGAAGCTCAAGTAGGCCACGCGGTCGCCCGCCACCACGCCCAGCGCCCGCAGGCCGGCCGCCAGCCGCTCGCAACGCTCCCCGAACTCAGCGTAGGTGAAGGTCTTCTGGCCGCAGATGATGCCCACCTTCGTCGAAAACACCCCGGCGGCACGATAGACAAATCGAATGGGAGTCAAGGGCAAGTTCATAAAATACCGTTGGATGATTATACGCGCTTACTTCTTAAAGCGCCGGAAGAAGCTGTCTCTTTTCCATACGGGACGGGCCTTGCGGGTGGATGTCTTGTCGACTAGCGCCGCCAGAAATTCGGTGAAGCGTCCGGCACCCTCGATGTTCACGGGCTGCGCCAGGTCGTCGCCTACGGCGTGATAGCGGGTCTTCAGCCACTCCGCCTGCACGGCTTCCTCCTTGCTTCCCTTGGTGTAGCCGAACTTGAAGTTCAACGCCGGAATGCCCTGCCGGACGAAACTATACTGATCGCTGCGCGTGAAGCGCCGCTGTTCCGGCGCGGGATCGGGTATAACCTGCAGACCGAATTCGCCGGCCGTTTCGGCCGCCCAGTCACCCAGCGTTGACTCCTCGCCGCCCAAAAACGTCAGTGCCTTCAGCTCATGCAACGGCATGAACATGTCCATGTTGCAGGCGGCGACGACATTCCTGGCGGATGTGGCGGCGAAGTACCGCGACCCTTGCAGACCCTTCTCCTCGCCGGTCAGTGCGACGAATACGATGGACCGCCGCCGGGGCTTTTTCTTCAGCAGGCGCGCCACTTCGATCATCGCGGCCACTCCGGACGCGTTGTCAATGGCGCCGTTGAAGATGCCGTCGCCGGCGAACGAAACCGTTTTTCCGATGTGGTCCAGGTGCGCCGATACAACCACCGACTCCTTGCCGGTTCCGGGCAGTATCGCCACGACGTTCGGCGAGGTCAACTCGCCGCGCTTCACCGCGACTTTGGCGGCGATCTCCTTCTTTAGTTCGAAGCGCGGCAGCGGCCGATTCTCGTTCGAAAGCCCGAGTACTTCCTGAAACGTATGGCCCGTGCCTTCGAACAGCAGTGCCGCATGATCCGGGTTGAAGGTAACGCTCAACTGCGGGCCGCTCTCCGCGCCGGAGCCCGGAATCACCGCCGACATCTGCGCCTGCAATCGAGCGGCCGACGAACGCACCCACGGAGTTGTTTGGACCTTGGGAATCGAAATCAGGCCGATCGCGCCGGCCTTTCGGAATGCGGCCCAGCGGACTTCGTTGTTCTGCACATGGGCCGCCAGCGCCCCCGGCCAATGGGACGGCGCCCCAGTGAGGATAACGGCTACCTTGCCTTTCAGGTCCAGGCCCTTCAGGTCGTCATGATTCATCTCCGGGACCACGAGTCCCTGACCGGCAAACACCAGCGAGGCCCGTGTGGCCGGCTGATAGTTCGCGCGCATTGCGAAGTACGCCTCTTTGCCGAGCGTAAGCGGGCGGGCCTTTCCCTGTATCACCAGTTCAAGAGACGACGCCGTTTCGTCCACCTGCCGGGTGACGAAGGGCACCTGCTGTAACCATTGCCCGCCAGCGCCCGGCGACAGGCCGAGGAGTCGAAACTGATCGGCAACGTATCGCGCGGCCTCCTCATGACCCGCCGAGCCGGCGTTCCGGCCCTCCAGCCGGTCGTCGGCCAGAAACTGGACATGCGCCCACCAGCGCTCGCCGGTGGTTTCAGCCGCCAGGGCCGTGGCCGCGAGGCCGTAAACAAGAAGCTTAACCATGAACGGAATCGACCCAATTATAATGAGGCAGACTTTATATGACAAGCAGAATCGCGGTTGCGGCCGGCGCGGTTGGCGCCCTACTCATCGCCGGCGGACTGCTCGGGCAGCGCCGGTCCCAGGAGCGCCCCGCGCGGTACGCGGCACGCGGCACCAAGGCCGCGGTGACCGCTGGAACCGATTCGGCGGCCGATGCCGGCATGCGGCTCTATTTTCTTGGCGGCAACGCTGTGGATGCGGGCGTGGCCGCGATGTTCGCCGCGTCGGTTGTCGAATACTCTCACTTCGGCTTCGGCGGCGAAGCGCCAATTCTCATTCGCACGAACAACGGGCAGGTCGTCTCCATCGCCGGCGTGGGCACGATGCCGAAATCCGCTACGGCTGAGTACTTTCGCTCCCGAAAGATGCTGCCGGGCGAAGTGCAGAACCTGGAGCCGAATGGATTGAAAGGAATGGTGCCGGTGGCGGGGCTGATGCCCGCGCTTGTTCCGGGAATGGTGGAAGCGGGCCTTGTGGCGCTGCGCGAGTACGGCGCCAAATCGTTCGGGGAAGTCATTCAGCCGGCCATCGATCTGGCCGATGGTACTCCGCTCGACGAGCAGCGTTCCGGTTCGATCATGCGTTCGCGCCGCTTCTTCGAACTATGGCCCACGTCGAAGCGATTTTACATGGGCGAAGGTGAGGCGCTCACGCCGGGCATGATCTTCCGTCAGCCCGACCTGGCCCGTACGCTTCGCGCGATGGCCGCCGAAGAGATGCGGGTGCTGAAGGGCGGCGCTTCGCGCCAAGCCGCGATCGACGCCGTGCGCGACTACTTCTATCGCGGCGACGTCGCTCGCAAGATCGACGCGTTTTCGAGGTCAAACGGCGGGCTGCTGCGATATGACGATATGGCCGCGTTCCGCTTGCAGCCGGAGGAAGCCGTCTCCACCACCTACCGCGGCTACACCGTCCACAAGGGCGGCTTCTGGAGCCAAGGGCCGGCGCTGATCGAAGCCTTGAACATCCTGGAGGGCTACGATCTTGGCGCCATGCAACACAATTCCGGCCGCTACGTCCACACGGTGACCGAGGCGATGAAGCTCGCTTACGCCGACCGGGATACCTATTATGGGGACCCATTGTTCAACAAGCTGCCCATGGAGCGGCTGCTTTCGAAGGCCTATGGCGAGGAGCGCCGCGGGTCGATTCGCGACAACGCTTCCCTGGAGTTTCTCCCGGGCCTGATCGACGGCGAGCGCGGGCTGCATCCGGCCCAGTCGGAGATCGTGCGGATCAAGATCGACGATGCGCTAATGGCCCGCGACACGACGTGCATCAACGCCGCCGACGCCGGCGGGCTGATGTTTAGCGCCACGCCGTCCGGCGCCTGGCTGCCGTCGGTCATCGCCGGCGACACGGGCATCCCGCTCACGCAGCGCGCGCAGAGTTTCCTTCTCGTCGAAGGGCATCCCAACGAACTCGCCGGCGGCAAACGCCCGCGGGTGACGTTGAGCCCCACGCTGGTGACGCATCGCGGCAAGCCGCTGCTGGCGCTCTCCACGCCGGGCGGGGATAATCAGGACCAGGCGTTGCTGCAGCTTTTTCTCAACGTGGTGGAGTTTGGCATGAACGCCCAAATGGCCCTGGAGGCCCCGCGTTTTCAGACGCGCCACATGGTCTCCAGCTTCGACAACCACGCGATGAGCCCCGGCGATCTGATGGTCGACGATCGCACTCCGGCCAGCGTCCTAAACGACCTGACCAACCGCGGCCATCAGACTTCAACACGTTCGCGCTGGTCGAGCGGTTCCGCGCCGACGATGATCCGCTACGTACCGGCCGGATCGATTGAGGCCGGCGCCGATCCATACGGCTATCGCGCGGCCCGCGCCTGGTGACATGCCGAATCTTTCACTGTTTGAGGAACCCCGGCCGCTGGCCGCGAAACTGAAACGTCTGGCGGAACGCGGCATCTTCATCGGCACCAGTTCCTGGAAGTATGAAGGCTGGCTAGGCCAGATCTACTCGCCGGAGCGCTACTTCACCCGCGGCAAGTTCTCGCAGAAGAAGTTCGACGACACGTGCCTGGAGGAGTACGGCGAGACGTTTCCCGCCGTGTGCGGCGACTTTTCGTTTTATCAATTTCCATCGGACGAGTATTGGAGGAAACTCTTTGGCTCGGCCCCGGCCACGCTGCAATTCGCCTTCAAGGTGCCGGAAGAGATCACGGTGAAGAAGTGGCCCACGCACGCGCGCTATGGACGCCGCGCCGGCCTGGAGAACGAGAACTTCCTGAATCCCGAGGTGTTCACCAAGCTATTCCTGGAGCCGCTGACGCCGTACGGAAAACGCGCCGCCGTCTTCATCTTCGAGTTCGGGACGTTCGCGAAATCCGCCTTTCCCTCGGTCCACGAATTTCTCGCCGCGCTGGAGCCGTTCCTTGCTGCGCTGCCGCGCGGTCCGCGCTACTCGGTGGAAATTCGCAACGCCGAGTATCTTTGCCCCGAATATTTCGCTCTGCTGCGGAAATATGAGACCGCGCACGTCTTCAACGGCTGGACGCGCATGCCGGACCTGCCCGCGCAGACGAAGATCGAGGCGGCCTACACGGCCGGCTTCACCGTCACGCGCGCGCTGCTAAGGCGCGGCCGCGCCTATGAGGAGGCGGTGCAGTCCTTTTCGCCGTATAACGAAACGAAGGATCCGGTTCCGGAATCGCGTGAAGCGCTCCGCGAACTCATTCAGCGGTCGTTGGGGAGCCGGCGGCCGGCCTACATTTTTGTGAACAACCGCTTTGAGGGGAACGCCCCGCGCACCATTGAAGCGATCGTGGAGGACATTGAACCATGACATCCCGCCGCCAATTTTTCGCCGCGCCCGCGTTGCTGCAACCGCGCGCCGCCACGTCGAAGCCCAACATTCTGTTCTTGATGTCGGATCAACAGCGCGGCGATTGCCTGGGCCTTGACGGCACCGTGCCGGTGGATACTCCGAATCTCGATCGCATCGGACGTGAAGGTGCGCGCTTCCGCAACGCCTACTCGTCCACGCCCACCTGCACACCGGCGCGCGCCTGTCTGCTCACCGGTCTTTCGCCGTGGAATCACGGGATGCTGGCCTACGGGTCGGTGGCCAAACAGTACGCCTACGAAATGCCGCGCGCGATGCGCGACGCCGGTTACTACACCTATGCCATCGGCAAGCTCCACTACACGCCGCAGCGAAACTATCATGGCTACCACGGGGCGCTGCTCGACGAAAGCAGCCGCGTGGGCTCCCCCGATTTTCGCAGCGACTACCGCTCCTGGTTTCAATCCGAAGCGCCGAACCTTGATCCGGATGCCACCGGAGTGGGGTTCAACGACTACAACGCCAAGGCCTACGTGCTGCCGGAACGTCTGCATCCCACCGCATGGACCGGTCAATCCGCCGTGCGGTTCCTGGAGTCGTATCAACGCCCCGAGCCCTTCTTTCTGCACGTCTCGTTCGCCCGGCCGCACAGTCCCTACGATCCCCCAAACCGGCTGATGGATCGCTACCTGCAACGAAAGCTCCCCGCAGCCAGCGCGGGCGGATGGGCGTCCCGCTACGAAAAGCGGGAGGGTCCCGAGAACGCCATCTGGTATGGCCGCATGCCGGAGACCGAGATTCGGAACTCGCGCGCCGGCTACTACGGCTCCATCACCTTCATCGACGAACAGACCGGCCGCATTCTGGAAACCCTGGAACGGCGCGGAATGCTGGAAAATACGTTGATTTTGTACACTTCGGACCACGGCGACATGATGGGCGACCACCACCATTGGCGAAAGTCCTACGCCTACGAAGGCTCGGCGCGCGTTCCCATGCTGATGCGCTGGCCAAAGGGTTTGGTGAGCGGTCCGCGCGGCCAGGTGCTGGATCAGCCCGTCGAACTGCGCGACATCTTCGCCACCTGTCTGGACGGCGCCGGCGTTCCGGCTTCGAGACCGATCGACGGCCAGTCGATGCTGGAACTGGCTCGCGGGCGCACCGCCGGCTGGCGGGAGTTCATCGACCTGGAGCACGGCGTCTGTTATGAAAAGTCCAATCAGTGGACCGCGCTTACCGATGGCAAGTGGAAGTATGTCTACAAAGCGCTGGATGGCGAAGAGCAGCTCTTCGATCTCACCCGGAATCGATCCGAGTCGACGAACCTGGCGTTGGATACAGCGCACTCGGCCACGCTTCGCCAGTGGCGGTCCCGCATGATCGCCCATCTGGAACCGCGCGGCGAACGCTGGGTGGCGGGCGGCCGGCTGGCTCTTCGCGATGCGATGATTCAATACTCGCCCCTGCACCCGCGCGGCTAACGGAAGCGTCCGTTATTTTCGCTCGATGGACAGCGGCGAAATGTGGCGAATGGCGGTGGCGCCGCAAGACTGCATGATGCCGCGCAGATCCGATTGCAGCATGGAAAACACCTTGTCCACGCCCTCGGCCCCGAAGGCCGCCAGACCCCAAACGTAGGGCCGGCCCACACAAACAGCCGTGGCGCCCAGCGCCAGTGCTTTATAAACATCCACGCCGCGCCGGATGCCACCGTCGATCAGCACCGGCATGCGCCCGTTCACCACCTCTACGATGCCCGGCAGAGCGTCCACTGTTCCGTAGTGGCTGTTCTCGGCGCGCCCGCCGTGGTTGGAAACCACGATGCCGTCGGCGCCGTGGCGATAGCACTCCGCCGCGTCCTCCGGCGTCATGACGCCTTTGATCAACACCTTCATTTTCGTCGCGGCGCGGATCCGGTCCAGCACGCTCCACGTCACAGCGCGGCCGGGGCCGCCCACGTTCCGGGCCATGTCGATGCCGTCGAAGTTTCCGTGTTCCTTGTAGTAATCGGCCTGCGTGGTCCCGTGGCAGGCCCGGCAGCGCTGTTCCGTTTTTACGCCGCCGCGCGTCTGCATGATGCGCGGAGAACCGCCAACGCTATCCACCGTTACCGTCACTGCCGTACACCCAGCCTCCTCGGCGTTCCGGAGCAGCGCGCGGTTCACTTCAAAATCGCTGAACGAATAGAGCTGAAACCACAGCCGGCCTCCGTAGGCTTTGGCCACGTCGCGAACGTTCAGAGAAGCGTTCGTCGAAAGAATCATCTGCGACTTCCGCGACCACGCGCCTTTTGCCGTGGCCGCTTCGCCCTCGGCGTGAAACGCCTGGTGCGCCGCCACCGGCGCGGCGAGAACCGGGTGCGCCAGTTTCTGCCCGAACAGTTCCACCGACAGGTCTACGGCGCTCACGTCGACATGACGCCGCGCCCGGATCCGCCACTTGGACCAACCATTTTCATTGGCGTTCACCGTGGAGTTATCGTCCGACCCGCCCATCAGGTACGCCCAATGCTGCGACTGCACATTCTTCCGCGCCACCGGAACAAAGTCGAACACCTCCAGCGCTTCGGCGGCGCTGCCAATGACCTTTTCCGGCGTCTGCGCCACAGCCGCCGCGCCCGCCGCGGCCAGGAAGCCTCTGCGCCTCATCCTCGCACCCCGAGTTGTTTCGCCAGGTCCACGAAATCCCTTGCGTAGTAGTCCATCCAGTCTTCGCGGCCCGTATCTGCCTTGCCGCCAGGGCCCTTTTCCAGCGGCCGCTCCACGAACGCCGCCTTCAGCCCGGCGCGCCGGGCGCCCTGCAGGTCGCCTTTGTGCGCCGCCACCATTAACGTCTCCGCCGGCCCGGCGCCCAGCATCTCCGCGGCACGTTGATAGACAATGGCGTCGGGCTTGTAGGCCTTCATCAGTTCCGCCGAAAGCACGGTGTCCCATTGCAGGCCCGCGTACTTCGCCATGTTCACCAGCAGCGACACGTTTCCATTTGACAGCGTGGCGCAGATAAACTTCTTCCGCAGCAGCGTCAGACCGCGGGCGGAGTCCGGCCAGGCGTCGAGCCGGTGCCACGCCCGGTTGAAGTGTTCCTTATCCGCTTCCTCCAGACCGTCGATTTTGAAACGGACCAGGAGGCCGTCCAAAATCAGGCGGTGCAGGGGATCGATGTTCATCCACGGCAACTCGCCCTTTCGGACGCGGTTCATCGCCGGGCCGTACCCGGCACGCCAGGCGTCGGCGAACTCCGCCCAGTCCACATGGCCGATCCCTTTGCGTTTGGCCAATGCCTTGCCTTCGCGAATAATGGAGGACCGCCAATCCACGACGGTTCCGAAGACGTCAAAGACTAATGCCTTGATGGGTGATGCGTTTGCCGCCGCCGCGCTCATTGACAAGAACGTCCGCCTTTCCATGCCCAATCATCATCTGTAAATTCCGTACCGGAGAGCAAGTGGGAGGGCCGTGGGATAATCGAACTTGGTGACGATGCCGTACCGGAGAGTTCTTTAAGCATGCCAGTGCCCGTAGCGCAGGCCTGGACAGTGGCCACCTATGTACTCAAGCAGAAGCTGGCGGGGCGCGAACGCTATCCGCTGGTGCTGATGCTCGAGCCGCTGTTTCGCTGCAATCTCGCTTGCGCCGGTTGCGGCAAGATTCAGTACCCGGCGCATATCCTGAAGCAGGAATTGACGCCGGACGAATGCTTCCGCGCGGCGGAAGAGTGCGGCGCTCCGACCGTCGCGATTCCCGGCGGCGAGCCGCTGCTTCATCCGCAAATGCCCGAGATTGTCGCTGGACTGGTAGCCCGCAAGAAGTACGTGTACATGTGCACGAACGCCCTTTTGCTCAGGGAAAAGCTGCACCTGTTCACGCCGTCGAAGTACCTCAGCTTCTCCGTCCACATGGACGGCCAGAAGGAGCACCACGACTTCGCCGTCTGCAAGGAAGGCGGCTATGAGGCTGCGCTCGACGCCATTCGCGAAGCCGTTCGCCGCGGCTTCCGGGTTACGACGAACACTACGCTTTTCGACGGCACCGATCCAAACTCGGTTCGCGCGTTCTTCGACGAAATGATGGATGTGGGCGTGGAGGGCATGATGGTTTCGCCCGGCTACTCCTACGACAAAGCGCCGGACCAGAAGCACTTCCTGGGCCGGGCCCGCACGCGTAACCTGTTCAACATGATTCTGTCGAACCGGAAATCGAACTGGCGCTTCAACATGTCGCCCCTGTTCCTGGAATTTCTCATGGGGCGCAGGCAGTTCCAGTGCACGCCGTGGGGCATGCCCACCTACAACATCTTCGGCTGGCAGAAGCCCTGCTACCTTCTGCAGGACGGTTACGCCGAGACATTTACCGAGCTGATGGAGTCCGTGCAGTGGGACAAGTACGGCACGGAGTCTGGCAATTCCAAGTGCGCGAACTGCATGGTGCACAGCGGCTATGAGGCGTCCGCGGTCGACTACACGTTCGCGTCCCTTAGCGGTCTTTTGTCCACCGCCAAAGCGATGTTCCGTTCGTCCTACCGGGATCAAGCGGCGCTCGAAGCCTTGCAGCGTCAACCTAAGCACTCGCTTGTGCAGATCGAAATGAAGCCGGACAGCGAGGTTGGAGTTTGAGCGGGACGAATCCCGACGAGTTAGAGATTGCACCCGGTTTCGCGCACGAGATGCTGCAAGGCCAGGCGATTGAAATGGCCTCCGAAGAGGAGTTGCGCGCGGGATTGGAGAAGGCCTTCGACTATCGCGGCGATGTAACCATTACCAAGTCCGACGGCTCCACGCTGGAGGGCTACGTCTTCGACCGGCGTATCGCCCCCACCTTGGCGGCCAGCGAAATCCGCCTGATTCCGAAAGGGCAACGGACCAAGGTCGTGATCGCTTTCACTGAGATTCGTGCCGTCGCGTTCAGCGGACGGGACACGGCCGCCGGCAAATCCTGGGAAGCGTGGGTGAAAAAGTACCTGGAAAAGAAGGCGGCCGGAGAATCCGGCATCGAGCTTCGGCCCGAAGAGCTGGATTAGCGAAGAGCAGCGTCGATCGAAAGGATGTTCTTCCGGGCGAAATCCGCCTCGGCCAGATCCGGATTTAGATCCAGGACCTTTTGAAAGTGACTGCGGGCGGCAGCGAACTGCTCGACGCTCTGCTGCTTTTGCGCGCGGCGGGCGTAGCACAGGCCCAGAACATAGTGGACATACGGCTCCTGCTGGTCGTAGCGCAGCGCGCGCGTGCAATAGGCGATGGCCTCGTCGAAACGCTCCAGCTTTCGTTGACAGTCGCACAGGCCGAAGTAGGCCAGGCTGCGCATGTCGTTCCAAACGTCGGTTTGCGCGGCTCGCTTCTTCTTGCCGATTCCGGCCAGGAAACCAAGCACGTAGTAGTTCATCTTGCCGGCCAGCTTGGAGTCGAAATCGCTCAGTTGCAGGTAGCGTTGATACTCGTCCAGGCTGTCGGAATATTTGGCCGTCATGCGCAGGCTCTCGGCCAGCCAGAAGTGGGATTCCGCGGTGTCCGGCGGCAGCGCGATCGCCTTTTTCGCCGATTCGATAGAGTCCGCGTACAGCTCCTTCATGCGCTGGCTCTGCGCCAGCATGCTCCAGGCCAACTTGTGTCTCCTGTCGCGTTGCACAACGGCGTTCAACTGCCGGATTGACTCGTCCACGTTGCCCGTATCCAGCAGCATGCCGCCGTAGGTGGCCCTGGCCTCCAAATAATCGGGGTCGATGTCGATGGCCTTCCGGAAGGACTTCTCCGACTCCTCCAGCTGAAACAGATCGCGCTGCACACGCGCCAGATACAGCCACGCCCGCGAGTAGTCCTTGTCGGCGGCGATGGCCGCCTGGAACTCTTTCGCCGCCCGCCGATACGCGTCCTTATTGCCCTTGTTGTACTGGTCCACGCCCCGCTCAAACGGTTCCAGCGCCGCCTTGGTTCGGCGGCGCGGAATGGAAATCTTGATCGATATTGTGGACTCCTGCCCCGGATACACGGTCTCCTCGCGCGGACCGTCCGGTTCGTACCCCATTCGCACGCCGCGCACCGAGTGCACGCCCGGCTGCAACCCCGGTAACCGCAGCGGTGCGCCTTTGTTCACCACGCCCATGCTCTTGCCGTCGACAAAGACTTCGACGTTATCCAGATTGGCCTCAATCACCCAGGTTCCGAACTTGGGCGGAGGCGCCTCGCCGGGGCTAACCCGGCTTGGGTGGAAGGCGAGAATCATGTTGGGGTCGAAGTTCCCTTTGTCGCTGGTTGGATTTTGCTGGCCCTTGGTCGCCTCTCGCACGTTGCGGCGTGTGTACTCCGCCAGTTCGTCGGCGGTGACAATCGAATCCTTGTTCTCGTCGGCGTAGCCTTCCATGCCGCGGACCACGTAGTAGGTGAAGATCCCGTGGCCGCCGCCCCAGTCCTTGCTTTCGAAGGAGCGCTCCCGGGCGCGGCTGGCGGTCATTGAAAACATCGAACGGTTCAGCTCCAGCAGCGACTTGTTGACGATCTCCCCCTGCTCGGGCGAGATGGCGCCGGAATGGCAGGAATCGGTGAGCAACACCTTCCACTTGGCCGAAACCTTGGAGCCGATGACGCTGCCCAGCGTGTCCATCGAGTAGCCCGTGCCGCCAATGTTGCCCGGTTCCAGGTCGAAAGGCGCCAGGTACGCCTTTCCGGATTTGGGATCCACAAACCCATGGCCCGCGAAGTATACCAGCACCCGGTCGTCGGCCTTGGCCGCGCCCGGGAGCCACGTCTCGATTTCCCGCTTGATGTTGGCGAAGGTGGCCCTGTCGCCGATCAGCTTTCGCACGTTTTCGGCGCGGAAGTTGCCGCCTTCCGGGCTGATCAGGATCGAATAGATCGCTTCCGCGTCGCGTTCGGCGAACTCCAGCTTCGCGGAGGCTGGCAGGTTCTTGTAGTTCCCCACGCCGACGATCAACGCATAGCTGCGCGGAATGGAGCGCCCGCCAGGAGGTTGCACCGTCTCGGTGACCACCGGATCCTTCTCGAACTTCAGGTCACGTTCTTTCTTCTGCGCTTGCTGGGCAAACGCGGCGGCCG
>VFZO01000056.1 GCA_016871155.1 Acidobacteriota bacterium | reverse complement strand
CCATCAGCCGGTACTGGGTTCGGTGATCGAAGATATGGCCATCGCCCAAAATGCCGCGCGCGCCGGACTCCGTCAGGAGCCGCTTCGTACTGGCAGCCTGGGCGCAGTCCGGATGTACGACTCGTTTCGGGCCATCTGGAGGGGCTTTCAAAAAAATTCGTTTCGTTTTCTCGCCGCCCAGCCCCGGACCGGCGCGCGGGTGATCCTCGCGTCGACGCTCTTCACCTCCTATGCTCCTTTGCTAGCGTGGATGGCCGGCGCCAGCGAACCGGCGCTGGCCGTAGCCGTGGGCCTTGTGCCGGCGGTAGCTTTTTGGAATTGGTACGGAACATGGGCTGAACGTTTGCAGGCGCCGTTCGCCATCTACCTATTCCAACTAATCGCCCTCGATGGCATGCGTGTGGCCCTGGGGCGCGGCCGGTCTGAGTGGAAGGGACGCTATGTCTGAGCCTCTCAAGTATCCGGTCCCCTGGGATCTTGTTTTTGGTCTGACGCCCCATATCCGGCACTCCCGGCCGCGCCACCTCGGCGACTTCACTGCCCGAATCGTCGCGCGCATGAGACCCGAACCCGCCTTCTCGGGACTGGAGCACCTGCCCGCCGATCCTCGTTTCGTTCTAGCCGCCAACCATTTCCAGCGCAAGGGATTATGGATCCTTCACTCTGCCGCTGTCCTGACACAGGCCGTCGCGCGCCGTTATCCACTACCTGATCCACCCGTGCGTTGGATTGTCACAGCGAATTGGCCGCCGGTTCGCCTTTTCGGACGCACCGTAGCCTCTCCAGGCGACTGGCTTCTTCCGCGGGTCGCCGCCGCGCTTCATTGCTATCCTGTCCCATTCTCGGGCGCCAACGCACTCCTCGCCGCCAAGACACTTCGACGCCTGCTTCGCGACGAATCGGCGATAGATGGACCGATCGGTCTCTTCCCGGAAGGGTCGGCCGGGCACGCCGACACGATTGGAAGCGCCCTTCCCGGTATTTCGCGCCTCCTCATGTCGCTGAACCGTCCAGTGATCCCGGCTCGAATTCGCGAAGAGGGTGCGCGACTTCATGTGCGATTTGGCGCCGCACTCCCGCCAGACAGCGACGTCATGGCCGTGATCCGCGCACTATAGCGAAACGCCGGCAAGATTTCTGGCTTCCAGACGCGCTCGGATCGCGTTCCGCGCTCGGGACAGGCGGCTTTTCGCGGCAGCCACTGAAATACCCAGTTGGCTCGCTGCTTCGGCAACCGGCGTACTGTGCAGATCTACCAGCGTTAGCACTCTCCGGAAGATCGGCGGGACTTTCTGCATTTCCGCCCGAACGATGCCGATCAGTTCCTGCCGGGCCATCTCCGCCTCAGGCAGCGGACGTCCGTCGGCGACATCGAAACTGCGGTACTCGCCGTCCTGCTCGAATTCGAAACTCGCGGTGAGCGGCGTTCGGCGGAGTTTGCGGAGCCGCATGAGGCTCTGATTGACTACAATGGTCGTTATCCAAGTGGAAAACTTCGCATCTTCCCGAAAACCGCCGATTTGGCGCCAGGCACTCAGGTACGCCGCCTGAAGTTGGTCCTGGACCTCCTCCGAGTCGCGCAGAATCGAGCGAGCGGCCCGCAGCGCGTAAGGCCGAGTCCGTTGGATGAGCTCGGCAAAGGCTTCGCCGTCTCGCTGTTTCGATCGAGCTATCAGTTCTGCTTCCGTGGCGGCTTTGTACATACCCTATTAGACATCGCCTAGCCGCTTCTGATTCGTTTATACTGAAGTTCGATTCGGCCAGGGTGAAAAACCAGGCTCAGGGTTCACCGCGGCTGAAACGACTTGAGCGCTGTGGAGCAAATAGCCACATAATCGGGCCGGTCTCCTATTACACGATGGTAGTAGCTGGCCAGGACGTTGTGGTTCTCAACCAGGAATACGCCCGGCATCTGAAAGAGGTCTCCATCCGGAATGCCGATGAGATGACGCTCTTTCAAAACGGCCCAAGCACCTTGGAGCAAGGCCGAAGGCCCCAAGATGTGAATGAAACCGCCCCGGCCGAGCCCAAAATGCCGGTACAAACGCCGGTCGGCATCCCGGACCTTGTGAATTCCCGCCAGGTCTTTCCAGGAGAACGCATCCTCAGAGCTATGGTGGATGAGCGCAATTTGGACGCCCATGTCCCGTAAACTGTCCTTCGCCTTCGCCAGATCGGCCAGGGCCTGCCGGCAAAAGGGGCAGCCCGCGTGCCGCAGGAAGACCAGCAGCGTGGGTTGCGAACGCACCAGGCGGTTCAGAGGGATCCCATCTTCCGTGCGAATGCCCTCAAAGACGCCTTCCATGGATCCGAGACTCGATCCGCGAATGACCGAATCGACGGCGTGATTGTTCACCAGGTCCCGGTGCAAAAGCCACGCCAGGACCGGCAGCCAGACCGCATCGTGCCATTGGAAGCCCAGGGCGAGGGCAAAAACCTTTGCGGTCAGCGCCGTGACCAGGATGGTTCGCTGTTGCATCGGCTGCGCGGACGCCAGCCACAGACCAACAGCCAGCGGGATATTGATCGCCGGTTGGTTCCACGCACCCCACGCCAAGTGGGACAGCGCTCCAAGACGTAGTGCCAATTGGGAGTGCATCGACCTTGTACTGATTCAGATGCCACCGTCCGTGGACAGACTTATTATTCTCGGAGCGTGAACGATAGTATATTTCCGCCGGCCGCGATTGCGACGTACTGCCTGCCCTTGACGGTATATGTCATCGGCGACGCCTTCCAGGCTTGGCCGGTGGGAAAGTGCCAGATCGTCTTACCCGTTTTGGCGTCCGCGGCGGCAAAGGTGCCGCCGGATTCACCGTAAAATAGCAGGCCCCCCGCGGTGGACAGCACGCCGGAGTAGTTCGCTTCCGGCGCACCGACCTGGGGAACCTCCCACACGATCTTGCCGGTCTCAATGTCCAAGGCCCGGAGAACTTTCAGCGGCGGGTTCTTCCGATCGTTGAACGGAACGAACCAGCTCCCCGCCTGCCGGTAGAGGTTGCAGTCCTCCACGGTCATCACGTAGAACAGCCGGGTCTGCGGATTGTAGGCGGTGGAGTACCAATTGGTCGCCCCTCGCACGGCCGGACACACTACCGTACCGCCGAGCGTCGGTTTGGCCGATTCGTTGACGATGGGCCGGCCCTTCTGGTCGATCTCCTTGGCCCAAGTCAGCCGCTTGACGAACGGCGTGCCGAGCAGGAACTCGCCGTTCGTCCGGTCCAGGACATAGAAAAACCCGTTCCGGTTGGCTTGCAGCAGCAGTTTCCGGTCCCGGCCCTTCCAACGGGCGTCGGCCAGCACCAGGGGCTCGGTGGCGTCCCAATCCCACAGGTCGTGGGGGGTGAACTGGAAGTGCCATTTGAGCTTGCCGGTTTTTGGATCGAGCGCAACGACGCAGTTGGTGTAGAGGTTGTCGCCAATGCGGGCGGCGCCGTCCGTGTCTGGGTACGGATTTCCGGTGGGCCAGTAGAGGGTATCCGTGGCTGGATCGTACGAGCCGGTCAGCCAAGTTGCGCCGCCGCCCACTTCGATGGCGTCGCCCTTCCAGGTCTCCGACGCCGGTTCGCCGCGCTTGGGCACGGTCCAGAATCGCCAGGCCTCCTCGCCGCTCGTCACTCTGTAGGCAGCGAGAAATCCGCGCAGCGGGCCGTCGCCGCCGCCGATGCCGGAGATCACGAGATCGCCCACGACGAACGGCGCCGCGGTGGACCCGAACGCTCCCGGCGACTTCGGCATGTAGTTCTGCCACATCAAAGCGCCCGTTAGGCGGTTCAGTGCGATGATATGCGCATCGTCCGTGGCGAAGAAGATCCGGTCCCCCAGCAGCGCGGCGCCGCGCTGGGCGCCCTTGGCAGCGTCGCCGGAGATCTTACTGGCGTCGCCGCGCGGCCGCGTGTAGCACCAGATCTCGCGGCCGGTTGTCGAATCGAGCGCGCAGACCTGATTCGGCGCGGTGACGTACATCACACCGTCGGCCACCAGCGGCGTCGTCTGGAGACTCATGTGCGGCAGCGCGTAGCTCCAAGCCGGTTGGAGTTTCGACGCGTTGGCGGTGTTGATCTGCGTCAGCGGACTGTGGCGGTTGGCCGAGGGCAGGCCGTGGTAGCTGGGCCACTCCCCCGGCTTAGGCCGGTGAATCGCGTCGATTTCGGCGGCGGTTGGCGGTTTGCCGGCCTGCGGCATGGGTCCACCGGGAACGCCTCCCAACGTTCCCAGATACGCGATGAGATTCTGTTTCTCGTCCGCCGTGGCGCGCAACGGCGGCATGTAGGACACGGTCGAGGGTTGAATCGCCGAATATTCGGACGACTTCAGCAGATGCATTTTGCCGTCGAAGGTCTGCAGTTGCACGTCGTGCGGCCCGCGCGCGCGAGAGAATCCTTTCAACTTCGAACCGTTCTTCAGAGCGACTTCCACGACCGCCCACGGTTCGTCGGGGCAGAACGCCCAGCTTGGGCAGCCGGCTGAATTCCTTTGTCCCGTGCGCGATGCGGGATCGTCCAGAGTCTGTTCGAGCTCTTTCCGCGTTAACTCGCGGGCGATGTTCGACAAGTCCGGTCCGTTCGAACCGCCCAAGCCGCGCACCATGTGACAGGAGGCGCATTGCGCGTCGAAGAACCGCCGGCCGGCCGCCACATCGCCGGCGGGCCTGGCGTCGTAGACCGACTCGTTCCACTGCCGAATGACGCGGGCGAGCGCCGCAAGGTCCGTATCCGCGATCGGAAACCCGGGCATGCCGCCCTGGGTGCCGTTGCGGATGATGCCGCGAATCTGTTCTTCCGTCCGGCGGCGGAGCGACCGGGACTGGATCAGCCCCGGGCCGCGGTCCGTGCCGGCGGCGCTTTCGGCGTGGCACCCTGCGCAGAGCTGTTTATACACCGGCGGCGGCGTCTGCGCGGCAAGTTCAAGGGCAAGAAGCAGGAAAAGCGGGGAACGCATTCCTTCTGACTATATGCTAGTTCAACAAATCGAAGTCGAGCCGGTAGCGGCGCGCGTGATGGCCCAGAAACTGACCGAACAGACCGTCGGCCGTATTCACGCGCACGCTATCGGGGTTCCAATGGTTCGTCACGTTGAACATGGCGAAGGAGATCCGGAACTTGCGGTCTTTCCAAACCAAGTCGCGCGCCAGGCGGAAGTCGATGGAAAGGAAGTTCGGGTACCGCCGCGAATTGGGAGGTTCGGCGTATTGCTGTTGGGCGTTCAGAGCGGACCACGGAAAGCCGGTCCGGTATTCAATCACCGGCGCGATCCGCCAGTTCCGCTTTCGAGTGAATGGAACGTCGCCCCAAATCAGCAGCCGGTGTGGAATGTTGCCGGTCATCTCCACCCGGAAGTCCGGCCGCAGGATGGGGGCGGGGAAGTCGCCGAGGAACTCCGAAAAGTCGTTCAGGTTCCCGCGATTGAACGCACGCACATAGGACACCAAAATCTCCTGATTCGGCTTGTAGCGCAGGCGCGTAAGCAGTTCCAATTGCCGGTAGGCGGCGCGCCCCTCGCCCCGCAGCTCGATACGCCGTTCGATGGGTTGCAGCACGATCAGCCCGCTGGACCGGCTCTCCTGGTAGCCCGCCCGCACATGAAAGAACTGCGACAGCCGCCGGTCTAGCGAGAGGTTCCAGGTCTGCGTCTTCGGCACGAGCCGCCGTTGGGGCAAAATGTTGGTGAAGCCCTCCCGCACCGGCCAGCGGTCGAACCCGTAGGCAGCCAGCGGCACGCGGTCATAAAACCAGCCGTAGCCGATGCGCAGAACGGTGGCGGGGTCGCCGAACAGAGACCAACTCAGCCCGGCGCGGGGCGCGGCGCGCGCGGCCGTCGTGACCTTCTGCCAGTCCGCGCGCACTCCGTAGTCGAGCGAGACGCTTGGCGAGATGACCCAGTGATCCTGCGCGAAGCCGCCTGCCTCCCAGTCGTTCACCGCGTAGGGGCCCAGGTTGCGGAAGCGCAGCGTCTCAAACGCGGCGATTGTGATGGGCCGGAAATGGTACTCGCCTCCCACGCGCGTGCGGACCGCGATGGAGCCGATCTTGATGTGATGCGTGCCGCGCGCATTCACCGGCGCCAGGGTCACCGTCTCGGTCCATTGCGCCCGGTTGCCCATCCGTTCGTTCCGCGCGAAGTAGTTTCCTTCGTTAAACGTGGGATGGAGCACATACGGCAGGTCCCCCTGCGGCGCAACGCGGCCGCGCGTTTCGGCGTAGGAGACCGTGCTCTCGATGAGCGACGTACCCAGCGCCCACTTGTCGCTCAACGAGCCGCGGTACTCATGCCCGCGCCAGCCCGGCGTGGCCGGCAGCGCGTTGTAGAATCCAGGCTTTACATGATTAATGCGCTGCGGAACGCCGTGCAGTTGGAGCGTGACGAAATGCCGGGCGTTCGGCGCCGCATCGAACTGCGTGAGTCCGTTCCAAGACTCCTGTTTCTCCTCATTGCGCGGGAACGGCTGCGTAAAGGTGGGCACCTTTCGCAGTGCGTACTCCAGCGACTGCGCGAAGTAGAGTTTGTTGCGCACCAGCGGGCCGTTGAAGTTCAGCCTGGGCGTGAAGCCGCGAACGCCGACAACGCGCGCGCTGCGGATGCGCATCTCGGGCGTCGGATCGTTCAGCTCCCAGTGCCATTTTTCGCCGCCCTTCCTGGCCTCCACGCTGACGACGCTGGTGGAGAATTTGCCGAATTCAGCCAGGAACGGGCTGCGATAGACGTTCAGCGTGGCGACACTGTCGATGGGGACGGTGGCGCCGAACCGGCCGGTGACGGGATCCGTGGCGTCGACCGAATTCAGCAGCAGTGCCGCCCGGTGCTCCGGCCCGCCGGAGATCTGCAGACGCCCCTCCGGGCTCCGGTTGATCCCCGGAATCAGCGGCAGGGCGTCCCGCAGCCTTGACGGATCGGCTCCGGACCAGCGCAACTGCTCGCCGGTGACCTCGCGGCCGGTGGCGGACTCGGCCACGCCGGGCGCGGCCGAGGTCACGTCCACCGATTGCGTTTGGACCTTTTCGAGAACGAACTCCACTTCCGTCCGCGCTAGCACCTCGACATCGCGCTCCAGCGGGACATAGCCGTCCTTGCCCGCGGCCAGCCGGTAGGTCCGCGCGGCTGGTACGCGCAGGCGCGCCCGCCCCTCCTTCGCGGTCTTCGTCTCCAGTTGTGCCTCGGGCGAGACCGCCACCACGCGCGCGTCCTCCAGCGCCGTCCCGGCGCTATCGCGAACCAGAATCTCGATCTGGCAGCAGGGCTGACCGTAGGCGGCCGCCGCCAGCAGCCAGATCCATCGCATATTCACGAGACGTCCGCCGTGCAGCCCCCGTTGCTTCCTAAACTTCCTTCGGACGGCCTTTGCGGATCCGCTTCATCAGGCTGTTTAGCCGGGCGGGGTCTACGACCGCGTCCAATTCGAACTGCAGATCCGGAATATGGCGCATCTGTAAGCGCTGAGCCAGCTGCGTCCGCAGGAAGGCGCGTGCGTGTTCCAGCGCCTGGATGGCCTCTTTCTGTCCGGCCGCCGACGAAGCCGAGATCATCACACGCGCCTTCCGTCCGTCCGGCGACACGTGCACCTCTGTCACCGTGACCGGGGCCACGCGGGGGTCTTCCATCTCGTATTCGATCAGCTCCGTCAACTCCTCGCGCATAGCTTCGGAGATGCGGTGCAGGCGTATTTCGTCCATCGCTCGCTTCCAGTATCGCGCAGCTACCGGAATTCCAGGCGGTACGGCATCAGGCGCAGCATGGCGCCATTGCGAAACAGCTCCAGCGGCAGGCCGCCGGTCCACTCGCGAATCTGGCGGTCGATACCGCGCTGCATCGCTACTTCGGCCGTCACGTTCCGCTCGGCGGTCTGCGACAGCAACTGCTCCACCAGGGTCTTCTTGCCGGGGAAGGCGACGAGCCGGATCTTGGCGTCCTTCGAAATTTTTGCGCGCTCCTTCACCAGTTCGATCGCCTTGTCGATGCCGCCCAGGTGATCCACCAGCGCCTGCTCCTTCGCCTGAGTGCCCATCCACACGCGCCCCTGCGCGACGGCATGGATCTCCTCGAACTTCTTCTTGCGGCTCTCCGCCACCAGGCCGACGAATGTTTTGTAGATCGAATCGACGCCCTCGCGCAGCTTGCGTTTGCCTTCTTCGTCGAGCGAGTAGTACTCCGAGTCGATGGCCGCGTTCCGGCCGCGCCGGACCGTGTCCTTGGTGAGCCCGACTTTGTCGTACAGCCCCTTCAAGTTCGCCTTTCCGTAGATCACGCCGATCGAACCGGTGATGGTATTCGGATAGGCGACGACGGGGTCACCGGTCATGGAGATGTAGTATCCGCCGGAAGCCGCCACGTCGGACATGGAAATCACCATGGGCTTTTTCTTGCTCAACAGCCTGGCCTCGCGCAACAGTTCATCGGACGCCACGGCGTCGCCGCCCGGCGAATCGACGCGCAGAATCACGCCTTTGATCGACGCGTCCTTGCCCACCTGCTGCATCACCTTGCTCAACTGCGCGGTGGTGATCATGCCGTCCTCGCTGAACGGATCGGGCGACGTGGCGCCGCGAACAATGGCGCCCTCGCCACCGATAATGGCGATGCGGTCGCGCCCTTCGACACCGGCGACCGTGGTGCGCGCGTATTCGCCAAAGCCCACCCGCTTCACTTCCATGCCGATCTTCGTCTTCACCTCATCGAAGAACTCATCCTCGAACTTCAACGCGTCCACCAGGCCGGTGGTCAACGCCTGATCGGCCAGGAACGGCCCCTGGTCCAGCAGTTTCTTCACATCGTCCGGCTTCATCTTGCGGCCCCCGGCCACCGTCTGCGCCAGATGATCGTAGAGAACGTCCAGCACCGAATTCATGACCTCGCGCGTTTCGGGCGTCATGCTGGTCCTGGTATAGGAGTCGAGCGCGTCCTTATACTTGCCCGCGTGCTCGGCTTCGAATTTCACGCCTAGCTTGTCGAGAGTGCCCTTGAAATATGTGATCTCGGCGCGCAGGCCCTTCATGTCCAACACATCCTCCGGCACCATGAAGATCCGGTCCGCCGCTGTGGCGAGATAGTATTCTGGCGTGCGCGGCGCGCGCAGGTAGACATACACCGGCTTGCCGGACTTCTTGAACTCGGTGATTCCGGCGTGCAACTCCTGCAACTTGGCCCAGCCTACAGCCATGCCCCTCGGCATCAGCACCAGCGCCTTGATCTTCGGATCCGCGGCGGCCTTCTTGAACGTCCGCCACAACTCCACCACCGTGGGCGGCGCGCCCCCGCCAAGAAACGGCAGCGGCATGTCGGTCCCGTGTTTTTCGGCTAGCGGCCCTTCCAGGCGCAGAACCAATGTGGAGTCCTTCTCCACGGTCTTTTCCTGACTGCCGATCCGGGCGAATACGACAAATGCCACGAACGCTACCACGCCGGCGAATAGCAATCCAGCCAATACGCCGAGGAGAAATTTTTTCATATCCGGTTTTGCCTAGTCCTATTGTGGTACGGATTTCGGCGGCCGGGTGTTCCGGCTAGCTGGAGAGCCGGCGCGGGTCGAACAGATGCATTGGCTTGAACGCGCGGGCGTTCCACTTCGTTCCCGGGCCGAACTCGATGCCCGCGAAATAACCGAAATCCCGATAGACACAGTAGCGGACGACGCCGCGGTACTCTGTCTTCCCCACTTTGACGTCCACTGTCACCCGCAGCGGCAGTTCATCCTCCAGTTGCAAGCAGACACCCGCCGCGGAGATATCTTCCAGGTTGGCGACTGTTGTCTTGCGTTTACCGCGTTCGTCATGCCACTCGACATCTACCAGGTCGGCGCACATCATCCGCGGTTCTAGTCTCCGTTCTGACATATACCTTTCTATCGGACTCCTTCCGGGTTTCGAGTATCCGGTTGGGGTGTGGAAAATTACCTTACAACCCCTAAGCGATTCACCCTCGCGAGTTCAAATCCGGTTAAAGACCTCTACGGCTTTGGTCAACGTCCGGAACTTCTGAATGTAGGGCACCATCTTCGTTTCCCGCTCGTCGATCTCCTGCGCGCGGCGCAGCACCTCATCGGCGCGGTCCTTCGGAACTCGCACCACTCCGTCTTCATCGGCCACGATGATGTCGCCCGGCTGAATCTCCACGCCCGCGCAGCGAACCGGCACGTCCTTGGCCACGCCGGCGAAACGCGACACTGTCGACGACGGCACCACGCTGCGCGCATAGATGGGCAAGCCCAATCCGCGCACCTCTTTCAGATCGCGAACGCCGCCGTCCACGATCACGCCCGCCATGCCCCGCGCCTTGGCGGCGGTGGACATCAGGCCGCCGATGCCGGCCACGTCCAGACCGTCCTCAATGACGATCACGCCCACATCGCCCGGTTTCGAGTTGTCGATCATCGCCGTCGAGTAGCCTGTGGACAGCGCGGGCGTAGCCTTTTCCGGCGGCGCAGGCCGCAGCAAGGCGGTGGTGGCCCGGCCCACCACGCGGATGTTGCCCGTGCGCGGGCGCATGTCGTGCGAGAGGAATCCGCGCTGGCCGGTGATCTGGTCCACGGCGTCGGCCACGGAGGCGACCGTCGAGCGTTCAAACCCGGCGATCAGCGGGTCCTTGGCGGGAGCGCTTTTTTTCGCCGCTTGAAAGCCGAATCCAAGCGCGGCGCAGAGCAATACGGCAACGGGAATTTTTCTGGACATGGTATGGATTATGCTAACTCAGGTGATCCCGCGCGCGGTGTTTAACAACGCTTTGGTGGCCGCGCTGTTCGGCGTGCTGGTGCCGTATTGGAAGAGCTTCGAGTTCCTGGACACCATCCTGCTGCTGATGTACGCGCTGTTCGGGATGTTCTTCACCGCTCCGCGCGTGGTCGATGCGGCGAGCGGAGCGGCCCTGCGCCGGGGGCCGTTCTTCCGGGCGGTGCTATCCGGTTGGGGCCTGGGCCTGGTCATCTTCTGGCTGGGAATCGCGACGGTGAGCCTGAAGGTGGGGAGTTTGCTCACCCCGCCGCCAGCCGTCTATCTGACGCTAGCGGTCCTGAGTCTGGCGGCGTGCCTATTCGCGGGCGCGGTGGCGGCGCGCGTGGCGGCGGCGGTCCCCTCGGCGGAGACGGCGAAGAGCCGGATGCGGATCGGCTTTTTCGGGTTCCTGGTGGCGCTGCTGGGCGTGCCCAGGCTGCTAGACGAGGATGCGACCGTGGCGTTGGCCGGCCTGCTGACGCCGGAAGGGCTGGTGCGGCTGACGCTCGTGGCCGCGCCCTTGCTGGCTGTCGGGACAGTGGTGCTGCTGGCCGGGTACCGGCGGCGGCCGGGGTAGGGGGCGGATGGCACGCTATCTTGAAGGAAAGTAGATGAGATGGCACGCGGACGGTCCTGATCTGCCTGACGACCTACTGAAGGAGCACGCAGACGGAAGGCTTGTGTTCTTTGTCGGCGCGGGGGTCTCTAGACGCGCTCGGCTTCCGGATTTCGGAAAACTCGTGAGGAAGCTATACCGAGATTTTGGGGCGAAGAAGCCCAGAGGAATTGTGTCGTCCGATCAGGCTCTTTTCCACCTTGAGTCCGCCTACGGCGCAAGAGAGGTTCGACGACACCTCCAGGCGAAGCTCGCCTTGGGCGAGAATGCCGATACAGCAACCCATCTCGCCCTGATTCGTTTAGCGCGCACCCAATTCGACGGCGAGGTTCGCCTGGTGACGACGAATGTGGACCAGGCATTCGTACGGGTTGCCGAGACAGAGGACGTCGCCTGCGACTTTGCTCCGAAGCTCCCGATTCCGCGCAGGGGTGAGTGGAGGAGCATCGTACACTTGCACGGTGGCGTCGGCGATCACGATCCGTCTGGCCAGTCGCTGGTGTTCACGTCCGCCGATTTCGGCCGCGCTTACCTTTCGGATGCGTGGGCCAGCCGACTCATCACTGAGATGTTTCGCAATTTCGCTGTCGTGTTTGTTGGATACAGCGTCAACGATCCGATCATGCGATATTTCATCGAAGGATTGACGGCGGAGCGTGCCCAGGGCCTTACGTCTTTCGCCTTTTGTGAGAATAAGGATTGCGAGCGCTTCAAGTTCCTCGGAATTACGCCGTTGCCTTACGAGACGGCGAATGAGCACGTGGCGCTTCACGCAACCATCAGGAACTGGGCGGCTGTGCACTGGGATGGAAAGCTCGGAAAGAAGTTGCTGTTGCAACGGCATTTCGGCGCTGCGCCGCCGGTTGCTGGCGCACCAGAGATCGAGCAAGTTGTTTGGGCCCTTAGCGATGCCGATGCGGCCGAGTACGCTTCGCGCTTGGAGCCGTGTCCTCCGATTGAATGGATCGAGCATCTGCACAGAGATGTCTTTACTCGCGAGAACGCCGGAAATTCGCCGGAAGAGCGGGCAAATCGAGGCCTGCGGGCGTGGGCGCTCCGCCATTTAGACAAACTGCAATTGGTAGATCATCTTCTGCACCTGGACGAACCACCTTCCGCCAGTTTTCTAGCTGGGGTTCGTTCGAAGCTGGCGAACCCCGATCAGCCCCTCTCAATGCAGATCCGGAAGTTCTGGGAGTTGTACTCTTCGGCCGCGGCCTGGCCGGGCCGCGTTCTCAGGTACGGAGACACATCGGCACTGGTGGGTCGCGCTTTGGAAGAATGGAATGCGGCAGTGAAGATCGATCTGCTATTCGCTCTCACCCCGCGTGCATCTTTCCGCCCGAGTTGGCGATTCCTGAACAACCGCGATGTCGCTGATATAACTGTCGAATTGAACGTTGGAGGTAGAGAAGGTTGTGATTTGCTTGACAGCGCATTCGGAAGCTCGTTGGGCCATGCGCAAATCCTTCGCGACGTAGCGGAGGAGGTGACCCAGTTACTGCGTGCGGCCATGGAACTAGGGCAGTTCATCGATGGCAAACCCCCTGTTGCACACGATCTTGACCCGTTCTCTTTTGTCTCGCCAGACCTTTATTTTCACGACCAGCGGGCGCTCCTGGAGCGTCTCGCACTCAAGAGTTGGCGCGCGGTTGCGAGCACGGCTCCCGAGCGCGCAGCCCTTATTGCCGAGGGTTGGCGGCAACTAGACTTTCCGGTGTTCGCTCGGCTGAGTACGGCGTCGCAGACTCCGGCCGTGAACGAGGAGCAATTGCCGCCGGTCGGAGAGACGCCCGCCGACGAGCCTCACCAGGCGGAGCCGCGTCCCGGTTTTTTGGCTCTGCGTGAGCGCGCGCAACGAAGCGACTGGGCAACACCTAAGGAATGGGATAGGGTAGTCTCGGATTCGAAGGGTGACGGTGCTCTGGCGGGAGAAGTGTTGCGTATGCTCGTCGTCGCCCCCGACACCCATTTGCGCGATGACCGGATTGCGGAATCGATTACCTGGATCCTGCGCCGGACGCCCAACGTGGTAGTTCCCGACGACACGTTTTGGCCGCTTGTCGAACGGCTGCTCCGGTTCGAAATCGCGAAATCGGATGAGCCGGAGCCAGACATTCACGGAGACGCGATCGATTCGTTAATATATCGAGTCGTCGAAACAATGATTTCCCGACTGCTAGGACTGGTGCCTCAGCCGGCGGAGCGGGACCTACAACGATTCGCGCCGATTCTTTCAGCTTCCAGATTCGAGGGCCGCTGCAGGCTCGTCCGCGAATTGGACCGGCTCTATTCGTGCGGACCGGCTTGGGTGGAAGAACGCCTCGTGCCGCTATTGGGCTGGAATACGCCGTCCCAGGCGGCCCACCTGTGGCGGCACTATCGACCAACGCCCCAAACGCCTCTTGACCTTTGGAAGAAGATCAAACCGGACTTTCTCGCCTGTTTCAAGCACTCCGAAGTTCTCGGCAGGGAGGCGAGGGTGGTGATCGAGAAACAAGCGCGGTCCCTCTTCTTGATATTGTTCCTGCAACAAGAGTGGATCAAATGTGACGAGACCAGAGCCGCGCTATCCGGAGGCGGCAGCGAGTGTCGCGACGCGTTTTCCCTGGAACTTCGCAACTGCATGGAGGGACTCGGAACTGCGGCGGATCGTTCTTGGGAAAGTACGTTCGGCCCAATGATTCGGAATTGCTGGCCCAAAGAGGTCAAATATCAAGGTCCGGTATCTTCGCTGCAACTCGCCATTGCTGTAACCTACTGCTCCAGTACTTTTGAGGACGCCGTGAAAACAGTCCTAAGCGTGTTGGTGCCGACCCCGCATAGTGCGGGCGTACTCGAGCGCTTGCTGAAGGCCGGGCACTCGACGAAGCATCCGGCGGCCTCGCTCTCACTGCTTGATGCAATCGTCGAGAACGACGGTTTTCCCGTCGAATCCATCAAAAGAGACCTGATCGAAAACCTTCGAGCGATCCGTTCGGTGAGCCTGGACTTGGCCAACGATCACCGGTTCAAAAGGTTGTCGGAGTACGCTGGCGGAATCGATAATCCGTAAACCGGGCGACCCAACGCGCTTTTCTAGCGAACGCGGGCCGACATCCCCGGCGCGCCCAAAGCTAGGACGCGGCGGCCTTTTTGCGCGTGGCCTTCTTTTTCTTCTCCGGCGCCGCGCGGTCGCTCTTCTTCAGGTGCGGGAGTACGATGGAAAGCACGAACTTCTTTTCGCCGTGATCGTCAAAATTGATCTTTACGTGCTCTTCGGTACACTCAACAACGGAGCCGAGCCCGAACTTTCCGTGTTCGACCTGCGCATTCGCCGCGAAGGCGGGTTTGGCCATGAAAAGAATTCTCCTATTTCAAATGGTAACACGATTGCATGGGATATGTCCGCCAGCGAGCCGTTTGCTGGCGCATTTAAACGTAGTTCCAACGGGGGCGTCGTGACCAAAAAACTTCTCATCCTATTGACATCGTTGGCCTTGCTGGCCCAGCCTCGATCGGAGGCCCGGCGTGGTTCGAAGCACCCGGATCATTCCCAAACCGGTGCGCTGGGGCCGGCTGTCGAAGAGGCCGGAGTGGCCTCGCCCCGCGCCGGTGGTTCATATGGACGCTACGCGGTGGTTTTTGAGCAGCCTCCGTTGGCCGAGACAATCAAGAGCCGGACGCCGATGGCTACGGTCGAGGGCCGGGCCGCCGCCGCAGCCGTGGAGCAGAGCCGCCGCGCCGCGCGCGCGATGATGGCCGCTCGCGGGATTCGCGAAGCTGGCACATCGGAGATATTAGTCAACGCCGTATTCGTCGACGCCTCGCCGGAGGAGGCGGCCAAGCTGGAGGCGCTTCCCAACGTCAAGTATGTTCAGGAGCTGCGCTCGTACCGGCCGCTGCTGTCCAAGGCCCACGACGTGATCCGCACCGCCCCTGCCTGGAACCGGTTGAACGGACAGGCCAACGCGGGCGCAGGCGTGAAGATCGCCATTATCGACAGCGGCATCGACCACACCCACCCCATGCTGAGCCCCGACGGGTTGGCCATGCCGGCCGGCTATCCGAAATGCGCGGGCGCCGATTGCAACTTCACCAGCGCCAAGGTGATCGCCGCCCGCAGCTACGTGACCAGGCTGGTGTATGCATTTAGTGACGACACGCGCCCGGATGACATGTCGCCTCGCGATCGTGTGGGCCATGGCACCGCCGCCGCCTCGGCCGCCGCCGGTGTTATCGCGGACACGCCGCTGGGGCGCGCCTCAGGTGTCGCTCCCCGCGCGCATATCGGGAACTACAAGGTCTTCGGTTCGCCCGGCGTCAACGATCTCACCTTCGACAACGTCATCATCGCCGCGTTGACCGACGCGCTTCTCGACGGCATGGATATCGCCTCCATGTCGCTAGGTGGGTCGGCGCTCTGGAGCCCGAATCATCGAGGAAACATCTGTGACAAGGCCGGCGGTGTGGCCTGCGATCTTCAAGTGGAGGCCGTGCAGAACGCTGTCCGCCAAGGCCTGACCGTGGTGGTGAGCGCGGGTAACGAAGGAGAAGCCGGCCTGGAGCTACCCACCCTGAACTCCGTGGGTTCACCCGGCACCGCGCCGGCCGCCATCACCGTCGGCGCAACGGTGAACGGGCATATTCTCTATCAGTCTGTCCGCGTGGCCGGTCTGGATCGAATCAACGCCTATTTCGGCGACGGCCCCCGGCCGGAAGCGCCTTTTACCGGGCCTGGCCGGGATGTTTCGAAACTGGAAAACGACGGCAGGGCCTGCACGCCGCTCACCAATGGCTCGCTGGCCGGCGCTATCGCCATTATTCAGCGCGGTGGTTGCACCGTTGCGGTGAAGGTGAACTTCGCCCAGCGCGCAGGCGCCGCCGGTGTCGTAATCTACAACGCTACGAACGCCAATTCTCCGCTGAGCGGTCTCGACAATACAGCTATTCCGATGGCTACCGTTGGCCGGGACAACGGCCAGCGAATCCTGCAGCATTTGGCCGCGTCTCCGGACGCACCCGTCACTCTCGATCCTGGCCTCACCGCCGTCACAGAGCGCGCCGACGAAGTGGCCTTCTTTTCCTCCCAGGGCCCTGCAATTGGGACCTTTGACATTAAGCCGGAAATCGTCGCCGTAGGCGCGGACCTTCTGCTGGCGACGCAGAACGTGGATCCGAATGGCGTGATGTTCGACGCTTCCCGCTACACCCGTTCGACCGGTACAAGCTTTTCCGCGCCGCTGGTGGCCGGCGCCGCGGCCCTGGTAAAGCAGAACAATCCACGCTTCACGCCGGCGCAAATCAAGTCGGCGCTGGTGAACTCCGCGAACCAGAAAGTCGACGACTTCGACTACGACGGCAAACGCGTCGCCGGGTTTCAGTCCGGGATCGGCGCCGGTCAACTCGACGCAGGCAAGGCCGTTCAGGCGGACGTCATCGCCGAACCCTCCACCGTATCGTTCGGCGTCATCCGGACGCTACCCCGAACCGCGCAGATCCGAATTACCACGACCGGAACGGCCGCGCGAAACCTGCGATTTTCGATTCTCGAAAACGTTAAGGCCAACGGTGTAACTGTCGCCGTTTCTCCGGCCACGGCCACAGTTGGCCCGAATCAAGTGGTCACCTTAACTCTGACGCTTTCGGGGACGCCCCCCTCCGCCAGCAATTGGTATGAGGGCGACGTCATCGCCGCCGGCGGCGCCACCGAGCTTCACATTCCTTACGCCTATTTCGTTGGAGACGCAAACGTGTTCAACATTTTCGCCCTCACCGGGCGCGGATTCACCGCGCTGCCCGGCGCGCGAGTCGGCCGCCTTAACGTGAAGGCGATCGACAAGCAGGGAGTCCCGATCTCGGGTCAAAACGTTCAGTTCCGGGCGCTCACGGGCGGCCGGATTGTAGAGGCCAATCCCCGTACGGACGAGGTTGGCATCGCCTCCGCCGTAGTCAACGCCGGGCCCACACTCGGCGAGCACGCGTTTTCCGTTGAAATCGGCGCAAAGACCATCGAGTTCGTTGGCCGCGCCATTCAGCAGCCCACGATCCAGTCGAACGGTGTGGTCAACGCCGCCAGCGGCACCGGCGGCGCGCTGGCGCCCGGTTCCTATATTTCGATCTTCGGCGCCGGCCTGGCCGACACCACCAGCGTCTACCGAACGCGGGATCTGCCTTTGTCGCTCGCCAACATCAGCGTCGGGTTCGATGTGCCTGGCCAGGCGGCGGCTCAGCCCGGGCGCCTGCACTTTGTCAGCCCCGGCCAGATCAATTTACAGATTCCGTGGGAACTGGCGGGCAACGCTTCGGTGAACGTAAAGGTGAGTAACGGTGACTTCTCCTCGGCGACCTTCCGCGTACCGTTGAACGACGTTTCGCCGGCCGCGTTCGAATTCACCGATCCTGCGTCCGGCCGGCTGCTGGCCGCAGCCCTGGACCAGAACTTCGCTGTGGCTACGCCGGCCAATGCGGTCGCGCGGGGTTCCATCGCCCAGATTTATGCCAACGGCCTGGGGCCAGTTTCAAACACCCCTCCGAGCGGCGAACCAGCCGGAGCAGAACCTTTGTCCCTGTGCAGGGTTCAACCGGAAGTGACGATAGGAGGGGTGCCGGCCACAGTTCCCTTCTGCGGACTGGCTCCCGGTTTCGTCGGGCTGTACCAGTTGAATGTCACGGTTCCGGCCGGCGCGCCCGCGGGAATTCAACCGCTGGTCATCCGGTCTGGGAATGTAACATCGAAGACGTCGGCGCTCCCGGTTCGGTAGGAGACAATTGTTCCCAGGAATGAGAATCGGAATCCTTTGGTTCGGCTGTGCGCTGGCTCTCGGCGCGCAGATTCTGCCGGACTGGCACATTCTGGAACTGGCGACCGAGCCCGCCGGGAAAGTCAGGGGCGTCCGGGCCATCCGGGACTCGCAGTCCGCCGCCCGGACGGCTCTCGGCGTTCGATTCGGGGCGCGCGTGGCGGTTCGCGAATCGACGGAAATCGTCGCTAACACGCTGATTATACAGGGAGAGGCTACAGCGGACGAGCTTGCCGCGCTGCCCGGCGTCAAACGTGTGTGGCCGGTAACCCGGATCACCCCCGCTCTGGACCGCGCAGCCCTGTTGGCCAACGCTCCCAGGGCCTGGGAAATTACCGGAGGGTCCGAACGAGCCGGACTCGGGATGAAGATCGCCATCGTCGATTCCGGGGCGGACACCCGGCACGCCGGCTTCCAGGGGACGCCTGGTCCGATGCCGGACGGATTTCCGAAGTCTTCGAGCGACTTGTTCCGGGAACATACGAACGGCAAGGTGATCGTCTACCGGTCCTACGAGCGTATGCAGGGCCACGAGGAGACGCCGGAAGACCGGGCCGGTCACGGGACCGCCGTCGCGATGATTGCGGCAGGCGTCCGCAACAGGGGACCCCGTGCCGAGATCCAAGGCATCGCGCCGGGCGCATTTCTGGGAATCTATAAAGTGTTTGGAGGTCCCAACGGGGAAAACGGCAATCTGGGCGCAGTGCTCCGGGCGCTGGACGACGCGGTGGCCGACGGTATGGACGTCATCAACATCAGCCTAGGCGCGGAGCCGGCTCTGCGGCCGTCCATCGACCCGCTGATTCCGGCCATTGAGCGCGCCGCCTCGCTAGGCGTTACCGTAGTCAAGGCGGCGGGAAACAGTGGGCCTGTGCGCTTCTCGCAAAGCTCGCCGTTTGTCGGTTCGAATGGGCTTACTGCGGGTTCCAGTCTGACCGACCGGATATTCTTTTCGGGCTTGCGGGTGGATGGCGGTGAACCGGTCCCGGCCGTTTCGAGTGACGGCTCCCGCCCGCCTAACCCGGTCAGCGCGCCGTTTCGTGACGCCGAAACCGTCGACCCTTCCGGTTTGCTGTGCTCCCGCGCTCCCGCGGGTTCTCTCAATGGCGCGATCGTCCTGATTCTCCGAGGGACCTGCCTGTTCGAAGAGAAGTTGAACAATGCGCAGATCGCCGGCGCCGTGGGCGCAGTGGTCTATACCCACGCCCAGGACCCGGCTGCGTTTCAAATGGGCGTGGGAGCGGCGGGTCTGCCCGCCGTAATGGTTAGTCATGCGAACGGCCTTGCACTCAAGCAGCTGTTGGCGGAGATGCCCCGGCGCGTGGAGGTCTCTTTCACCGAAACGCTTCCAATCCTCGTGACCTCCAACGGCATAGCGAATAGTTCGTCGCGCGGACCCGGGGTCGACGATGGCATTCAGCCGGATCTTGTCGCGGTGGGCGCGAACGTCTATACCGCGACCCAAAAGGCGAATCCCAGCGGCGCCCAGTACGACCCGTCCGGCTACGTGGTCCGCAGCGGCACCAGCTTTTCGGCGCCTGTCGTCGCCGGCGCCTATGCACTTGTAAAGGCCGCCCGGCCCGGCCTGCGCGCCGAACGCTACCGGTCGCTGCTGGTCAACAACGCCGAACCGTTCCCGTCTGGCGATACGCCCGGCCCCGTGCAGGTGTTCGGCGCCGGCCGGCTGGATATCGCCGCCGCGCTGGAGGGCCGCCTGACACTGGACCCGGTTTCGATCAGTTTTGGCGCCGGCGGCCAACAAGTGAACGCGGAGCGCGGGATGCGGGTGCAGAACGTCAGCGGCAATGTGGGCACCTGGTCGGTGGAGGTCAGTTCCGCGGACGCCGTTAAACCTGTGATTGAGCCAGCCGAGTTCTCGCTTGGCCCAGGCGATACGGCCGATTTGCGCATTCGCCTGAACGGCTCGCTGGCCCTGGGCGAGTACCAGGGTCATCTGCTGTTCCGGCGCTTCGGCGCGCCGGAGGGCGAACGCCCGCCGCGCGCCGCCTACTGGTACGGCGTCCCGTCCGGTACCCCTGCGTCGGCCGCCTTCCTGCCCTCACCACCGGCAACCGCCCGGACCGGCGCAACCGTTTCGGTCTCCCTGCTGGTCACAGACGCCATTGGCGCACCGGTGGCCAGCGAGGCCCCGCGTGTAACCCTCGCCGAGGGATCGGGCGATTTTCTCTCGGCCCAATCGCTCGACAACCAGTCTCGAGGCTACTGGCAGATTCAGGTCCGCATGGGCTCCGTTCCGAACGAAATCAACCGGTTCCGCGTCGAAATCGGACCGCTCGTCCGCGAGATCTCCATTCGCAGCCGATAGCAGTTGCTATACTCGAAGGCGAGAAGTACCGCATTTCATGGAAGAGCTGAAGAAAAAGCTGCAGGAAGAGATCGCGGCCCTGGAGCACGAGTTTCGCACCGAACTCCCCAAGGAGATCCTGCGGGCCCGTGAACTGGGCGACCTGAGCGAAAACGCCGAGTACCACGCGGCGAAGGAGCGTCAAGGGCTCGTCAACGCCCGCCTGGGCCAGCTTCGCAAGCGCTTGGCTGAGCTTTCGATGATCGATCTGTCCAAAGTCCCGCGCGATCGCGTCGGTTTTGGTTCCACGGTCGTAGTTTTCGACACGATTAAAGAGCAAGAGGTCACCTACCGCCTGGTCGCCAGCGAGGAGTCCGACGCGAAGAGCGGCCTGATCTCCACCAGTTCCCCCATCGGCCGTTCCTTGCTGAACAGGACCGCCGGCGACGAAGTCCGAGTCATCGTGCCTGGCGGTACGCTGCTGTTTGAAGTTGTCCGCCTCACAACTATCCACGGCGAAGTGGTAGAGTAAAACCCGAGTTCAATCATGACAATCACCCGTGCTATCGGCGCCGGTTGCAACAGGATTATTCTCCTGATCGTGGAAGGCCTTGCCCTTTCGCGAATCCACCCGAACGTGTTGACGTTTATCGGGCTGCTCATCAACGTCTTCGCAGCGGTTCTGTTGGCCCGCGGCGAGTTTCTGAAGGGCGGTCTGGTCATCATCGGCGCCGGGCTGTTTGACATGGTGGACGGCCGCGTGGCCCGGCACACGAATCAAGTGACCCGTTTCGGCGCGTTCTTCGATTCGGTGCTAGACCGCTACTCCGACCTTGGCCTGTTGATGGGCCTGCTGGTCTATTACGCCAATATCGACCGCTTTTTTTACGTCGTGCTGACCGCCGTGGTGATGACCGGGTCGGTGATGGTGAGCTATTCGCGCGCCCGCGCCGAAAACCTGATCCCCACCTGTAAGGTCGGTTTCGCCGAGCGCCCGGAGCGCGTGGTGCTGCTGATTATCGGCGCGCTGTTCGACCGCATGGCGCCCGCGCTGTGGGTTCTGGCCGTGCTATCGAACATGACGGTGATCCACCGCATGATGTACACCTTCCAGCAGGCGAAGGCTCTGGAAGAGGCCCAGCTCCGCCCCGCCGGCGGCTCACGCGAGACGGCCAAGGCGTAGCTTACACGCTCAGCGCCGTTCCGGCCTTCAGCACCTCTGCGCGCACATAACCGAGCGCTACGGCCACGCTGTTGCGCGGATCCACCACGGCGCTGGTTACCTCTCCCACCTCTTTCCCATCGGCCAGCAGCTTGGCGTGGGGTGCGGGCAGGCTGGGCAGTTGCACGCGGGTAAGGACCTTGTTCACGTGCCCGCGGGAGCGGATGCGCTCCACAATTTCCTGGCCCAGATAGCAGCCCTTGGTGAAGTGCAGCGCGTGCGAGAGTTGCGTCTCCTGCGGCAGATTCGCGCTGGTGATGTCGACTCCAAAGAGCGGGCGCGCATGCAGCAGCCGCGCGATTTCCACATCCTCCGGGCTTACTTCCACAGCCTTCGCGTCGGCCAGCGTTTCGCGCAGCACGGGCGCGTCGAGCGGGCTCAGATAGATATGAAATCCCGTGGCGCCCGAGTAGCTGGTCTTCACAATCAGCCTCCCGGCCCATTCCACGGAATCGTAATCGTTCACCGGCGCCGGGGCGCCGATCGATTCCAGAATTTCAGCGGCGGCGGGGCCTTCGAGCGCGAGCGTGGTGGCCGCATCGGAGGCGTCTTCCAGCGTCACGTCATCCGCGATGATGTAGTGGTCCAGGTGCTCCATGACGAAGGCGCGGCTGCCCGGCTCCACGTCCAGCAATAGATGGTCCTCCCGCGCGATGACTGTCACGTCGGAAAGGATGCGTCCCTGCGCGTTCAGGAAGAACGCATAGCAGCCCTGGCCGGGCTCCAGCCGCTGGACGTGGTTCGTCGTCATCGCGTGCAACAGCCGCTTGCGGTCCTCGCCGAAGGCCCGAATCCGGCCGCGGCCCGGCAATTCAAACAACGCGGCGTTTTCGAAAAACGGTTGCGGCATACCTCTAGAGTGTCCGGAGCGCCGCTGACAGTGCAACCACCACGAAACCCGAAATCATCACACCTTTCAGCATGCGCGTTCGCTTCTCTTCGCTTGTCGACGCCTTCGCCGCCAGAATCGAAACGGCTGCGATATGGAGCACCAACAGGAACTTCAGGCCGAACAGCATATGGTATTCCTTCGGCACGCCCGCGCCCATCCGCAGCATCAGGTTGTAGAGCCCGCTCGCGAACATCCCCGCCACGGCCAGCGCCGTCACCAACGCACTCTGCGCACGGAACAGTCCACCGATCAGCGCTACGGCGCCGGCAATGTGAATCACACGAGAGCAATATTCAAGCATGTCAATCTCCAGTCTCTCTGCATTCGATGCGTACAATCAACCTATGATTCACGAGGTGCTTCCGGTCGGCGCGCTCCAATGCAACTGCTCCATTCTCGGCGACCCCGAGACGGGGGAGGCCATCGTTGTCGATCCGGGCGACGACATCTCGGAAATCGAGGCCATCCTGTCGAAGCATGGCTTCTTCGTCAAGATGATCGTCATCACCCACGCCCACATCGACCACATTGGCGGCGCGGCGAAGCTCAAGGCCTCCACCGGTGCTCCGGTTTATATGAACGCCGACGACATCTGGCTGTATGAACAGATGGACGTGCAGGCCTCCTGGCTGGGCATGGAGACGCCCGAACGCACCACCATCGACGTCCCGCTCCGCGACGGCGATAAGCTGACGCTGGGCGTGATTGAGATCCTGGCGCTCCATACGCCCGGCCATACCCTGGGCAGCTCCTGCCTTTGGATTCCCGCCGAAAAGACTCTCATCGCCGGCGATACGCTCTTCCGCGATTCGATCGGCCGCACAGACCTGCCAGGCGGCGACGGACGCCGGATCCTCAAGTCGATTCACGAAAAGCTCCTGGTCCTGCCCGAGGAGACCGCCGTCGTCACCGGCCACGGCGGCAGCACCACCATCGGCCGCGAGAAAAAACGCAACCCGTGGCTAAACCGGCTTTGAGGTCTCGAGAGCGTTCAGCACCAGCTCCTTCGATTCGGCCAGACATTGCAGGATAATTTGGACGTCCATCGCCGGCTTGCCCGGTTGCCGCGCCGATTGGCAGTACACCCCGTGCTGGCCCACCAGCACCAGCGCCTCGGTCAGCAGATCCGACGCCATCGCCAGTTTCCCGCGCGTGGCACCGTACTGAAACTCGTAGCGCTCCAACTGTTCTTGATCCATGCGTTTCTTTCTATCCTAGAGGGGTGATCTCGCTTCCAGCCTGGCCGGTGGCAACCGCGCGCGAAACAGAACTCCTAGAAAAAGTGCTCGCCAGCCCGCAATGGGGCGGATTCAACGCCATCGTTGGAGAGTTCGAACAAAAGTTTGCCGCCTATCAGGGCTGCCAATTCGGCGTCAGCGCCGTGAACGGAACCGTGACCCTTGAGATGATGCTGTCGTGCGCGGGGATTCAGCCGGGCGATGAGGTCATCGTACCCGCTATCTCGTTTGTGTCGACGGCGACGGCGGTGAGCCGCATCGGCGCGGTCCCGGTGTTTGTCGATATCGAGCCGCTCTCGTTCAACATGGACCCTTCCGTGGTGCGGGCCGCGCTCTCTCCCAAAACCAGGGCCCTGATCGCCGTTCACTTCGGCGGACCGCTCGCCGATGTCGATGCGCTCGGCGTCTTCTGCCGGGAGCACGGCCTGCTGTTTTTCGAGGATGCCGCGCATGCCCACGGTTCGGAGTGGAACGGCAAGCGCGCCGGCTCGTTCGGGCTGGCGTCGTCGTTCAGCTTTCAGAACGGCAAGGTGATGACGGCCGGTGAAGGCGGGATCGTGCTGACGTCCGACGAAGCGCTGGCCGCGCGGCTGCGTTCCTACGCGAATCAGGGCCGCCGGCCGGGCCACAGTTTTTTTCATCACTTCGAAATCGGGAACAACTACCGGCTCACCGCGTTGCAGGCGGCGGTACTGACGGCGCAGTTGGAGCGGCTGGACGGGCAGATCGAGCGCCGCACCGCCAACTGGCGAGTCTTTCAGGACGAACTGGCCGGCGCGCCCGGCATCCGCTGGCAGACCATCCCGCGTCAGGTGAATCGCAGCGCGTGGTACCTGGTGCTGGGCCGTGTTGAGGAAGGCCGCGACGCGGCGGTCGAGCGTTGGAACGCGGCCGGCATCCCGGCGTCGCCGTTCTATCCGCATCCGCTGTATGGAAATCCGGTGTACACGGGCGGCCACGCACCGTGCCGCGTGATGCCATGCCCGAATGCGGAGGCCTATATTCGAGACGCGTTCTGGATCGGCTTCCGGGCCCTGATGGGCGACAAGGACACGACGCGCGCCGTGGCGCGATGCATACGGGGTTAAGCGGAAGGCGTCTCGCGGCGGTTGTCCCTCTCAAACGCCTGCCGCTACTGCATCACTCCGTGCACTTTCAAGAACTCGAAAATCTTCGGATACAACTGGTTCGACACCTCCACCGGGAATCCGTGGCGGCCCTTCGGTACGCTGATTAACTCCGCTTTGGCGCCGGCGTCGTTGAGCGCCTTGGTGAGCTTCACGCCGTGCGCATACGGCACGGTTTGGTCCAGGTCGCCGTGGATGGTCAGAACCGGCGGCACGTTCTTTCGCACGTAGGTTATAGGTGAAACGCGGCGCGCCAGTTCCGTGCGGTTGGGACCTTCGGGCACCCAGGTCACGGCATACTTGCGCATGTTGGGGCCATGCAATTGGTCGTCCACATCGGTGATTCCGTAGAAGTTCACGATGGCTCGCACATTCACCGGCTTGCCGAGTTTCGCACTCTTCGGCGTCAGCCCAACCATCAATGCCAGGTGGCCGCCCGCGCTGCCACCGGTCACCGCGACACGTTTCGGGTCGAAGCCGTATTTCTTCGCGTTCGAGAGGAACGTCTGGGCGGCCTTTAACGCATCCTCCACTGCCGCCGGTGCGGTGGCCGCGGCCGCCAGCCGGTACTCGACGTTGCAAACGACGAAGCCCTTCTCCAGATACCGGACCACCCAGTTCGCTAACATACTTTCCTTGGAGCCGCCTGTCCATCCGCCGCCGTGGATCACGATCATCGCCGGCTTCGGCCCGGCGCCGGCGGGCACGTAGACGTCCATTCGCGTGTCCTTATGCGTGTCGTAGGCGATATCTTTTTCCACCTTCACGCCGCCTGGAATGTTCGGCGCGGCGGGTTGCGCGGCCAACGCGAGCGCCAGCAGGGGAAGCAGTGCGATTCGCATAGTGATATTAGACCTGATAGTGTCAAGGAAATGAAGATCTATTTGAGTCTGCTGCTTGCGCTGCCCCTCGTATGGGCTGACGGCAAAGGCGTGATCGAAAGCACTCACGCGAAGAAGGACCCCAAACTCACCGCCGATCCCTCCAGCGGCTTCTGGAAATCCGCCGCGCCGGTGGTGGCCGAGAATGGCCCGAAGGGCGACGCCGTTCCCGGGCACCGCACCGAGATCCGTTCGCGCTGGACAGATAAGAACGTCTATTTTCTATTCTCCTGTCCGTTCGAGGAACTCAACCTCAAATCGGACCCGGATCTAACCAAGGACACATGGCGCCTCTGGGAATGGGATGTGGCGGAGATCTTCGTAGGCGCCGAGATGGACAAGATCTGGCACTACCGCGAGTATCAGGTGTCGCCGCAAAGCGAATGGGTCGACCTCGATATCGACCGCAAGGCCCCGCTGCCGCAGGGCGGCGTTCATTGGAACTCCGGCTACAAGGTGAAAGCGAGGCTCGACCGGGAAAAGAAAATCTGGTTCGGCGAGTTTCAGATTCCGATCGCAAGCATCAACGGCGCCGAAGCCAGGCCGGGCGCCGAGATGCGCATCAATTTTTACCGCATGCAGGGCAAGCGCCCGAACCAAAAGATGCTGGCATGGCAGCCCACCGGCGCGCCCAACTATCATGTGCCGGAAGCGTTCGGCCGCCTGAAACTGGTTAAGAAGTAGATGCGCGGATCGCCGGGCCTGCGCATCTCCACAGTGGGGTTGCGCGGCATCGTCGGCCGGGGTCTGACGGCGACGCACATTCTGGACTTCTCCGCCGCGTTTGGCACGTTTCTTGAGCCGGGCCGGTGCGTTGTGGTTGGCCGCGATCCGCGGGCCAGCGGCCGTATGGCGCGCGAAGGCGTCGTGTCCGCGCTGATGGCCAGCGGGCACGAGGTGGTCGATCTCGGTGTTGTCTCCACGCCCATTGTCCAGCACGCCATTCGCCGCCTGGACGCCGCCGGCGGCATCGCCATCAGCGCCAGCCACAACACCGCCGAATGGAACGCGCTGCGCTTTCTGGGCCCCAACGGCACCTACCTTTCCACGGCCGAATCCAACGAGCTGCTCGACATTTACCACCTGCGCAAGTTCCGCTTCGCCGAGTGGGACGGGATCGGCAAGCTGCGCGAGGATCCCACGGCGGCCGACCGCTATATCGACGACCTGGCTGCCGTTTTCGACCTCCACTCCCTGCGCGAACTCCGCATCGTTGTCGATTGTTGCAACGGCACCTCCGCGCCCACGCTGCGCCGCATCGTGGAGCGCTACGGACTCGATCTGATTCTGATCAACGAGCGGGTGGAAGGCATCAACTTCGCGCATGAGCCCACCACCTCGGCGCACATCGTGGAGCTGCAACTGGGGCCGTTGATCCGCCCGCTTAAGGCCCACGCCGGTTTTCTGTTCGATGTCGATTCCGATCGCGTCGCCATGGCCGACGAGACCGGCCGCGGCGTCTCCGAGGAGCTGATGCTGCCGCTTCTGGCCGACGAATGCATGGCTCAGACGCCGGGCCGCGTGGCCATCACCAACCTTTCGAGTTCGGCGCTGCTCGACGATGTCGCCGCCCAGCACGGAGGGCGTGTCCATCGTGTCGCCGTTGGCCGCCAGGCGGCCATGGATGCGCTGTCCACCTACAAGCCGGAGCAGATCGCGATCGCCGGCGAAGGCACCGGCGCTGTGATGATGCCTCAGTTCCGCTTTATTTACGACGGCATCGCCTCCATGCTGGCCGTCATGACCATCATGCGACGGCGCGGCCAAAGCCTGGGTCAAATTCTCGGCGCCTACCCGAAACATTTCATCCTGAAGGGCGAGGTGCCGCTGCGGTCGCCCCGCGTGCCGGCGCTGCTGGTGGATCTGCAGTCGGACTACCCCGACGGTGCGAACGA